>JAUZPZ010000013.1 GCA_030705675.1 Bacillota bacterium
GATATTTTTTTATTTTGGGATACCATATGTGTTATAGATGCCGCTATGGTAATAACCGCAATGGAATCTGAGAGGGCTGAAGAATAATTCTGAATAAAAAAGGAATAAATTATCCATATCAAAGTATTTATAAGCAGACTTACTTTCAATGATATAACCTTCCTATATACTTTACTGCATATTATGTACTGGGCTGTAGCTATTACTGGTAAGAGTCCGATAAATCCACGGTTATTAACAATAAGTCCACTTATGGTAGTAAGTATAAGAAAAGTATACATAACCGGCGTCGTATACTTGTCTTTTGCCGATATAAAATTACGTATAGCGCAAAGCGCAAGAGTTGTTATTCCGGCATACGCATTAAAAAATATTGACGCAACCGCCAATAATACACATTCCATACCCAGTAAATAAAAAATCATACTTCTTTTTTTTGAGATACAACTTCCAAAAAAGAAAATTGATGCTATAAAAGAAATAATGTTTCCTATAAGTATCATCATCCTAATTCTCCTACAGTAAAAAAACCTTATTTTTAACAATACCCACAGGTAAATTCCCGTGGGTATTGTTTTATTCACAAATAGGCTGAGATTTACTTACAATACTTTCCTTTGTAATAATACATTTTTTCAAATTTTTGTTCGAAGGAGCATTAAACATTACTTCCTGCATTATTCCCTCAAGAATTGCCCTAAGTCCTCTCGCACCGGTGTTTTTTGAAATCGCCTGTTTTGCAACTTCTTCCAGAGCATCATCTTCAAATATAAGTTCAACATCATCCATGGAAAGTAATTTTTCAAATTGCTTTGTAATGGCGTTTTTGGGTTCTTTAAGTATTCGTACAAGACTTTCGCAGTCAAGAGGATTAAGACAGGTAATAATGGGTATCCTTCCTATAAATTCCGGAATAATACCGAATTTCACAAGATCCTGGGGAATAACTTCTTTAAGTTGCTCTCCCCTTTCCTCCTGCCTTTTCCCGTATACTTCGCCACCAAAACCCATTGAACTTGTGCCTACACGATGTTCAATAATTTTTTCAAGACCGTCAAAAGCACCTCCGCAAATAAAAAGTATATTTGTCGTATCAATCTTTATAAATTCCTGTTGCGGATGTTTTCTTCCACCTTGAGGAGGAACCGAGGCTATCGTTCCTTCAAGAATTTTCAGCAATGACTGTTGTACCCCTTCACCGCTTACATCACGTGTAATTGACATGTTTTCGCCTTTTTTTGCAATTTTGTCAATTTCATCTATATAAATTATGCCCATTTCGGCTCTTTTAATATCATAATCAGCTGCCTGAATAAGTCTAAGGAGAATGTTCTCAACATCTTCACCAACATAGCCCGCCTCGGTAAGAGATGTTGCATCTGAAATAGAAAAAGGAACATTAAGTACTTTCGCAAGGGTTTGAGCAAGAAGTGTTTTTCCTGAACCCGTGGGTCCGAGCAAAAGAATGTTACTTTTTTGCAGCTCAACGTCATCCCCTGTATTTTTCTTTTTTCTTTTACCTAACGTAAGTATTCTTTTATAATGATTATAAACCGCAACGCAAAGTGCCTTTTTGGCATTATCCTGTCCTATTACATAAGCATCAAGCATTTCCTTAATTTCGATCGGAGTTGGTAATTTTTCTGCAAGTAAGGGTTCTCCGTTTGCGAAGTTATCTTCTGCCATGGTTTCATCAAGAATTGATGAACAAACATCTATGCATTCGTTGCATATATATACATCAGGTCCCTCAATGAGCCGTTCCACTTCTTCGCTTGATTTCCCGCAGAATGAGCATTTGCAAATTTTATTTGATTCTTTTGCCATTAAATCACCCCTTAAAAAATCGACTATGAGCTAAACCGTCAAATTTGGTTTAGCTCATATTTATACTATCTCTTTGCTATTACTTTGTCGATAAGACCGTACTCACACGCTTCATCGGCATTCATATAGTTGTCTCTGTCGGTATCCCTTTCTATTATTTCAAGAGGTTTACCTGTATTTTCAGAAAGAATAGTGTTCAATGTCTGTTTCATTTTTAAAATGTTTTCCGTGTAAATTTTTATATCGGTAGCCTGACCTTGTGTTCCTCCAAGAGGTTGATGTATTAATATCTCACTATGAGGAAGAGAAATTCTTTTGCCTTTTGCTCCGGAGGAAAGCAGGAATGCTCCCATGCTTGCCGCGAGACCTACACATATTGTAGATACATCGCATTTAATGTAGTTCATAGTATCGTAAATAGCAAGACCAGCTGTTACGCTTCCGCCCGGACTGTTAATATAAAAACTTATATCTTTATCAGGATCCTGGCTTTCCAGAAAAAGCAGCTGCGCTATAATTGCCGCCGCTGATTCATCATTCACTTCGCCGTTAAGAAATACAATTCTGTCGACCAACAATCTTGAATAAATATCATAACTTCTTTCACCACGGCTTGTTTGTTCCACTACATACGGAGTGGGAATATAATTTTCCATACTAATATAACCCCTTTCGTCAATGTTATTTCCTAAAGAAAGTAATTATTTAACTTTAACCTGACCTTTAAGAAATTCCACAGTTTTTCTGATAATTATATCATTTTTCATGTTTTTAATGCCGTTTTCTTTAAGCAGTTCTCTAACCTTATCTGTTTCCATTTTGTACTGCTCCGCAATTTTATCTATTTCGGCATCTACATCCGCGTCCGTTGCGTCGATTTTCTCATCTTTAGAGATTTTTTCAAGTACAAGGCGCGTCTTCACATCAGATAATGCTCTATCCTTCATGTTGCTGCGGAATTGCTCAAGAGTAGATCCTGTATATTGAAGGTACTGCTCAAAAGTAATGCCCGGCATCTGCATCTGAATTCTGTATTGCATATCTTCTATGTATTCATCAATCTGGTTTTCAACCATTATGTCGGGAATATCAATAGTAGCAAGTGCTGTTACTGCCTCGATAATCTTATCTCCCTGCTCTTTTTCAGTACGGTTTTCGGCATTCCCTTCAAGTTTGTCACGAGTAGCCTTTTTAAGAGCTTCCATTGTATCAAATTCGCTTACATCCTTTGCAAACTCATCATCAATGGCAGGATATTCTTTTGCTTTAATTCCGTTTATTTTAACTTTAAATACAACTGCTTTTCCTGCAAGCTCGGCTGAGTGATATTCCTCCGGAAAGGTCACATTTACATCAACTTCATCCCCGATATTTTTACCGATAAGTTGATCTTCAAACCCCGGAATAAATTCGCCGGCGCCTATAGTAAGGTTATGATTTTCTCCTTTGCCGCCTTCAAAAGGAACTCCGTCAAGGAAACCTTCAAAATCAATAACAGCGACATTTCCGTTTTCGACAGGCTTATCTGTTATATCTACAAAATGTGCTACCCGTTCAAGCATATTGTGAATTTCAGCATCTACATCTTCGTCTTTAACAGAATATTCAACCTTTTCTACTTCTATTCCTTTGAAATCACCAAGTTCAACTTCGGGTTTTACATAAATTTTCGCGGTATAAATGAAGTCTTTTCCGCTGCCGATTTGCTTAATATCAATCTCGGGTCTTGATACGGGTTCTACTTCACTCTCCTCAATTGCACCGGCGTATGTATCTTCAAATACAACATCCATGGCATCTTCATAAAAAACGCTTTCCCCATAAGCTTTTTCAACCATTTTTCTGGGAGCCTTTCCTTTTCTGAAGCCCGGTAATGAAATCTGTTTAATATTTTTACGGTAAGATTTTTCTAAGGCGTCTTCAAATTTGGCGGCGTCAACTGTAATCTCAAGAATTACTTCATTATGTTCTTTAATTTCTTTTACAACTTTCATTTCTATTCCTCCTGCATATTAAGAATGCATAATATTACTCCATATATTATACACTTTTGCGCTAATTTTTTCAATTGTGTTTTTACACAATTTTTCACCTGTATTTTCAAATTTTATGTGATTATTGTTACCCATAAAAAGGAATTATAAACATATTTTAAATGCTAACCAATTATTTGCATTATACTTCCCTGGAAATTCACCGCGCTGTCCACAAAATATCTTACTGTGCCAACAAGAAGCGAAACGCTTCCTCCAAGGTAAAATGTGCCGTTATTTTCTTTCCCTTTTCCCTTTATTGTAAGGTAAACGTCAACTCTGTTAGGATTCTCAACGCTTATATACTGACCGTTTTCCTTTTGTTTGATAACCCTTGCTGTTTTTACTTCTTTTCCCTGTACAACTCCCAAGGAAACCCCTTTGCCGTCACCAAGAGAATCTCCTTTTTTTATAGCGTCCGCAACAATCTGTTTAACGCCTTCTACCTTTACAACATATGTTTTTTCGCCTTGTGCTGTTCTAAAATTTTCAAGTCCTCCAAGTTTAACTCCTAGCATAACTATGGCGGCAATTATTACTGCAATTATGAAAATATCAACAACACTTATCTTCCCAAAAAGTTTTCCCTGCTTATCTATAATCATCTGTCCTTCCCCCTTAGTCCGTAATTATTTTTGAAACATATGCATTAATAGCATAACGGTCGGTCCTATACATCATGGGTATGCACAGCTTAAGTTCAGAATTATCAATCATTACCGTATCTTTTTTCATAGAATATCCACTTTTCATAACAAGCTCCATAGAATAATTTTCGGGGTGCTGCGCCGGAGCATAAACCCCGTTTCCCTTATCAAAAGCATCATCATCCACATATTTTTTCTTTGACCGAATTTCAATAATTTTACCTTTGGTCATATTTTTGGACGCATCCTTAAGTTCGTCCCCAACCTTTATACTATCGGCAACCTCAGGCGGGACATTCTTTGCATATAAAATATAAGTAACCATTTTTTTGTTATTTTCAACATTGTTTGCAGGGTTTGACTGCCAATGCCCCATAGCATAAAATGAAAAACCAAGCACAGCAATAACAAAACCTATAATTATAAGGATATCAATAAAATTAAAATGTATTTTTTTTTCTTTCGCCACGTCAGCTCATCCTTTCCTTTATTTTAAATAAACACTTTCAATATTTTTTGTATATATATCAGCCGTAAAGCGTTCTTTAAAAATCTTCAATGCATTTTTTGATATTTCACCGTATTTTTCCTCGTTATTTAAAAGAAGTTCAATTTTGTCCGCCATTGTCTTTGCGTCGTGTGTCGGAAACAGATAACCGTTTACGCCATCTTTTATAACCCCCGGATTTCCGCCATAATCACTTACGACTGCCGGGACGCCAAGGCTCATTCCCTCAAGTAGAGAAATGCTTGTAGCCTCCGTTCCGTAAGATGCGTTTGCGCTTATATCCGTAACCGAAATAAGTTTTTCCGGATCAGGAATAAACCCTACAAATTCAACGTCGTTACCCTTTGCGGCCGCGTATTCATGCAAATTTTTTTCAGCCGTTCCGGTGCCTGCAATTATAAATTTAACATCATAACCTCTTTCATGGATTATGTGAGCGGCGTCAATAAAGCATTTATGCCCTTTTACAGGTTCAAGGCGCGCTATTATTGAAACGACCTTTTGCCCTTCATTTATACCGAAACGCTTTCGTTCAAAGCTCTTTTCATCCTCGGAAAGAGGCACAAGCGGCGTAATTCCGTTAAGAATTACCCTTATATTGTTCTGATTTATCCCCACAGCCGTCAAATTATCCTTTGCAGCCTGCGCAACCGCAACTATATCTGTTGTAAAAAGCTTTGAAACCGTTTTATTAAGCAGTTTTCCTGCCGGACTTTTCATTTTTGCCGAAGGCTCGTACACACAGTGCAGCGTATAAACGATTTTTTTTACCCCGCTAAGCCGCGCCGCAATTCTGCCCGCCATTGAGGCATGTGTATGCACAACATCCGGTCGTACTTCCTTTATAATTTTCATTAGCGCTTTTACCCCTTTTACACTGAAAGAAATATCAGATATAAAAGGTACTTCCATAACCTTTACACCGCGGCGTTCGATTTCAGGCTTTAATTTACTGTTTTGCGGAACAGCCACAGTAAGGTCAATTTTAGTTCTGTCGTAATTTTCACAAAATATCAAAACGCATTTACCTGCGCCGCCAATATTTGAGTCAGATATAATATTAAGAACTTTTATCATGTCATATCCTCCGCAATATCTTTCAGTGCCGCCGCAAACGCAAGCATTACAAAAAAGAATGCAAATATCCGGTAATTGTACCATACGTTATCAAACATTCCCTGTACAAGGTATCCTCCCATTCCGGTTGCAAGCGCAAGCGCAAGAGGTCTGTACCTTTTGGAAACCTTACATACATGACCAATATACCTGTAAAAAGTAATTAAGGTAAATACAAAAATAAATGCACCTATAATGCCGGTTTCAGAAAATATATGAAGGTACAGATTATGTGCGTGAGGCGCGGATATTGCACCAAGAGCGTAAAACGGATATACTGTATTAAACGCGGCTGTTCCAAGCCCCACGCCTGTCAACCAGTAATCCTTAAGCATACGGAAAGTGCCTTCCCATATAAATACGCGATAAGCGGTAGATGTATCCGATGTGTTGCCTACACTCAGTAGCCTGTCTACTACGTTTTGCGGAACCACAAAAGGAAGAGCAAATATTCCCGCCGTCATAAACACAAACAGTTTTCTCGTACATAAAGCAAAAAGGAGAGCTAATGCAAATATAAGACCGATCCAGCAACCTCTTGAGTAGGTATAAATCATACACAACATCTGTGTTGCCGCACTCAATGTAAAAAACACTTTTCCTTTTGATGATTTAGAGGTTATTATCCTTGCTATCGTTATAGGGATAGTGAGTAATAAAAACTCTCCAAGCACATTAGGATTTCCAAAAGTTGAGCATGCGCGTCCACTTATATCTTCAAACATAGTGGAATCCTGCCATGTTGTTTTTGAAAGACCCAGCAACTGCTCAATTATACCATAGCCTGCTACTCCTGTTGTGGAAACAATCAGCCAATCTATCAATGTCATATAGTTTTTTTCTGTATTACAATACCTACGCAATACATAAAAAAACAGTACAAATACCAGATAAACCGCTGTTATTTTCAAACTTGCAATCGGCGTAAAGGAATTAAGTGTGCCATAAACAAATACAAAGCCCATTCCCGCCATTGCAATATCAAATATATCAATATGAACATTTATTTCTCCGTTTAATATATATTGAAATAACATCAAAAGCATCGCATAAATCATAACGCCGACAACTGCCATCGTAGGTAAAAACGGGAAAAGAACTATTGAAATAAATATGAGCCATCCCGGTTTGGCAGCAAGAATTATAAGTGCGGCGACGGCAACAATAAAGATTTGCAGATTAGGAACAATATAGCAAACTCCAAACAGCGCCCCGCTTATTATTGAGATAGCAAGCACCTTATAATGCTTCACATCAATAGTGGCATCATTTTCAAAACCGCCGGTTTTAAAAAGCCTTATAAAAAACTCTCCTCTGTAAAGGGCGGAAAATGAAACATTTATAAACATTGCCACAAAAGCAATTATTGTTACTACAATCCATCGGTTACTTATAAATCCGTGAGCAGCCCTATCCATAGCCATTGATACTGAGCCATAGGCAAACAGCCATATTGCGTAATAGCGTATGCTTATATACTGCCAGTTGTCAAAAAGATATTTTAATGAAGTTACAATTACACCTTTACCCGCTTCCCGCGCTATTTTACGGCACGGATTTCCTATGATTAAGTTCATAAGGCCGTAGAAATGGTTTATTATTTTACTAAAAAACGAATACTCAACATTTGATTTTTTCTGTTTTCTTGAAAAAATAAAGCCTGTCAGGCTGTTATTATAGAGCCTGCCGAAAAAATCCATTATAGCATTCCATATTTTAAAATACCCGCTGTTTTCAAACCAATTTTTCAGCGTTGCAAACGTTGTAATCAAAGCATTTATTATAATACTGTTTTTCATTGGATATCTCCTCCTCCCCTTTTTTTAAGCATTTCAACAATTCCCGTAACTGCAGGAATTTTCATTATAAAAGCCATTATTATATACACCACCGCGCCGGCAGAAGATGCTGCCGCAAGTACAAGCAGCCTTGCTGCGAAATTATTTATACCCACCAAAGATATCATAATATTTTTAACAATCATTATCACTGCTCCGGCAGCTGCCGCCATAAATAATATTTTCAGCAGCTCTTTGAAAAACCCTCCAAAATGTCCGGAATCTTTGGTTATAACAACAAATGAAATTACCATGGTCGTAATTACCGCTAAGGAAGTCGCGAGCGCAAGACCATTTACTCCAAGTAGCCGTGACAAAATGAAAGAAAGAGGAATATTAATAGCTATACCTGTAAGAGCTATAAGCATTGGAACTTTTGAATTCCGGCGCGAATAAAAAGATTTATACATTACCTCCTGGAGAGCGTAAGGCAAGATACCTATCGAATAAAACAGCAGTGCGCCGCCTGTAACGGCAACCGACTTTTCGTCAAACTGTCCGCGCTGGTAAATAACCCTTATTATTTCGCCGCTTTCCGTTATAAATATCACCGCAATTGGCGCAACCACGAATATTACAGTTTTGACAGAGGTCATAAACATCTCCATCCAATTTTCCTTATCTTCTTCAGAAATAGACAGTCTTGAAAGCTTAGGGAATATATAATTTGTAACAGACATGGCAAATACGCCGGCTGCTATCAGGTAAAGCTTGTTAGCATAATTAATAGCCGAAACGCCCCCTATTGAAGAAGCGATCCATGTGTTTATCATTACGTTTATCGGCTGTACCCATGTCCCTATAAGTACCGGCAGTGCCAAAACAGCAACATTCTTTATACCGCTGTCCGCTATATGAGTATTAAATCGAAAGCCTTTTTTCAGTGTGGAAGGCGTGAGTATTATAAACTGCAAAATCCAACCTATAAGAAGAGAGGTCGCAAGACCGGTTATGCCGAATTTATTGTTAAGAGTGAGCAAATAAATTATACAGGCTCCGCTTGATACCATGCTCATTACAGCCGGCAAATTATACTCTCCCATAGACTGAAGAATGCCGACAAAGGTAAACGCCGCGCCGATAAATATTATCATGGGAAACATTATGCGCAAGAGAGTTACAGCCAAAGCCGCCGTTTCACCGCTAATGCCCGGAGTAAATATTTTTATAAGAAGGGGGGCAAAAGCTACTCCGCATACGGAAAGAATTATAGTTACCAGACTTATTACATTAAAGAAAGCGCCGGCAAAACGTTTTGCACGCTGCTCGCCTTCCTCTTTCATAAATTTATTAAAAACAGGTATAAATGAAGCCGAAACGGCAGAACCCAATATCATATCAAAAAAATTTGTGGGAATTTGCGATGCGGCAACATAAGCATCAGCCATCCAGGCAGTGCCATAAGTGCCTGCAATAACAATTTCACGTACTTGTCCAAGTATTTTCGCAAGCATCATAGCTATAAATATGAACCCTACGGTGCCTATTGCATTATTTTTCTTATTCATGCCATGCCTCTTTCAACAAAATAACTATATAACATTGTACCATACATTTGCAAATTTGTAAAGATTTATTTTTTTATTTATATTGTATAAATTTTTACCCTCTCCACACAATAATAAAAACGTATTGGGAGGCAAAGTATGAAAGATATAATGGGAATTTTGGATATAATACTGAGATCGTTGATTTCCGTATTATTTTTGTTTTTTATGACAAAACTTATGGGACGAAAACAGATGTCACAGCTGAATATGTTTGACTATATTATAGGCATTTCAATAGGATCGATAGCGGCTGCCATGGCGGTTGACAGGGATACGAAATATCTCTACGGCATAGCTGCGATTCTGATTTATTCCCTTGCTGATATGTTTATTTCTTATATAACAATACAGTCTATTGCAATTCGCCGTTTTGTAGACGGAACACCGATAGTTTTAATAAAAAACGGGGAACTTATAAAATCAGGTCTTAAAGCCGCAAAATATGATGTAAACAGCCTTTTGCAGGAGTGCCGCAGCCAAGGTTATTTTGATATAGCAGATATTCAATATGCAATCTCAGAAAGTAACGGAAAAGTAAGCGTTATGCCCAAATGGAATAAAAAACCTGTTATGACGGAGGATATGGCTATTCCTTCCCAAGAGCAGCAGCTTACGGCAAATATAATTATAGACGGTAAAATTATGCCGAGAAATTTAAAACATATAGGCAAGGATGAACAATGGCTGAAAAAGGAATTGGAAAAACAGAAGGTAGATAAAATATCCGATGTATTTTTTGCTACTGCCGATATAAACGGCAACCTTAAAGTTTATCTCAATAAAAACGACACTAAAAAGACCATACTTGAATAAAACTATAAAGCGGTATTAAATGCCGCTGAGAGTGATGACAATGTCATCACTCCGAAAGAAAAGCACGCCCTGCTACCACTTTTCTTTCGAACAAGAGCTCATGCTCACGCGCGGCTCACCGCCGCAGCTCTTGCAAGGAGCGGGTTTCACGAGCAAAGCCCGCAAAACCCGCAAATTTTAAAAAAAGAGGGACACCCCCTTTAAATTCCCCGGCGAGTGGTTTGTCAGCGGTCTGAGCGGTATTAAATATGCCGCTTTTTTATTTTTTAAAATATGATATTAAAAAACTGCATTGGGGGTTGTAAGAAGGTTTATTTTATGTTATAATTAATCCATCAATTATACTTAAAAGTGTTCGAGGTGAAATTATGAGACCTGTTGTTAAACGCCCAATGACTATAAAGCTTGTTATACTTTATATATTAAGCAGTTATAAAAAATCAATGCCCGAGAGCGCACTTTCAAATATCATGCTTGAAGACATAGATGTTAATTACTTTGATTTTCGCCAGTGTCTAAGCGAACTTGAGGATGTTTTCTATGTACATACCTTTATGGAAAACGGTCACGAATACCATCAGCTTACAAATGAAGGCAAAATGGTAATTGACGAGCTGTACAAAAAAGTGGCGTTTCAGCTACGTGATGAAATTGTGGATTACATAAAACGTGAAAAGCGTAAAATATCGAGAAGTAACGAATTTGAATGTGATATACTTCCTGTCAGCGATACAAGGTTTAATGTGCGTGTTTCTTATACCGAGGCCGATGAGGAGCTTCTTACCCTCACATTTTACGCGGGGTCACGTGAGGCCGCCTGTGCAATGGTAACGGCAATAAATAAAAACAGGAACAAGCTTTATGCGGATCTCAACTTTGCGCTTTCAAACTCTCTAAACCTCGATTCGGACTCCGAATGAAAGCCGGCTTCCTTTCTCACCGTCAGCTAACGTCTTGTAAATGCCGCCATATAAAACGCACCCCTCTTTGTTAGATTTTTTATCCAACTTTTGGGGTGCGCTTCATTTTTTGGTGGTATTATAATATATTAAATTTATTTTGCCTCGATATAATCCATACAGGCCTTGATTGCGTCACCTACTGCCATATCAACGGAATTTTTTTCTGTCCGAAGTTTATATTCAACAATTCCTTCTTCAGCTCTTTTGCCCACAGTAATCCTTACGGGAATGCCTATAAGATCAGCATCCTTAAATTTAACACCCGGGCGTTCAAAACGGTCGTCCATAAGTACGTCGACTCCCATTTTACGGAACTTTTCATAAATTTCTTCGGCAAGTTTTGCCTGTACTTCATCATCCATTTTCACAGGAACAACAATTACCTTATACGGCGCAATCTTTACAGGCCACACAATACCATTTTCATCCGCATTTTGCTCAACTATTGCCGCAATGCACCTGTTTACACCTATACCGTAGCAGCCCATGATTATTGTTTTTTCGCCGCCTGTTTCGTCAAGACATGTGCATCCGAGTGCTTTTGAATACTTTGTTCCGAGCTTAAATATATGTCCGACCTCTATACCTTGAGCGGTCGCGATTTTTCCGCCGCATTTAGGGCATATGTCGCCGTCTTTTACCCTTATTAAATCAAGCACCGCTGTAGGCGTAAAGTCTCTGCCAATCTGTACATTTTTGTAATGGTAATCGGTTTCGTTTGCTCCTATTATGAAGTTCTTCATTTTTTCAACTTCGCAATCCATAAGAAGATCACATTTTATACCTACTGGTCCGGCAAAACCGACAGCCGCTCCCGTTACCTCTGTTACTGTCATGGGATCCGCCATTTCCAATTCAAGGCAGCCGAGATAATTCTGCAATTTTACTTCGTTGATTTCCCTATCCCCTCTTATCATTACAGCAACAGCTTTATTATCTGCTTTATAAATAATTGTTTTTACAAATAAAGTAGATTTACATTTAAAAAGTGAGGTAAGATCGTCAATTGTTTTTACATTTGGAGTATGTATCTTTTCCATGGGAAGATCCCCTTCGGGACATTCGCATTCCATAGGAACTCCGGGCATCTTTTCATCATTTGCCGCGTATCCGCAGTTCTCACAATAAGCAATAGTATCCTCCCCAACAGATGATTTCACCATAAATTCCTGTGAACCGCTGCCACCCATGGCGCCGGAATCGGCATCAACAATAGTAAAATCCATTTTCATTCTGTTGAAAATTTCACAATATGCGTCATACATATTTTTATATGATTCATCAAGTCCTTCTTCGTTTAAGTCGAAACTGTATGCGTCCTTCATAATGAATTCGCGGCTGCGCATTACGCCAAACCTCGGGCGTCGCTCGTCACGATACTTTGTCTGTATTTGATAAAGTGTAAGAGGAAGGTTTTTGTATGAACGCACTTCATCGCGCACGGTAATTGTAAACATTTCTTCGTGTGTAGGACCAAGACAGTAATCACGGTTATTTCTGTCTTTAAGCCTGAACATCTCCGGACCAAAGACTTCCCATCTTCCGGATTCCTCAAGAATTTCTTTTGGCAAAATAGCTGGCATAAGAAGCTCCTGCGCCCCGTGTTCGTTCATTACATCACGGATAATTTTCTCAACATTTTGCAAAGTCTTTACTCCAAGGGGCAAGTATGAATATACTCCCGTAGCCGCCTTTCGCATAAGACCGGCACGCAGCATAAGTTGATGGCTGGGTATTTCCGCCTCTGCCGGTACCTCTCTGAGTGTAGGCATTAATAATTTTGATACTTTCATTTCTATTTATCCTCCTCAAGAATTACAACCGCATAGGCACTTATACCTTCACCTCTGCCCTCAAATCCAAGCTTTTCGGTTGTCGTAGCTTTAACGCTTACAACGCCCTGCTCAACTTTTGCCGCCGTTGCAATATTCTCTTTCATTTTATCAATGTATTCGGCCATTTTAGGTTTTTGCGCTACTATTATACTGTCAATATTCCCTACTTTCCAGCCTCTTTTGTGTATAAGCTCCGTAACACATTCAAGCAATTTTATGCTATCTGCTCCTTTATATTCAGAAGCTGTATCTGGAAAGTGCTTTCCTATATCCCCCAACGCAAGTGCTCCTAACATAGCGTCCATTATACTGTGTACAAGAACGTCAGCGTCAGAATGACCGAGAAGCCCTTTTTCATATGGAATTTCCACACCGCCTATAATAAGCTTCCTTCCTTCAGTCAACACGTGTACATCGTATCCGTTTCCGATGCGCATTCTCTCACTCCCTCAATATACTCTCCGCAAAGACCATATCTGCCGGAGATGTTATTTTTATATTGACACGCTCTCCCTTTACCATTGCCACGTCCACACCATTCTCGCGAAGCAGACCGCAAATATCCGTAAAGCGTTCAAGGTTTTCAAATTCTTTTTCAAGTAGCTTTTTAATAAGGGCAAGATTTACGGTTTGCGGCGTCTGCACATTATACATTAATTTTCTTTCAAGTATACTGTCCAGAATTTTTCCATCTTTTGAAACGCCAACCGTATCCACAGACGAAACAAAGGTACCCGCTGCGCCATATTTTTCACACAGCTTTATATTTTCTGAAATTATGCGTTTATTTATAAAGGGGCGAACCGCGTCATGAGTAAGAACTATATCATCCTCATTTATGCCGTGAGCCGCCTCTATCTGCCTTATTACATTTAAAAGAGTGGCACTGCGGTTATCCGCTCCGTTTACCACTCTGACCTTTATTTTATTGATAAGTCCGCAATCTGCTATACATGTTTCGGCGTATTCCTTCCATTCGGGAAGGATACCTATGTACACCTCGTCCACAAAACCGTAAAAAGCCTCTATTGTACGTATGAGTATAGGTTTGTCTCCGAGTTTTAAAAACTGCTTTGGTTTATCCGCACCCATACGGATACCGGTTCCGCCGGCAGCTATTGCCGCATATATCATTTCCGCACCTTCTTTTAAAGATTTACGGATTTTTTTATAATTCCTTCAAGCTCGGTTTCAACAACCATAATAGAAACATCTCTTGAAAGCATTATTTCCGATATCAAAATCTGTTTTGCGCTTGTAAGCATTTTACGTTCACCGGAAGAAAGTCCCCGCTCTTTATCGCGGCACATCAGCATCTTCACTACACCGGCAACCTCGTAAACATCTCCGCTTTTTATGTGCGCAATATTCTCGCGGTATCGTTTGTTCCAATTAGAATTAAATACTCCGTGATATGTTTTAATGTAATCCATTACCGCGCACGCTTCATCCGTTCCGATTATATCGCGTACACCTATAGTTTTTGCGTTATCAACAGGGATTTTTACTTTCATGCCGTCCATAGGCATTTTTAGTACATAATAGGTCTTTTTTTCGCCCATCAGTTCCTGCTCTTCAATTGACTCGACTATGCCTGCGCCGTGCATCGGGTATAGTAACTTTTCTCCGACTTTGTACACAGATTTCACCCCCATATCCTTTCGGACATTACTTTTTAATTATACCATAAAATAACTGGAATGTCAAAGGTATTTATGTATTTTTTACTTTTATTTTAAAAAAATTCGGGGTTTTCTGTCTATTTTTCATATTCTTTATATCAACGTGCGGGCTTATTTAACGTATATCGAATTTTTTTTAAATGTTGCCTTTTTTTCGTTGATTTCGGCATATATATCTTCGCTGCTCGTATTTACATAAATCAAAAAATTTTCAGGAATATCAAAGCTAAGTGTATTATTAACTGTTCTGGCATATTTTATACCTGATTTTTCCAAACGCACTGGACCTCTTATTAGATTACACCTTACCAACTCTTTAATGTCAATAAATCATTGACTATTTTTTAGTTTTGTTGTATAATAAAATCTAAGTGAAATTTTGGAGGATTATTAATGAAAATTGGCTCTTTCACTATAGAAAACAATATATTTACCGCCCCTATGGCAGGCGTCAGCGATATTGCATATCGGAGAATTTTAAGGGAAATGGGAGCTGGACTTGTGTTCACCGAAATGGTAAGTGCGAAAGCACTTTGGTACAAGGATAAAAAAACAGCTTTGCTTATGCGTCTTTCGGATACAGAGCACCCTGTGGCAATACAGATTTTTGGGAATGACCCTGAAATCATGGCTTACGGAGCAAAAGAGGCTGAATCCGCCGGAGCGGATGTGATTGATATAAATATGGGTTGTCCGGTACACAAAGTGGCAGGGCACGGGGACGGATGCGCGTTGATGAAAGATCCCGCCCTTGCGGGCAGGATTGTGGCGGCTGTAAAAAAGTCAATTACCCTCCCCCTTTCCGTAAAAATACGAAAAGGCTGGGATGACGAAAATATAAACGCAGTCTTATTTGCGGAAGTTTTGCAGGAAAACGGTGCGGATATGGTTACTGTTCACGGAAGAACCCGAAAGCAGATGTACAGCGGAAAAGCGGATTGGGAAATTATTGCGAGAGTAAAGGAAAGGCTCAATATCCCCGTGATAGGAAACGGCGATATATTTACTGCCGAAGATGCAAAGAGAATGGTTGATATGACAGGCTGTGACGGGGTTATGCCTGCGCGTGGGCTGCAAGGCAACCCATGGCTTGTAAAACAAATAAAAGAACTTTTTGAAATTGGGGAAATCAAAACTTTTCCTACGATTGAAGATAGAAAAGCAATGGCTTACCGCCATGCTGAAATGCTTGTTGAAGAGCAGGGAGAGTATATGGGCATACGTAGCAGCAGAACGCACCTTCTCTGGTATATTAAGGGATTTAAAGACGCCGCGCGAATTCGCGGTGAAATTGCGCGTGTAGAAACCCTTAAAGAGGTAAAAGAAAGGTTAAGCA
Source organism: Bacillota bacterium (assembly GCA_030705675.1). Taxonomy (GTDB): domain Bacteria; phylum Bacillota; class Clostridia; order RUG12999; family RUG12999; genus RUG12999. The sequence continues at coordinate 16,148 of JAUZPZ010000013.1, forward strand.
AGATATAATGGATAAAAAAAAGAAAACGCGGTTAATTTCGATATCTGTATTTATAGTGTTGTTCATTGTGATTATAGCCGTTGATACTGTATTTTTTAGTGATGATTTATATGAAGGACATTTTTATGCTATGGATACAACTATAAATATCAGCGGCAAAGGTACGGATATGGATCTTGCGACCCGCGACATATTGAAAGAAATAAATGAAATCACTAAATATATGAGCGCAAATGATGTTACAAGCAAGCTTTACGCCCTTAACAATTCAAAAGACCAGTCTATAGAATTCAATAAGCAGACTTTAGAAGTTCTTTCTGTTGCTGAAAAGGTACGGGAAAGTTCCGGCGGTGCTTTTAACATAGCAGTAAAACCTCTTGTCGATGCTTGGGGTTTTGGCGGAAAATACAATAAAGTTCCTTCTAAAGCGGAAATTGCAGATGCTCTCCGGATTATGGCAAATACGAAAATCGTCACAAGCGGAAATACAGTTTCTCTCCCGGGCGGAGGCGCGCTTGACCTTGGAGGAATTGCTAAAGGTTATGCTTCGGACAGAAGCGTGCAGTATCTGAAAAAATATAATGTTGAATATGCCGTTTTGGATTACGGAGGAAATATATTGACCTATGGCGTCAAGCCTGATAAAAGTAAATTTGTTGTCGGCATAAAAAGCGACGCTGACAATATATTTGCAAAAATAAAGGTAGGCGCATGCTGTGTGATAACTTCAGGTGACTATGAAAGGTATTTCATTGAAAACGGTAAAAAATACCACCATATTCTTGACCCGGCAACAGGTTATCCGGCGGACAGCGGCCTTACTTCTGTTACAATAATATCAGATAAAGGCGTTCTTGCAGACGCACTTTCAACCGCTTGTTTTGTTTTGGGAAGAGAAAAAGGAATGGAGCTTGCAAAAAGCTATGGTGTGAGCGCCGTCTTTTTAGGCACCGACAAAAAGGTATATACTGTAGGCGACGTGGATATTACAATAATTGCTGACGGATATAAACTTATAAAATAAAAATATTCCCCGAACGCGTTCGGGGAATATTTTTATTTATCAGTAAGTATAGTGCCTACTGTTTTAACATTCCTTCTTTTTAAAGGTATTTGTGCTAAAACCACAGCTGTAAAAATAAGAGCGCAGCCAAAATATTCCCACCAGAACATGGGTTTTTTTATGCCTCCCGGAAGTATTCTCTCGGCAAATGCCGCAAATATTGATTCAAGGCTTAAAATAAGAGTAATGATTGTGGGATTTGCGTCCTTTTGTGCAAAAATCTGCAAGGTATAGGCGACTCCGCTTGAAAATATTGCAATATAAAGCAGAGGCAAAATACATTTAAATATTGCGTTCCATGTAGGAGTTTCAAAAATAAACATACAGACTGCTGAGATCGCAGCCATTACTATAAACTGCACACAGGATAGTTCTATACCGTCCGTATACTCTGTGAAATGGTCAATAAGAAGAATATGAGTCGAAAAGATCACGGCGCACAAAAGTATGTACAGGTCACTTACCGCAAAATGTACTCCTTCTCCGAAAAGGCAAAGGAAATAAAACCCTATTACAGATATGGCGACAGCCACCCAAACATTATATGTAACTTTCTTTTTCAGAAATATTCCCAATACAGGCACTATTACAATATACATAGCGGTAATAAATGCCGCCTTTCCGGCACCTGTGTCACTTAGACCTGCCTGTTGAAGATTTGTAGCGGCAGAAAGCACAGCGCCGCAGCATATACCTCCTATTATAAGTTTTTTTCGGCTCTCTTTTTTTACCTCCGTTTTTGTACCGTAGCGTATTTTTTTGAAAATAAGCGCGACAGGTATTAGCGCGATAACTGCAATAACAGAGCGCAATGCATTCACTGTAAACGGACCTAAATATTTTGCGCATTCACTCTGCGCAACAAAAGCATTTCCCCATATAAGAGCGGCAATTACCGCGTATATATTTTGTTTTACCTGACTTTTTTTCATCTTTTTTCCTCCATTTTCAACAAACGTATATATTATACCACCATTCGATTTTTGTTGCAAGTATTTTTATTGATTTCTATACTGGAGAATTGGGAAACTTACAATAAAAATAAAATTGTATAAAAAGACTGGATTGACTATAACGAAACTTTAAAACTGACAAAGTAGCTGTTAAAAGAAAGCCGTATCATAACAATACAGCACGAAAAGATAAAGAAGGGGTGCCACTTCACAATTTTCATTGCGAGGCAGCACCCCTTGAAATATTTATATATCCATCAGAACCCCAAAACCGCTTTTATTCCGATAATAATCAAAATTGCCCCTCCGAATATTTCGGCTTTTCCGCCCAGCATATTTCCGAATTTTTTGCCCAGCAATATTGCAAGTATGCTACATACAGCGGTTGTGCAGCCTATAAGAAGTGCCGCCCAGAAAATGTTGATTTTAAGACCGCCACCCATAAGGCTGAAACTTACTCCTATTGCGAAAGCGTCTATGCTTGTCGCTACAGCTTGCGCCGTAAGCGCTTTATATGTCAGCAAAACACACCTGTCCTCTTTAGAGTCAGCGCCGGATATTGCCTCGCGTATCATATTGCCACCTATAAACGCTAAAATAACAAGGGTGATTATCCCTGAATATTTTTTTATAAGTTCTGCAAAAAGACTTCCCGCAAAAAAACCTAAAATCGGCATTATTGCCTGAAACGCCCCGAAAAAAACCGGCATCATGCGCAGGCGTTTTCTGTTTTCCTGATAAACCATTGAGTTTGTCATAGACACCGCAACAGCGTCCATGCTAAGACCCAGTCCTATTAAAAAAATATCTGAAATATTCATCATTTATAAATTTCCTTTTCCGCCGCTATTATATCTTCAAAGGTTGTCGAAAACGAATAATTTATAATCAGCACATCTGTAACCTTATACTCATTCAGTACCGACTGTATGTTTCCTTTGTATGAACGCGGGTCAATTACCAAAACATATTCATAATTATTAACGAGCCATGGCAAAAATGCATTTGCATAGGAATCTTTAATTACAACTATCGTTTTGCCGTTTTTTGCATTAGTAGGAATGTACAGAAAAGGATGATCCCCGCCCATAAATAACGAATATTTAACCTCTTCACCCGGATTCGGAATATTAAATACCAGACCTTTGTAATCCCTGACACTTCCGTCATCTTTCCACTCTTTAGCATAGGTCGTAAAATTGTTACCGTTTGTATAATAATAGATTGTATCAGGCTTATCTTTCAACTCTGTCGCCTTTGCCTGATTATACAAATAGCCTAAAAATCCATCCATTTTATTTTCTTGAAAATCATTAATATTTACATAAGTGCTACCGGCGGCGCGGCAAAATGCAACATAAGCATAATACGCACCCCTTGTTGTCCAGTGATGGTCCGTTCGGAAATATATATATTCATTCGTATGTTCTTTCAGAACATCATACGCGTCTACCGATATTACGCGCGAGTTTTCCTTTGAATAAATAGAGTCAATCGTCTTCTTTTGACTGTCCGCAAGACCGGCGTACTCTTTTTTCTGAAACTCAATCTGCGTAGGAATTATCATGTTATAAAATTTGATGTTTGACGGAAGGCGCGCCGCGTAATAATTTATAAGCTCAATATAATGCTTCTTTGCTTCAGGATTGGCCTTAAATACCTCCATGATTTTATCATTTGCAACGAGCAGACCTTTGTCCGTCACCGTGTTTCCTGTGCCAAGGTCTCCGTTTGCCTTTGTAATATATCCAAAACTCTTTATGCCTTTAAATTTATCTATGTTGTTTGAAACTGCTATCATCTTTCCCCGAAATCCGATGTTGTCCGAAAGGTACTTTTCAAACCCGGAAGCGAATTTACCCGAAAATATGTTTTGAACGGAAGGCGAAGGGAGGTTTGCCGGTTCCCTATTTTCTTTCAATACGCTCTCTTTGTCGGCAGGAAATATTAGCAGTACAGACAAAAATAACAGCATTATAATAAAAGCCGGAATTGTAATTTTCGTTTTCATTCTATCTTCCTCACATTAAAATTTGAAATACAAAAAAGTATTGCTTGATTGTCCCACAAGAAGCATGTAGCTTATAAGCATTGTAATCACAACAATAAATGCCGGCAAAACCGCCGAGGCAATTTTACTTTTTGCGCATAGCTTACCGTAAACCATATTAATAAGCGGAGTGGAAGCGACAGCAAGAATAATTATAAGCCATATGTTTGATAAAAATGCACTTTTTACCGTATAGTCAATAAAAGAAGTTCCGTAGATGCCGAAAGCGCATTTAAAAAAGCTTTTCAAGGCGCCAAAATCCGTAAAATAAAAAAGAGCCCAGCCTATAACCACTGCTATCATGGTATAAATCCGCCCTATCCATGCCGGCAGCTTCAACATTACGCCGTTAAAGGCTTTCTTCTCTATTATAAGCATTATCCCGTAAAACAGTCCCCATAAAATAAAGTTCCAGCTGGCCCCATGCCAGAAACCCGTCAGCATCCATACAACAAGAATATTAAATATTTGGTGTTTTCTGTTGCCGCCGAGCGGAATATAAACATAATCTCTGAAAAATGTGCTTAAAGATATATGCCATCTACGCCAAAAATCTGTTATACTCCTTGCAATATACGGGTAATTAAAGTTTTCCGTAAAGGTAAAACCAAAAAACTTACCCATACCTATAGCTAAATCAGAGTAACCTGAAAAATCAAAGTAAATCTGAAATGTATACATTATTATCCCGAGCCATGCCGCCGCCACAGAACTTTTGGACAAATTGCCGCCGAGAAGGGAATCGGCAATTTTCCCCGCGCCGTTTGCAAGTATAAGCTTTTTTAGAAGCCCTTCACAAAAGCGCATTATTCCGTTCTGAAAACCCTCCGCCGTTACAGTACGATTATCAATTTGTTCCCATATGTTTGCATATCTGATAATAGGGCCGGAAACAAGCTGGGGAAACATCGAAGAATATGTAAGAAATTTCAGAAAGGAAGTCTGCACCGGAACCTCTCCCCTATACCTGTCTATTATATAAGTCAAAATCTGAAAGGTATAAAAGGATATGCCAAGCGGCAGTGCAAAACCTTTAAACAAAAAGTCCATATTAAACAGCATGTTTACGTTGCTTACAAAAAAACCGGCATACTTAAATAATCCAAGAGAGCCTAAACATATGACAAGAGCAGTTATAAGTGATGCTTTTGCTTTCCAGCCACCCTTATACCGCTCTGTGATGAGTCCGCTCAAATAGCCGACGAATGAAGTAAATATAAGTAATAATACAAATTTGGGTTCTCCCCATGCGTAAAAAAATAAGGAAAACACAACAAGTACAATATTTTTATAAGTTATGTTTTTATTTAAATTATATACCAAAAGAACTGCGGGTAAAAATATCCCTAAAAACAGCAAACTGGAAAATACCATATGCTACAAAACTCCTAACTGGTTATTTTTATGTGGTTTGATACGTTTTATTTTGTCATATCAAGTATAGATTGTCTTATCCCTGATGAAGCTATTGCTCCGGGATAATTTATTATAACAAGGTCATTACAGCCTACATTTTCGCAGAAAGTTTTTATATTAAATTTGTTGTTTGAAGTTTTATCAAACCCGTTAAACTCTCTCGGGTCAATAACATAAACATTTTTATAGTTATTCATTGCCCACGTCGCAAATGCATTCCCGTAAGACTCTTTTATTATTACAATCGTTTCGTCAGACGGCGCCGATGTGTGAAAAGCCGTCACTGGAGCATCGCCTCCTATAAAGCAAGTATATGAATTAGAAGATGTATTAACAGCTCTCACCGTTCGAAGGGGTTTCGTCATGTACATATCTTCAAAGACCGTACCGTCAGAAACATATTTCGGAACAAACCGCTCTATAGTTTCAACACTTTTTATAATTATATCTTCAGCCGATGTTCCACGCGTAAATCCGACAAATGAGCCTATAAAATTTGAACCCGCAACATTTTCAAATGTATTAATATCCGGCACTTTAACGCCTTTTATTTTTGCAAATTCCCTGTATACATAATAAGCTCCCCGCTGAGTCCAATGGTGATCCGTTTTAAAGAAAATCTTTTCATTCGCATGGTTCATAAGCGGCTCGACCGCATTTATCGAGATAACCGATTCATCAAGATTTTTATATATTGTCCTGATTCCGTTTGTCTGATTTACTTTCATACTTGTAGGGGCATAAAATTCCGCCGCCGTAGGAACGGCAATATTATAAACCTGAACATTGGGCACAGACTTTGAAACAGCGTTTATAACCTCTGCATAGTTTAAAGCATTTGCCTGGGAAACGCCAAGAAGCTCCATTCCAAAACCGTCAACGACAGTGATACCCCCGCCTTTTACCACGCTGTTTCCGGCTAACCTATAGTTATCGCCGACTGTCACTTTTTCGAGCAGATCTCTTTTATAACGCGTATTATAGGTACCTTTTGCATATATAACGCTACCCGTCATTTTTTCCAGCATTTCAGTAGGTATATACAATACATTGTCAGATATTACCGGAGAGTTTTCGAAAACATATTCATTATTATTTATGGTAATACTGTTTTTCCGAGAAAATATCACACTTTTACCTTTATTTTTAGTACATTCAAGAGCTTTTAATCCGTCATTCCAATTTAAAGAATATCCTATTGCCTTAAGAACCTCGTCTGCGGGAATATAGATACTTTTTCTGTATTCAAACGGCTGTACGGAAAGTTTAGCCGCCTTTCCGTTATTATTCCAGTCGGTGCTTTTCCCGTTAAAGACAAACTCCATATGTTCTTCTGTTATCATATTATTGGGCACTATCGACCAACCGCTTATTTCATGTATAAGACTTTGACTTATGCACACTATTCCATTATGAATTAACGGAAACAGTTTAAATGTTTTTTCCGAGCCGTTTACAATAACTTTGTCATCATGTACTTTAAGTTTATAAACATTTTTTTTGCTGACGCATACAATTGTTTTATCGGTTTCGTCCCACCCCATAGTTACGCCGCATGCGGGAAGAATATCATCTATTGGTAAATATATCTCACCCCTAAAAACAAACGGAGCGCATGACAAATTAACCTTACTTTTATCGGCAAAACATTCTGTACTTCCGTCCGTTATAGTTACAACATCGCCATTTCTGGCTAACATTAAAGCTGTAAAAGATATAAGCAAAATAAGCGCAATAAGCGCAAGCAGTATAGTTCTTCTTCTGAACTTCATATTTATATACCCCATATTTATTCCACAATAAGTTTATGTAGTTACAGTCATATAACGGTTACCCGTGCGTGTTTACCACGCTGACCCGAAGAATTATAATCTGCCGCAGAGACAGTGGGAGCCTCGCTCCGACAACATTTCTTCCAACGTTTTAAAACCCTTGATTTAAAGACTATTATATCACAGCTTATAAATAAAGTCAACATTTTTCGTCTTTTTCGCTTACTTTTTGCTATTTTATATTCAAAAATTTCTAATATTGTTATAAAAAAGTCCTTGACAAAACGGCTAATTTAGTTTATAATATTTGATGTTACGCTGATATAGCTCAGTAGGCAGAGCGCATCCTTGGTAAGGATGAGGTCACGGGTTCGACTCCCGTTATTAGCTCCAAACTGTCTTTTTACGGACGGTTTATAAAAAAGCCTTGATTTTCAAGGCTTTTTTTATTTTTTGAGCCAGCTTCTACATTACCGGCGCAAAAAATTTAAGCACTAACTGAACAGCCCGTTTCAGTTTCGGCACCTTTTTTATATCTTCCGCAGTTACCTGCCTGCAATCTTTTAAAGTTTCTTTAATATCATTTTTTACATCTTGTACAATATGACCGCCATAAAAGGCACAGCAATTTTCAAAGTGAAGATATAAACTTCTGTAGTCCATATTCGCACTTCCCACAATTGCCTGTTCGTCATCTCTGACAAACATTTTTGCATGCATAAAGCCAAGTTTATATTCGTAAATCTTCACCCCGGCACGGACAAGTTCCGGATAATAACTCTGTGTAAGGTAATAAACATATTTTTTGTCCGGTATTCCCGGTATTATTATGCGTACATCCACCCCGCTCTTCGCCGCAAGTGAAAGCGCCGTTACCATTTCGTGGTCTATTATAAGATACGGAGTAGTTATATATACATATTTTCTTGCATGACAAATAACGTTAAAGTAACTATTTTCGGAAACATTTTCCACATCCAAAGGAGAATCGTCATATGGCTGTACAAAAAAATCGCTCTTTTCGGAAACAGTGGGCGCATACTGTGTATAATCTTCATTTATGTCACCGCTTACATATTCCCACATTTTGAGAAATGTATTTGTAAGGGCGTAAACGCCGTCCCCTTTAAGCATTACAGCAGTGTCTTTCCACTTTCCGCAGCAATGTTTAAGGTTAATATACTCGTCAGAAAGATTTATTCCTCCGGTAAACCCTGTATTACCGTCGATTACACATATTTTTCTGTGGTCACGGTGGTTTAAGAAGGTATAATCCGTAAGCTTCCATGAAAAATGTATGGGATTAAATCTGTAACACTTTATTCCGTTATTCCTCATATCAATCCAAAAATCTTCGGGAAGATCAAGCATACTGCCAAACGCGTCATATATAATGCGCACATCAACTCCTTCTTCCGCTTTTCGTCTAAGTACTTCATAGGTTTTATCCCACATATACCCGTTGCTTATTATAAAATATTCAATAAAAATAAATTTTTCCGCTTTTCCCAATTCTTCAAGAAGCTTTTCAAAAAATTTTTCACCCCAGCCGTAATAACTTGCCGTGGTGTTCTCGAAAACCGGCGCTTTTGCATAGTTTCGCAAATATTTTGCGCATGTGCTTTCACATCCGGAAAGCCTTTCAGGATCCACGTTGCGCGGAAATTCAAAAAGTGCCGTTTTACTTTTGAAAGTCGCATAGCTTATTTCCGCGGCCTTTCTTTTGGTAATCTTTCTGTCTCCCCAAAAAAGATATATTACAGTGCCTATAATCGGAAGTGAGGCAAGAATAAATACCCACATGAGTTTATATACAGGATTTAGATCATCCTTCGCCAATATTGAGATACCAAGCAATATTGCGGAAAAAACCATTAAGTCATAAATTACCGTTCTATGAGCTGCAAGATTATTGATAAAGAAAAAAACCGCTATTACTTGCAGAATTATAAGTATAATCAGTTTGAAATTTCTGGAAGCAATAATTTCCTTGCTTTTTTTCACTAAAACCCCCCCTTAATAAATATTATTTAAAATATTTATCGCAAAAATCCATATACAGCTTCCAATCAAGCTCGGTTATAGCATGAGCGCCTTCCCATATATGATATGCAATATTTTCCTTTTGATACGGAGTGTTTACGCTAACTTCACCTTCCGGTGAAATAAATCCTTCCATCAAAATCTTGGGATATTTTATAGTTCTCCGTATAACACTTATTGTCTAAATTTTACCACAAGTAAAATTTAGTGTCAATAGCCAATTGACTTTTTAAACTTTTTAAGTTATAATATTATATTATTAATTATTTATTTTTAGGAGATGTTATTCAATGGCAAAAGGAAAAATTGAAGTAAACACAGAGAACATTTTCCCTGTCATCAAAAAATGGCTATATTCGGACAAGGACATCTTCATCCGTGAACTTATTTCAAATGGATGTGACGCCATTTCAAAACTTAAAAAGCTTGCGGGTATAGGTGAGTATTCTTTCCCGGAGAATGAAGCTTTTGCTGTAACTGTCACTGTCGATAAGGAAAAAAAACAGCTTATATTTTCAGATAACGGTATAGGTATGACCGCCGAAGAAGTGGAAAAATATATTGCGCAGATTGCCTTTTCGGGTGCCGCCGAGTTCTTGGAAAAATATAAAAATGACGATGGATCGGGCAGCATAATAGGGCATTTCGGCTTAGGATTTTATTCTGCATTTATGGTTTCCCAAAATGTTGAAATTGAAACTCTTTCATATGTGGAAGGTGCAAAGCCGGTGCATTGGACCTGCGACGGCGGCACAGAATATACCATTGAAGAAGGTTCAAAAGCAACACGCGGCACGGACATAATTCTTAATATAGACGATGAAGGCGCCGAATTTCTTGAGTATGACAAAGTGCTTGAAATTGTAAATAAATACTGTTATTTTCTCCCTACAGACATATACGTGGTCAATTCCGACAAGAAGGAAGAAGAAAACAATTCCACCCCTGCCGCGGTAAATGATACTCAGCCGCTGTGGCTTAAAAACCCTTCCGAATGTACCGAAGATGAATATAAATCATTCTACCATAAGGTTTTTTATGACTTTAATGAGCCTTTGTTCTGGATTCATCTTAATATTGATTTTCCGTTTAACCTCAAAGGCATTTTGTATTTTCCAAAGATCAATCATGAACTTAAAGGTGCGGAGGGGCAAGTTAAACTTTATAATAATCAGGTTTTTGTTGCGGACAACCTAAAAGAGGTCATACCGGAATATTTGCTTCTCCTTAAAGGCTGTATTGACTGCCCGGATATTCCGTTGAATGTGTCAAGAAGCTTTCTTCAGAATGATGGTTTTGTAAAGAAGATTTCTGCGCATATCACAAAAAAAGTCGCCGATAAGCTTGGCGGTATGTTTAATACCGAACGCGAAACATATGAAGGTTATTGGGATGATATAAATCCATTTATAAAGTACGGCTGTATGCGTGACGAAACCTTCTATGACAAAATTAAAGACAGCATACTTTACAAAACGACCGATAAAACATATGTGACTATGAATGAATATCTTGAAGGAAAAGAAAATAAAATACTTTATTATACGACAAATCCGGATAATCAGGCAACCTACATAGAAATGTTCAAAAACCAGAATATTGCTGTTCTTAATTTCCCCTATGCTATTGATACCCATTTTATTTCTTTTATAGAGTATAAAAATACTGGAGTTAAGTTTGAACGAATCGACTCCGCCGCAGATACGGTAATGAGCGCGGGCGAAGATTCCGACAATACCGGCAAGGAAGAAATTATTGAGCTGTTTAAGAAAGTTATAGGTAACGACTCTCCTAAAATCGAAGCGACTTTATTGAAATCTGCTGATGTACCGGCAGTACTTACCCTTTCCGAACAGTCGCGCAGAATGCAGGAAATGTCTTCAATGTTCGGTAATATGCAGGGTTTGCCGGAATTTAAAAATGAGTTTACACTCACCGTTAACATGGCTTCTCCCATTATAAAAAAACTTGCCGTAAATAAGGGTGGCGAAAATGCAGAGCTTATAGTAAACTATGTTTACGACCTCGCGTCTATAGCGCACAGCCCATTAAGTAACGAAAGAATGACTGCCTTTTTAAAGCGCGCAAGTGAAATAGCCGAAAAATTATAAAAGACAATTCGAAACTAAAAACAGACCCCTTAAAAAGTACAAAGCTGAAACATTTTTGATATTTCAAGCATTTACTTTTTAAGGGGTTTCTTGTTGATTGTTTATAACTTAGTGGCAAAAACTTAATGGACGCTGTCCTTAATATTTATTTTATTATAACACTTTTTGTGTTTGCGTCCCAATTAACATTGCATCCAAAACCTTCGGAAATAAATCTTACAGGGACAAATATTCTGTCATTTACGGTTTCTGCCGGAGCGTCAAGAGTATACGCCACGCCGTTTACATATGCTGCGCTGGAGTACATTTTAATCTCAATTTTTGAACCGCCTTTGATTATTGTGGCAGTTTTTGTCGCGTCGTCATAGTTTACCGTCGCACCCATTGCTTCCGCAATTGCGCGTACGGGTACCATCGTCCTGTCATTTTTTATATATGGAGCGGCGTCACAATCGACATATTTACCATTATACCTGATGTCTATGCCAAGTATCCAATCGGGAGTTGTAGGAACAGACATTTTATCGGATAATACCTCACCGTCTTTAAGCACAAGAGCGTAATGAGTTGCGCCCGTCACA
>JAUZPZ010000130.1 GCA_030705675.1 Bacillota bacterium
AATACAACATATGTCATTTCCTCTTTATCTGTTCGGAGTGCCTCAATATAAGCTCCGCCTTCTCCTATATTAAATGAAACCGCTCCCGTAAGTTTTTCTTCCTCACGGCACATCATCGCAAAACCCTTTACCTCGCGCCCGAGATATTGTTCCGCTTCGGGAAGCTGTTCCTTAGTTGCTAATTTTACACTAAACATATATGTATCCTACCCATTTCTTTTTGTAAGTAATTCAATCTCCGCCTGCCTTAAATGGCGCCATTTGCCTTCGGGAAGATTTCCCAGCATAACGTTGCCTATCTGCACGCGTTTAAGACGCAGAACAATATGCCCTACAGACTCGCACATGCGGCGCACCTGCCGTTTCTTGCCCTCGCTTATGATTATTTTTATGTTTGATTCCCTCTCGGTCGCCCCTATAAGCTCAACCTCTGCCGGGCGCGTAAAATAATCGCCTATATCCACACCGCTTTTAAGCCTTCTTATTTCTTCCGGAGTTATCATTCCCTTAATGCACACAAGATAAGTTTTTTTAAGCTTATTGGAAGGGTGCATTATCTCGTTTGCGAAATCTCCGTCATTGGACATAATAAGCAGACCTTGGGTATCATAATCCAGCCTGCCCACAGGATAGATCCTGGAGGGAATGTCTTTTGTAAGTTCCATTACGGTAGGTCGATTAAAATCATCCGACGTAGTAGTGATATAACCCGCCGGCTTATTGAGCATTATATAAAATTTTTTTGTTTCGGGGGATATGGTTATTCCGTCCACCTCAACAGTGTCTATTTCTGCGTCTACTTTTTCTCCCATTTCGGTAACGGTTTTGCCGTTTACCTTGACTCTCCCGTGGCGGATAAGCTCTTCTGCCTTACGGCGTGAGGTTATTCCGCTCTCGGCTATATACTTTTGCAGTCGTAATAATTCCATTTTATTTCCTCATAATCCATTTTATTATTCGCCAAAATATATTTGGCTTTTTTTCTTTTTCCATTTCACTGCCGGAGATAAGATTGGTTTCTCCGATTTTCTGTCCATTTTCTTTGAAAACCACTTTTCCAACAACCTGCCCGTCTTTGACCGGCGCGCAAAGGCCCTCTTTTGTGGTAACTTCCACCTGTATTTTCTCGCCTATGCCCACTGCCGCCTTGACATCACTTGCTGCGAGGAGGGGAACATCACACTCAGTACCGCAGCTTACAGGCGCGCAGCCAAAACCTTGACCTTTTTTCGTCAGCATGCGTATTTCATAATTTCGAAACGAATAGTCAAACATTGCCATATGATCGTTCCAGTCGTTGCCATCATTTAAAGTAACGCATATGACCCTCATTCCGTTTCGCGTTGCGGACCCTACCAGAGTTCTTCCTGTTTCAGGGGTATATCCGGTTTTCACCCCGTCCGCGCCATCATAAAACCTGAGCAGCTTATTATTGTTTGTGACTACTTTGGATTCTATATCGTCATCAATCACATATTTCCTTGAACATACCATATCGCCAAATCCCGGAAGGGTAAAGGCGTACCGTGTAATCTGCGCAAGGTCATAGGCTGTCGTGTAATGATCCTTTGCATAAAGTCCGTGGGGATTTTTAAACTGGGTATCATGAAGCCCCAAGTCTTTTGCTTTTTGCGTCATCTTTGCGGCAAACTCCTGAACAGTCGGGCAAAAATGCAGTGCAACGGCTGTTGCTGCATCATTTCCAGAACGCAAAAGCATACCGTAAAGCAGATTTTTAAGCGTAATTTTATCTCCTGCCCTAAGGTACAAGCTTGATCCTTCTATTCCCACTGCCCGGCTGTCTATAGTTACTATATCATTTAAGTTGCCGTTTTCAAGCGCGATTATTGCTGTCATAATCTTTGTCGTGCTTGCCATTCCCCGGCGTTCATGGGCGTTTTTTTCATAAAGAACACGCCCCGAATCCGCGTCTATTGCTATGGCGCTTCCGGCACTTACCTCTATTGCCCCCGCCGTCATACAAAGCATCATTGACAGAATACACACCAGTGACGCAATCTTTAAAAATTTCACCGCTTATCACACTCCATAATATTTAAAAATCTTTCCCTAAAATATTAAATATTATGTCAGTTGGTATATATTTTATTCCCTTATATTTATTCTGCTTCCTTTTTTTCAGTCTTTTTCTCTGCTTTTTCTGTATATGATTTTACTATTGAATTGAGTTTGTCCACCATAGAAGGCACCATATCAATCACTTTTTCAATGGTAGTCTGTTCCTCTATCATGGGTACGACGCGTACATTGCCCTCTTTCATAACCATAAAACCCATAGGTTCTATTGACAAACCACCGCCGCTTCCGCCGCCGAAAGGATATTCCTCTTTAGTTGCGGATTTTGCCGGAATTTCAACTCCTGTCGCTCCGAACCCGCAGGTAACTTTGGTAACAGGTATAACAATACTGCCGTCAGGCGCGTTTACCGCATCGCCCACAACCGAGCTTACCTTTACAACTTCTTTTATAGATTCCATTATTGTTCCTATCATGTCATTTATGTTGCCTTTGTTCATTTTACCTCAGACCTTTCTTCTTTTTCTTTATTTGTATGAAGACTTTCCCTGAATTCTTTTACCTCAACCCGTAAATCTTTGCTCTTAGTATATGCATAAACTAAACATATTATCAGTACAAGAGGACGAAGCTGAACCCAAGTAACATTCTTTATGCTTATGCCATCATTAGATACAAAATCGGGAGTTACTCTTACTTTATACTCCTCTGTATTAAAACGGCATATGACCGTCTCCGCGGCCGTCATGACCGTTCCGGACAAAAGACCGTATGTTATGCCATTTTTCATAGGGTCTTTAAGCGCGACCTTGCACCATGTGCAAAATTTTTTAAAATAAAGTACTTTTTGCGGCACCCATTTAAGCTCTCCCACAAGCTGTGCGGAATGTTTTATTATTCCAATAACATTGGTGGTTCTCCTCTTGTCCTCAACTTGCTCATTGATCTGCTCCGCCGCCTTGTCCGTCGTCGCCTCGGCCCTCTTTTTTACAAACCTCGTGATATTGATTTGAACGAGTCCGCCCATCCATGTGATCTTCCCTGTATATTTCAGCCCGTCGGCTTTTGTATAGCTTACATCGGAGTAAAAACCCACCCTTACCATTAGCAAAAGCAAGACGAGGAGTATTAGAGATATAATAACGTATGCGGCTATAATCAAAAATTTCATGATACTTCAAGCCTTTCAGCGCGCGCTTTATTCTTTTGCCGCGGACTGCCGTTCTCCACCGTCCGGCAAGGTTTCCGTTTCTTCGTCCCCATAGAACATCGTCTGCAAAGGTATGTTATGTATATTAGGCATATCTGAAAGCGCGGAAAGTCCGAATGTACGCAAAAAAACATCGGTTGTTCGGTAAATCAAAGGTTTTCCGGGCGTTTCCATTCTTCCGCACTCTTCCACCAGCCCCCGTTCTATAAGACGGTTAAGCGCGCCGTCACTGTTAACCCCTCTTATAAATTCGATTGTGGAGCGAGTGACCGGCTGGTTGTATGCCACTATAGAAAGCGTTTCCAGCGCCGCATTTGAAAGACCATTTTGTTTCCGCGGCTCAACAAGTTTTGTTATATATTCAAAATAGTCGCTGCCCGAACAGATATAATATCTATCCTCAACGCGCTTTATTCTTATACCGCGCTTTTCTTTTTCCCACTTTTCAGCCATGGCGTCGGCTACCGTCTGTGCATTATCAATTTCAAGTATCCTATTCAGTTCTTTAACGGTAACAGAGTCCCCGGACGCAAAAAGCACCGCTTCTATTATTCCTTCAGTTTTTTTAAGATCCATTCTCTGCCTCCGTCCCAACTTTAATTTTCAGCTTCAATGCGTTCAATTTCTTCATCGGCAAGTTTTTCATCGCTTAACCTGCATATAAGCGCGCCGTCATTTTCGGCAATCAGCATACGCCCCCGCCGCATAAGCTCCAGCACCGCCAAAAAGGTAGACACTGCCTCCGCACGGCTTTTAACGTCGTCAAATAAACCATCAAAAGAAATATCTTTTTTATTTAAAAATCTTCTATAAATATGATATATTCTGTTTTTAACAGGCACCGTTTCCCTTTTTACAATTGTTTCAAGTGCCTCTTTTTTTATTACAAATTCATCTTTCTCCCGCCTTCGTTCCATTACGTCTTCAAAAGCCCTGAGCAGCCTCGAAAGGGGAATTTGTGTATTCTGCAATTTTTCAACGGGCAGCTTTATCTCATCCGGCTCTTTATAAAAGACAAACTTGTCCGCATATTGGTTTTCGCCAAAGTATGCCGCAGACTCTTTATATTTCGCATATTCAACAAGCCTGTCCACAAGTTCCGAACGTGGGTCAATCCCATCGTCCTCCTTTTCGCTCCCCGGAAGCAGCATCTTTGACTTTATAAGCAGCAAATGGGCTGCCATAACGAGAAAATCTCCCGCCCCTTCCATGTCCAGTTTGCTCATAACCGAAACATATTCCATATACTGAGCCGTTATTTCCGCTATGGGAATATCGTAAACACTTACTTTATTTTTCTGGATAAGATGAAGAAGC
>JAUZPZ010000131.1 GCA_030705675.1 Bacillota bacterium
ACTACGCCATTATTTCCGCCATCCCAAATTATTATCCGTAGGATTCATTAATGAATTAGGTAATCAAACTACTTATCTTCAGATTCAGCTTTTGAACCATCCTCAAAGTCAATATTTTCATCCGATATGCTAAGCAGTTTTGTTATATCCATATTCTCATATGTAATGATGTTCAGAACGCTTTTGACATTTTCGGTTATCTGCTCAATATTTTGCTTATGGTTTTGACCGCATTCATAAAGCTTTGATTCAAAATCAGTCATCATTTTTTTGGTTTTTAATTTAATTTTTGAATTAGCGTCTCTAAGCTCTCTGGTTTTTTCATTTGCTTCATTGAGGCTTTGAGTCAAACGTTTGTTTTTTTCAAGAAGCACGTTTTTTTCCGCCACGATCATGCTTTTTTCATATGTAGCGGCATCGCACTGCTGTTTTATATTTTCATTTTCGGAAACTAAAATTTCATATTCTTCTCTGGTTATTTCATATTTGGAACACTCTTCAAGCTGCTCATTTAATCCTTTTACAGATAATTCAAGCTGCACAATATTATTTTTCAGCTCGTCATTATATTCCTTATATTTCTCGTATTCCTTTACTTTTTCTTCCAGATTGGATATTTGAATTTTCATATCCTCATTTTCTGCGAGCTTTTCCTCAAAAATTGCAATTTCATTTTTATCAAGCGCTGTTTCAGATAATTCATCTACTTTTGAACTTAGCTCCTCTTTTTCTTTCTGTAAATCTATTATCTGCTCGCGGTATTTGGAATATTCCGCTTCATTATTCTGAACCATTTTCATATATTTATCGCGTTCCTGCGTAAGCATTGAGGACATTGCCGCATATTCCTCCAGCCTTTCGCTGAATGAACGCTCTGCTGTTGAAAGCCTTGAATTTAAATCCGCTATATATTGCAATACCTCTTTCTTTTTATAACCGCCAAAAACTTCCTTACCAAATACAACTTCGGTTTCAAGATTAAATTTGTCATTTCTCAAATCACTTAATTTATTTTCTTTTATATTCTCCAAATTAATCTTCCTTTCCTTTAATAGCGAATATTACAGCAACACGTCAAACTTTATAACGTCAAATAACTTGATATTATATTTATCCGCTGTTCCGGCTTGCAACTCGAGAACCTGACAAGCGTTTTTTATACGTTTGCTTATCTTGCCCGCTCCCATATCTTTTTCAATGTAAACTATTTCTCCTTCTTTGTTCAGGAATACCGCGTCTATATTAAATCTCATACCGATAGTATGAATTTGATTGCACTTTTTAAGTAGCAGACCTTCGTCATCTTCTAATTTATCTCTGTTAAGCAGACCTACCAGCCTTTTAAAAAAACTGTCCGCAATTTTCACATTATAAGCTATTACCGTATCTTCTATTATTGCCTTGCAACATCTCATAAAAATTCTCCATTCATAAATATTATATATTACTTAATTTCTGCAGTAGGGCAAACCGTTATAGCTTGCCCCTACAGAATATATAAAAAAGAGGGGATACAAATTTATGCGCGCCCGCTGCGTTATTTTGCAAATTGTTTCACAAGCTGCAGTATAGTAGGACCTAAAAGTATAATAAATAAAACCGGAAATATAAAGACAACCAAAGGCAGCATCATTTTTACGGGAGCCTTCATGCCTTTTTCCTGCGCTTTTTGCTTACGCAATTTACGAAGCTGCTGAGCCTGCGTATGAAGAATATTTTTAATCGGAATACCGAGCTGATCCGCCTGAACAATAGAGCTGACAAAGGTTTTAAGCTCTTCAACAGTACTGCGTTCAGCTAATATTCTTAGGGCTTCACGCCTAGATTTGCCAAGCTGAATTTCAGTCAAAACCATGTTCAGCTCATCTACAAGCGGTCCATCCAAACGCTCTCCTATTTTAATCAAAGCCGCGTCAAAACCAAGCCCCGCTTCCATTGATACACTTAATAAATCGAGCACATTAGGAAGCTGCTTTCTTATTTCTTCCTGACGGCTGCTTATTTTAAATTTCAAAAAATAAATCGGGACAATAAGCGATATTATAAAGCTGAACAGTACTATCAATAATTTTATTTGGAAATTCATTGGTATAAACATAGTAATAATCATCGCAGCCAACGTTAATCCGCAGGAAAACATAAGCTTTGCTGCACCGAATTCATTTGCCGACATATTAAGTCCTGCCATTTTAATGTTTTTATCGACATTATTTTTACTTTTACTTTTGTTTTTAGGTAAAATATTCGATAGACCTTTTACGGTATCCATAAAAATCGGAAACAAAAATCTCTGAAGAAAAGGCTTTTCCAAATCATCGTCATAGTCGATTCTATAGTTTCCTATTATCATGTTAAGCCTTCTCTTTTTATTATCCGATCTTATTGCCACGTTATAAAAAATTGTTATAATTATTGTAAACACCATAATTGATGTGCTTAAGATTAAAAAAGTCATTTATTTCACCTGCATTTTTTTAAAACTTTATATTTACTATTTTATTAATAATTAAAAATCCGATTCCTTCCAAAACCCCCGCCGCAACAAGCATTCCTATACCTAAAGACGATTCAAAAAATAACCTTACATAAGAAGGGTTAATCATCATAAAAAACAGTAAAATAAAAATAGGTATAGCTCCGACAACTATTCCTGATGTTCTTCCTGTTGTGGTAAGTACCTTAATTTCTTTTTTAATTTCATCGCGTTCCTTGATTGTGCTTGCAAGACTTGATAATACTTCGGATAAATTACCGCCTATCTGCCGCTGAATCAAAACCGCTGAAACTATAAGCGTAAAATCCTTACTGTTAATCCTTGCCGACATGTTATTTAGCGCTTTTTCAAGCGAATTGCCCAATTTCATTTCTCTGAGCACTCTTGAGAACTCTTTTGATATAGGTTCGGGCATTTCATTTGCTATGCTTTCAAGCGCCTGCAGAAATGTAAGCCCAGACCGCAAGCAGTTACATATTACAGCCGTAGCTTCGACAAGCTGTTTTTCAAACAGCTCAATTCGTTTGCCTTTCTTAAAAAACATAATAAGAGGAGGTGTAAATAACCCTAAAAGTAGCGCCCCTAAAGCAACAATAAAATCAAAGCTGAATACTAAACACAGGCTTGACGGAATAAGCGTAACAAGCGCCCACATAAACAGAAATTCAGATGGACGCATGGAAATTCCCGATACTGAGAGTTCATTTGCAAGCCTTTTTAAAAATTTTATTTTTGTATCAAGTTTTCTTTCATTTTTCTTTTTTTTGATTTTTTGCACCTGCAGTTCCGGTTTATCATTTGATACAAGTTTTTGAACTCTGTTTATAATAATAAGCTTGTCCCTGAAAATTCGCTTCAATATTATAAGAACAAATGCAAATGTGGTGCAAGCCGTGAGCAAAGCTATTATATATTTATTCATTTACTTAACACCTTTCATCTGTTTTTAATCTCTGAACCAATCGTCGCTTATATTAACGCCGTTATGCCTTATTTTTTCCAGACAATGGGGCATAACCCCCGTACTTACAAATCTACCCTTGAACTTACCGTTGCTGTCGAGCTGACCAGATGTTTCAAAATTGAATATATCCTGCATAACAACAGTATCGCCTTCCATACCGTTTACTTCCGAAATCTTTATAACCTTACGGCTTCCGTCGCGCAGTCTCGACTGCTGAATTATTACGTCTATCGCTGACACAATTTGGTCGCGTATCGCTTTCAGTGGCAATTCCATACCTGTCATCATAATCATTGTTTCCATTCTTGAAATTGAATCTCTCGGAGTATTGGCGTGTATTGTTGTAAGTGAGCCGTCATGTCCTGTATTCATAGCCTGAAGCATATCCAACGTTTCAGCGGAACGCACCTCGCCTACTATAATTCTGTCGGGTCTCATTCGAAGCGCATTAACCACAAGGTCGCGGATAGCAATTCGTCCCTTACCCTCAAGATTGGCGGGACGGCTTTCAAGCGTTATAACATGGTCCTGCGCAAGCTGCAATTCAGCTGCGTCCTCGATTGTAATAATTCTTTCATTATCGGGAATAAAGCTTGACAATACGTTAAGAAGCGTTGTTTTTCCGCTTCCTGTGCCTCCCGAAACGATTATGTTTAGCTTTCCTTTTACGCAAGCCTCTAAAAAAGAGACCATTTTATTTGACAAAGAGCCAAACTCGATTAATTGGTTAACCGTTATGGGTTTCTTTGAAAATTTTCTTATTGTAATAACAGGGCCTATTAGAGATAGAGGAGGTATAATGGCGTTAACACGTGAGCCATCCTGAAGCCTTGCGTCTACCATTGGGCTTGATTCGTCTATATGTCTGCCTATTGACGACACAATTCTGTCAATGATGTTCATAACATGTTCATTGTCTTTAAATACTACGTCCGAAAGCTGAAGCTTTCCTTTTTTCTCTATGTAAACCCTATTTGGGCCGTTAACCATTATCTCCGTAACGTCCGGATCCTGTAAAAGCACCTCCAACGGCCCGTGTCCCGCAATGTCATTAAGTATATCCGC
>JAUZPZ010000132.1 GCA_030705675.1 Bacillota bacterium
AGTTAATTAAAGATTCACGTTCCATTAAATCCAGCAGGCAGAAAAACAGTGAACCCAGCGATATGAAAAACCAAAAGCTAAGATAAACGGTCTTTTTGAGCTTCATTTTAGCGCCCTGCCGGTACTCGGATAAAATAAATAAAGTAATAAAAAAATATATAACGGAAATCAATGTAAGAAAAAGATTACCTGCTAAATACCCAAGCTCAAAGCCCGGGTGTGCAGATGTTAATTTATCACCTATAATATTGCTTATCTGAACCGCAAACACCAAAATAGAATAACATAAAGCCCTTACCAGATTAGATTCTGTTTTTATACATTCAATGTAAAAAACCTCATGAGAAGTGAGCGCATTTTTCCATTCAGACGTGTTTTTAACTGAACTGGATTGTTCGGTCAATATTCTTTTTAATTCAAGAATCATTTTTTTCATGTCAGTTAAACCTCCGGTTTATGTAGCGAAAAATATACATAAATATTTGCCCTATTCCCCAAACAGAAGCTATAATTCTGTCTAAGATTAAAAAGTGGTTATGTATAGGAAATATCAGCAAAAAATATATACATCACTATACTATATATTCTATCACGTTATTTAATATTTTTCAAGTATTAAAACAAATTTTTTTACAAAAATTTAATTAATTTTTAAAAAAATGAACGATAAAAGTTGAATAATGCATAATATTGTATATTGTTTTATTTTACATAAGTGATGTAAATTTCGTTAATAGCGTTTTTGATGCTTTCGATTGGGGCGTTTTATATATGGTTTGTTGTTCAGTTAAAATAGATATGTTACAATAAAAAAGAGACAACAACCCCAAAATGTGGTAAAATAGTTTTGACAAAAAAACATAGCCACAAAAAAGGTTGTTGCAATATGAGTATTCTATATGGTTCGTATTGCTTGACTTTAAAGAGGAAAAGTGGTATAATTTTTAATATGTTTATTTGGAAAGGGTCCGAAAATATGAGTACACTTATTTTAGCAATCGAAAGCTCATGCGATGAAACAGCAGCAGCTGTTGTGGACAGCGGCAGGAAAATTCTTTCCAATATAATTTCATCGCAAATCAATATACATACAATTTATGGCGGCGTTGTTCCGGAAATTGCTTCGCGTAAGCATACGGAGGCAATTTCTCATGTGGTGCGCGCGGCGCTTGACGAAGCGGGATGTGCTCTCCATGATATTTCCGCAATTGCGGTAACAGCCGGTCCGGGTTTGGTGGGGGCACTGCTTGTGGGAGTGTCCTTTGCTAAAGCTCTTTCCTATTCATCAGGTATTCCATTGATCCCGGTACACCACATAGAGGGGCATATTTTCGGTAATTATCCGACCCATCCTGAACTTAAACCTCCTTTTGTATGCTTGGTGGCTTCCGGCGGACACAGCCATGTTGTTTATGCCAAAGATTATCTTGAGTTTGAAATTATGGGTAGAACCCGTGATGATGCGGCAGGAGAAGCATATGATAAAATAGCGCGTATTTTGCGGCTTGGGTATCCGGGAGGACCCAAGATAGATAAACTTGCAAAAGAAGGAAATCCGAATAGTATGCGGTTTCCGCGTGTGCATTTTAAGGAAAACCTTGATTTCAGCTTTAGCGGCGTGAAAACCGCCGTTATGAATTATGTGCATAATATGCAGCAAAAGGGTCAACCTGTAAATGAGGCGGATATTGCCGCGTCTTTTCAGGAAGCCGTTGTGGATATTTTGGTGGAAAATACTGTTTCCGCGGCAAAACAAAAGAATATAAAAACCGTCTGTATGGCAGGCGGGGTTGCTTCAAACAGCCGCCTCCGCGAAAAAATGAGAGAAGAAACTGAAAAGCACGGAATGAAGCTGTATTATCCCGAACCGATATTGTGCACCGATAATGCGGCAATGATAGCTTGCGCCGGGTATTATGAGCTTATGGCGGGCAAGTTTGCCGAGCTTACTCTTAATGCAACGCCTTCGATTAAATTAGGCGAAAAATTGAAGTAAAGGTGCTTTTGAATTAAAAAACAACAAAATTTTATTAAAACATAAAAAAAAGTCTTGACAATTTTGTTCAAAAGTGGTATAATAACGTAGTCGAGTGAGCGCGTAGGCGTTAAATGTGCATCTGCGGGTGTAGTTCAATGGTAGAATTTCAGCCTTCCAAGCTGATCGCGTGGGTTCGATTCCCATCACCCGCTCCAATTTGCGCCTGTAGCTCAGTCGGATAGAGCAACTGCCTTCTAAGCAGTGGGTCGGGAGTTCGAATCTCTTCAGGCGCGCCACATTTCTTGGCATATGGTGGGTATAGTTCAGTTGGTTAGAGCGCTAGTTTGTGGCACTAGAGGTCGTCGGTTCGAATCCGACTATCCACCCCATTTTATTTTTATTATAATGGGATGTAGCCAAGTGGTAAGGCACCAGACTTTGACTCTGGCATTTCGTAGGTTCAAATCCTGCCATCCCAGCCAAATACTTGCGACAGAAAATTCTGTTTAGCGTTAATTATAGAGAAAAGTCACTACATCTTGTAGCGACAATTATTTGGGCCATTAGCTCAGCAGGCTAGAGCACCTGCCTTTTAAGTAGGGTGTCCGGAGTTCGAATCTCCGATGGCTCACCAAAAGAAAGACCGCCAAAACACTATGTTTTGGCGGTCTTATTTTTTTATTTTAAAAGTTTATATTTAAGCAAAAATAAGCATCGTAAGTTGTCAAAAGTTACTGTTCACACACGTATTTTTTAAGGCTGTATATTTGCGGCATTAATTATTTTATATTATTTTTGTGCATTTTGTCAATTGAAATTGTACTTTATGTATGATATATTGATAAAAGCGAAAGAGGCGATTTTATGAACGATAAATTTAAAAAAAAAGAAAAACAGCATTGCTATGACAACGAATTGCTCACGACAATAGACGAGAAAACTTATATGTCATTGACCGAAAAACAAAAAAAGCAGTATAAAAAATTTAAAGGTGAAGCATTTGGCGAAACACTCTACTCATACAATCCGATTGAGTCCCTTACCAACACCGAAGCAACCCGATTTACGGGATATTTAATCGGCCATAAATTATTAATAATAAAGCGTTGTGCGGTAATTATTGCCGTTATACTTATACTATCTGCACTGGCTACACTGATATTTGGTGGCGTAAGTATTAATAAGATAATAGAGGCGTTACCGACATACACATTGTCAAAATAAAAATGTTAGTAATATTATTAATCATTAGCATTGTGGTTCTTATAATAATAGCAACAGCTTTTGTTGCTATTATAAAGCGGTAGGAGGTTTAAAAATGTCTGAAACGTCGTGGCAGGTCAAAAAAAAGTATAATGATAGGGTGTATAAGCGTATATCTGTTGCGCTTGATAAAGACCTTGTCGAAGAGTGGGAAAAACGTTTAAAGGCTGAAGGTATGGGTAAATCCGAGTTTATCCGCCGGGCAATAAAAAATTATCTCGACAAATAGCAAAAAGACCACCTTAATAGGCGGTCTTTCTTTTTTAGTCGAATTTATTTTTCAGCCGCTCCGGTACATCTGTAACCTTCTGCGGTATAGGTATTCCCATTGTAGTATTTTCTATGATTGCCGCAATGACACCTGTCAAGTAGTCAAAAGCGATAAAAACAAGTAAAACTATAAGCGTAGTGTCAAAAGCTCCTGTATAAAATCATGTATAATCCATGAAAAATTTACACAAAATATCTTTTATAAATATGTAGTTTGCCTGCCGGTGGATAGGTTTGTGAAAACCTTGTATGCCACACGGCACAAACAATTTATCGGAGGTATAATTATGAAATCTGTCTGGACCGACAGTATTGATATACAAAATTTTGATGGTTTAAAAAAAGACATAAAAACCGATGTTTTAATCATCGGCGGCGGTATGGCAGGTCTTTTGTGCGCATATCAGCTTGATATGGCGGGAGTGAATTATGTTTTGGTTGAAGGCAGCCGCATTGGCAGCGGCGTTACCAAAAACACAACCGCAAAAATCACATCGCAGCACGGACTTATTTATGATAACCTTATTAAAAACGCAGGATTGGAAAAAGCAAAAATGTATTTGCAGGTAAATGAGCTTGCAATATCGAAATTTAAAAACCTTTGCAAAGATATTGACTGCAATTTTGAAGAAAAAAATGCGTTTGTATATTCGCTTACAGATAGAAAAGCTATTGAAAATGAAGTCGCGGCAGTAAACAAGCTTGGAATGAAGGCTGAGTTTACGGATAAACTCCCCCTTCCTTTCGATAGCGTAAGCGCAATAAAGTTTAACAATCAAGCACAGTTTAATCCGCTTAAATTTATTGCCGCTATTTCAAAGAATCTCAATATTTATGAAAACTCATTTATAACTTCTATCGACATAAAAAAAGGCGTTGCGCAATGTAACAATATAAAAATAACAGCAGACAAAATCATTGTGGCTACGCATTTTCCTTTTATCAACACACACGGCAGTTAT
>JAUZPZ010000133.1 GCA_030705675.1 Bacillota bacterium
ATTCAAGGAAAAAGCTAATGCCATATACGAAGCCAAGGAAGCCGAAGTGGGTCCGGAAATCATGCGTGAGTTTGAAAGAAACGTAATGCTGCGCAATGTTGACCTTAAATGGATGGATCATATTGATATGATGGATCAGCTGCGCCAAAGCATAGGTTTTGCTTCTTACGGTCAGAAGGATCCGGTTGTGGAATACAAGTATGAAGGCGGAGAAATGTTTGCCGACATGATGGAACTTATTAAAGAAGATACCGGAAAAATCATTCTCTCCACTAAACTTAAGAAGGTAGAGCCTGAAGAAAGAAAGCAAGTGCTTAACCCAATAATGACGAACCGCGGAGACGGCAGTGCTCCTGTGCGCACACCCATCGTAAAGAAAACAAAAATCGGTGTAAATGACCCCTGTCCGTGCGGTTCCGGCAAAAAATATAAAAAATGCTGCAAGCCTCTTGATGATGCGAGAGCCGCCCAGCAACAATAAAAATGTGTATTTAATGAGGAAGTGACAATTTTGATAGATTTGGAACAATGTAAAATAGATATCCGAGCTATGGAAAGCAAAATAAAAGAGTTAGGTGATTCACTCTAAACATTAATGAAACGGAAAAGGAAATAGCGCGGCTTGAGGAGCTTGCCGCCGTTCCCGCTTTTTGGGACGATATGGAAGCCTCCGGTAAAGTGCTTCAGCGCACAAAACAGTTCAAAGACAAGCTGGAGCGTTATAACAATTTGCTTTCCACTTGGGAAGATTTGGTCGTTCTCGCCGATATGGCAATTGAAGCGGGAGACGAAGAAAGCGCACTTGAGCTTGAAACGGAGTTTAACTCATTTAAGAAAAACTATGATGAAATGACCCTTGAAACTCTTCTGTCGGGTTCATATGACAAAAATAATGCCATTTTGACCCTTCATGCCGGAGCGGGCGGCACCGAAGCACAGGACTGGACGCAAATGCTTATGCGTATGTATATGCGTTGGGCGGAACGCCGTGGTTACAGTGTAAAAGTTTTGGATATGCTGGACGGCGAAGATGCGGGTGTAAAAAGTGTGTCAATGCTTATTGAGGGCGTTAACGCTTACGGATATGCAAAATGCGAAAAGGGCGTTCACCGACTTGTACGGATTTCTCCGTTCGACGCTTCGGGCAGACGGCATACTTCTTTTGCCTCACTTGACGTAATGCCTGAATTCAATGACGAAATTGAAATTAATATACGCCCCGAAGACCTGAAAGTAGATACCTTCCGTTCAAGTGGGGCAGGCGGCCAGCATGTAAACAAAACCGAATCCGCCATACGTATCACCCATATTCCTACAGGTGTTGTAACCGCGTGCCAAACGGAACGCTCACAGTTTCAGAATAGAGATACCGCTATGAAAATGCTGAAATCAAAGCTTTTGGAAATCGCGGAGCGCGAAAAAATGGATAAAATCGAAGATATCAAAGGCGAAATGAAAGAGATTGGCTGGGGAAGTCAGATACGCTCTTATGTGTTTCATCCTTACAGCATGGTAAAAGACCACCGAACTTCGTATGAAGTGGGCAATACCACTGCTGTTATGGACGGAGAAATTGACGAGTTTATCAATGCTTTTCTTATCCAAAGCGCAAGAGAAAACGTATAAATCAGGATATTCTATTCATTTCAATGTCTTTGAGGTCATTCTCTTGCAATTGTACAATCGTACAATTATACGGAAAAAAGATGTGGCATATAGTTACTTTAGAAATATTATACATGCCTTCTCACCTAATAAAACAATCTGAAAACGGACAGTGCCCGCGTTTCGCTCACAGGGCGAAAATCGCGGGCACTATGCGTTCAGCCATCTACACGCAATGTTAGAGCATCCAAGTAAACGCCTCTCGCTATTGACACCGCGTCCGTATTAAATTCAAATATAGCTATGGAATTTAAGCAAAATTATTTTGTTATTTTTTTAGATTTATGTAGCATATATTTGACAACCGTAGATAAAATAAGCGAAAAAAACATCTTGACAATGGTGCAAAGATATGCTATAATATACGAGTAACCTATGGAGAGGTGTCCGAGTGGTTTATGGAGCTAGTCTTGAAAACTAGTGATGCGAAAGCACCCAGAGTTCGAATCTCTGCCTCTCCGCCATTCTTAATTTAATAATAGAGTATAGTTGCGAAGATCAGCTTTGCAATTGTTTTTATATTTATGTGGAGAAGTACTCAAGTTTGGCTGAAGAGGCGCCCCTGCTAAGGGTGTAGGTCGGGAAACTGGCGCGAGAGTTCGAATCTCTCCTTCTCCGCCACAAAAAATAAAAGTCGCTATTTAAGCGGCTTTTTTTAATGTCGTTTTTTCTATTTACACGATTTTATCTAAGATTTTTATTGCACGTTCTTCTTCATGCGGGTATAAGTGAGAATATTGGAAATAATTTGTTTTCCCCACGCGTAAAAAAGACCGGGGAAATTAACGCCGCCTGAGGTCATTGTGCCACCAAGTATGCCGCTTTTTTCTATGAGGATAGTTTTTGCGCCGCCGAAATTGCGGCGTAACAGCCGGCAGTACCGCCGCCGATGACAGCCACGTCATATTCTTCGTCTGTAGTGGTCGAAACATTAAAGCTCAAAATAATTACATCCGGAAAATAAGTTTGTAAAAATTATATATCAGCTATGAATTAGTCAATGTTTTTACGGCTTTTTTTGGAGTTTTTAATTTCGTTGCGAGAGTGGCTCATTAAAAACTCAAACAAATCCCTGCACATGGTTTCGACATTCTTGATAAGCTTTGTTTTGTCCTTTTCCATAGATTTGTAAAAATCGAAAACTACAGGCTTATCTATTCCATGGGCTAAATCAGAATTACCCACAGCAGAGGAAAATTCCTTAAAAATATCAGTATAAGCGATGATAAGGTTTATGAAATTATCAATCATGTAGTCTTTGTCTTCGGAAAATTGACTGACTGCGCCGTTGTCCTGAAGGAACCAGCTGAGAACAGCGGTGAGGGTGTCTCGTTTATTTTCAGGCTGCATATTCAGACTTTTTTCCAAAGCGGCCGAAGAATTTGCCCACTTGTCGAAATGTTCATTGTTTTTAAAAGGACTTATACCAAATATATAATCGGGTGTGCAGCCGAAATAACTGCACGCCTTGTCAATGAAAATGCTGTCCGGCGGACGCTTGCCCAGCTCATACCCGGCAATTGTCATTCTTGTAACGCCAAGCGTGGAGGCCAGTTTTTCCTGGGATAATCCTGCTTCTTCACGGAGCGTGCGCAGCCTCTCCTGTATGGTTTTGTTCATATAGTTTCACCTCAAATAAAAGTATACCATTTAATGATAAAAAAATCAAGCATAAAAAATTAATCAAACATGTTGACAGGAATAACAATTTATGCTATAATTAAAATTGTCGGGGATATTGTATATAAAATTTAATATTGACTTTATATCGAAAAAATGATAGAATGGAGGTGAAAAATGAGATACAGCACAAAATGGGAAACCTGGAAAGCTGAACTTGATGGCAGGACATGCATAATATGTAAAAAAAATAACGGTAAAATTTACGACAGCAGTGAGCCGATAGATCCAAAGCTGCCGGGTTATTATATAACAAAAAAAATAGCGAAACAATTGGGGTGGAAATCATTTTTAGGAAATTTGGCACAAGTGGCGCCAGGGAAAATGATTTTTGGCGGAATTCATAAAAACAAATCAGGAAGATTGCCGCAGAAGGATGGCAGAGTTTGGTACGAAGCGGATATTAATTATGAAAGTGGATATAGAAATACACAAAGAATTTTATTTTCAAATGACGGGCTTATTTTTGCTACATATAACCATTACGATACATTTATAGAAATACAATAAAAGGAGGATAACTTAATGGAAAAAATAATTTTAGACTTTACAGGATGCAAAAATCTTGATGACGTACATCATCTTTTAAAGAAGCAGTTTGATTTTCCTGACTATTACGGCGAAAACCTTGACGCATTATGGGATTGCTTAAGAGATTATTTCAGATATAGTTTTCATGTTGAAATAAAAGGATTATACTCGTTGTCCCATGAACTTTATGAGTATATGGGGGAAGTAATGGAAGTATTTGATGATGTGCACGAAGAAATCCCCAATATAACTTTTGAGATAATTTCATAAAAACTTTGCCGGAGGGAAAAAATGGATTGCAACGAAAAGGAAAGAAATACATTTAAACCGATAAGTGAAAACCCAATAATATTAGACTTTACAGGATGCAAAAATATTTATGACGTACATCATCTTTTAAAAAAGCAGTTTGATTTCCCTGATTATTACGGTGAAAATCTTTCCGCATTATGGGATTGTTTAAGAGATTATTTCGGATACCATTTCCATGTTGAAATAAAAGGTTTAAATTCATTGCCATATGAGCTTTATGAATATATGGTAAAAATAATGAAAGTATTTGATAGAGTG
>JAUZPZ010000134.1 GCA_030705675.1 Bacillota bacterium
AGTCGGAGTATCGGGACTTTATTTTTCAGTTACTGCCGATACCATAAAATATGCCCTTGATCATTTTGAAAAGTACGGAAAAATAAGGCGTCCCAAGCTGGGCGCGACTTTAAGCGAGGGCTTGCTGGCAAAGTACGATCTTCCATCGGATGAGGGTCTTAAAATAAAAACAATGGAA
This sequence comes from Bacillota bacterium, assembly GCA_030705675.1. Classification (GTDB taxonomy): domain Bacteria; phylum Bacillota; class Clostridia; order RUG12999; family RUG12999; genus RUG12999. Next base: position 179 of record JAUZPZ010000134.1, read on the forward strand.
AAGAGTTCTGCTGCCGCGCTTGCAGGATTGCAGGTAGGAGATAGCCTTATGGGAGTCGGAAATATGACTTTTAGTACAATAGTTGATTATAATGAGGCAATGAAGGCATATTTGCCCGGCGATACCGTGCCGTTTAAAGTAAAGAAAGGAAATTCCATAATCACAGTAAATGTCGTAATGGGATAACGGAGGACAAAAGTGAAGAAAATAATTATTTTGACATTGTGTGCTCTTATGCTTATCAGCCCTGTGGGAGTACTTGCAGAGAATTTTACAACAGTTACTTTTGAGGTACAACTTGGCAGCTATGTCGCCATGATAAACGGCGAGGCAAAGCCCGCTGAAGCTCCTTTTTTAAGCGAAGGCAGCATGATGGTTCCGCTTGACGTGGTTGCGGATGCTTTTGGAGCGGAGTATACCGAAAACGAAAAAATTACATATAACGATATAGAAATAATATTTACCGAGGGCAACAAATTTGCAAAGGTAGACGGAACCGAAAAAGAAATGTCCGCGGCTCCCGTTAAGGTAAATGACAGCCTTATGGTTCCTATAAGGTTTATATGCGACACTTTTAATGCTCTTATAGAATATGACGATGCCACACAAACGGTAAAGGTGACGAAATCGGCGGACTTTTCCGGCATTCTTGACAAAAATGGAAACGGATATTGGTATGATTCACATTATGGCTGGATGATCAGGCTGCCGGAAGAATATTCGCTTTACCAACAGGTATATGACGGCTCTCTTACACGCTTTATGAACGAAGCCGGTGATGCGGCATACACTATGTATGTTGAGAAAAACGAGTATCAAAATATTGATCAGGCAAGGATGAAAATACTTGCACTTAACGCGGGAGATGTTTTGCGTGAAGAGAAAATTATAAACATAGACAACGATGTCAAAGCGTTTTATGCAGAGTATGAGGATTGTTGCCTTATTGTAGCTATAAAGGGAGACTACGTGTTTGACATGGAGTTTAATGCGGAGTCCGCTCAAAAGTTTGATTCGTATAAAGAAGAAGCCATAGCTTCCCTTAATAGCCTTACATTTAATATTGATGAAAGCTTAAAGCCGGAAGATGTTTCAATTCTCAATGAGGGCGGCTATAATGTCACGACGGATAATACGATAGGTATAACGGTAAACCGCCTTGAAAGCTGGACGAAACCCGACAGCGTGGCTACCAATTCGATTGAATGGCATAGCGGTTCATATAAGCTGATTAATGTATTGGACAGCGACGAATTTTATTACGGAAGTATGAATGTAAGTGTTTATACGGCACTTGCGGAAGATACGCCGGAAAAGCTTATTGAAAGCAGGGTCCACGCCATAGAAAATTCTTACAATAAAAGCTTTCTTTCGGGTGTAAAAACTTACGAGGTCTCAAGCGAAGAAAACAAAGGAATGCAGGTGGAGTATACCATACTTTACAATGGGAAAAAGCAGGTATGCAAGACAAAGTATTTTATATTAAACGGTTATATTTATGAGGCGCAGTATACAGTTGTGTATTCGGCGATAACGGACGAAGCAAAGCTAAAGCTTGATGAAGTTGAAAAGATGTTTGACAGTATTAAGTGTAGCGGTCCTAATGAAGATAAAATAGGAAAAGTATTAAATATATCCGACCTTGTTTCAAACGGCGTCACACAAACATACAAAAATGAGAAAAACAAATTTTCAATAGAAATTCCCGCGGCATGGAGTGTTACGGCGGACAGCGTTTCTCTTTCTGCACAGAACGCAAAACAGACGATGGGTGTGGAATCATATATTGTAAACAAAATAAGCACTTTAGGCGAAGCTAAATCTACTTTTTACGATTCGCAGATCGAAAACCTGAAAAGCCTCGGAACATATGTGTCTTCACAGTGTTCCAAAGATATGTTTGCGGGAAAGCAGGCATATAAAATAAGCATCGTTTCACTTGATGACAAGGGCGACAAAGAATTTATAAACGCATATACTTTTATTAACGATAAAGAAGCTTATTATATTGCGTTCAATATTAAGGAAGTATATTCAAGCGACTCAAATAAAACCCTTTTAAAAGCAATTGAGAAATCTTTTAAGTTGTTATAAATCGGAGGCTATGATAGAATGGGGAAAAAAGAGATTTTTATTGATATTTATAAAGCGAATATAAACCGCGATGGGGCGGAAAAAATGCTGGATTATCTTGAAAGCAGCGACTTTTTTTCAGCTCCGGCAAGTACGCGTTTTCACGGTGCGCATGAAGGCGGACTGGTGGAACACAGCCTTAATGTGTATTATTGCTTGCAAGATTATCTTAGCCGTGAACGTGTGAAGGAACAGTATCATATGGATTACAGTGACGAGACAGTTGCGATTGTTTCCCTTTTGCACGATGTCTGCAAGATTAATACATATAAAGAAAGCTTCCGTAATGTAAAAGGCGAGGATGGCATATGGACAAAAGTTCCCAGCTACGAATTTGACGACAAAATGCCGTATGGGCACGGCGAAAAGTCGGTGTATATAATAAACGGATATATGAGGCTTACACGGGAAGAGGCGTTTGCAATACGCTATCACATGGGGTTTTCCGGGGTTGAGGATAAAAATATCGTGGGCAGAGCCTTGGAACAGTTTCCATTGTCTTTTGCTTTATGTACTGCCGATATGGAATCAACTTATTTTCTTGAATAAAATTAGGGGCTTTACCAAAATTTCCGGTAAAGCCCCTAATTTTTTGGTGAATATAATGTAAAAAAAACAAAGATTTTAATAAATCATGGCACATTTACTATTGAAAAAACCTTTAAAATATAGTATTATTATATAGTATAATATATAGTATAATATCTTTCTGAGAATAAAGGAGAAAGAAGAATGTATAAGATTGTAAAAAAAGAAAAACTAAATCCTACGGTCACTCTTATGGAAATTGAAGCTCCGTATATCGCAAGGAAAGCACTTGCGGGACAGTTTATAATTTTGAGAGTGGATGAGGAAGGGGAACGCATTCCTCTTACGGTTGCGGACTATGACAGAGAAAAAGGGACAGTTACAATTATTTTCCAAATTGTGGGTGCAACTACCGAAAAACTTAACGCTAAAGAAGAAAATGAATATATTGAGGATTTTGTAGGACCACTCGGAACAGCTTCCCATACAAAGGGATTTAAAAAAGTCGCCGTGGTAGGGGGCGGCGTAGGCTGCGCTATCGCGTACCCTACAGCGAAACAGCTTCACGAGGACGGAGCGCAGGTACATGCTATTGTGGGCTTTAGAAATAAAGACCTTGTAATACTTGAAAAACAGTTTAAGGAGTGCAGTGATAAGTTTATAATTGTTACGGATGATGGGTCGTATGGCGAAAAAGGACTTGTTACGGACGCACTTAAAAAACTTATTGAAAGCGGAGAAAATTATGACGAGGTAATAGCGATAGGACCACTTGTAATGATGAAATTTGTGTCGAAGCTTACCAAAGAATATGGCATAAAAACAGTAGTAAGCATGAACCCTATAATGGTTGATGGTACAGGAATGTGCGGAGGATGCCGTTTGACCGTGGGCGGAGAAACGAAGTTTGCCTGTGTTGACGGTCCTGATTTTGATGGGCATCTTGTTGATTTTGATGAAGCAATGGCACGTTCTTCAATATATAAGGGGTATGAGAGGAAAGAGCATGAAGAAACATGCAATCTTTTGAAAGGGGGCAGAGACTAATGGCAAATATGTCACTTAAGAAAAACCCCATGCCTGTTCAGGATGCAAAGGTGCGTAATAAAAATTTCGGCGAGGTTGCGCTCGGATACACGCAGGAACAGGCTGTTGACGAAGCCGAAAGATGTCTTAACTGTAAGAACAAGCCCTGTGTGTCGGGTTGTCCCGTTGCTATTGATATTCCTGAATTTATTGCGAGAATAAAGGAAAGGGATTTTGAAGGGGCGTATGAAATTATATCAAGATCAAGTTCGCTTCCGGCAGTGTGCGGCAGGGTTTGCCCACAGGAAACACAATGTGAACGTAAGTGTGTAAGAGGGATAAAGGGAGAACCCGTTGCTATAGGAAGGCTTGAACGTTTTGTAGCGGATTATCATATGGCTCATTCTAAGGAAGAACCGCGGGTTCCCGCTAAAAATGGGCATAAAGTGGCAGTTATAGGCGCGGGACCATCCGGTCTTACCTGTGCCGGGGATCTTGCGAAGGCGGGCTATGATGTTACGATTTTTGAGGC
>JAUZPZ010000135.1 GCA_030705675.1 Bacillota bacterium
ACAAAGCTTATCTGTGACAGGGAAGATGAAATTATTGCCTTTGAGACAAAGGAATATTGGAGCATAGACGCAATGTTTACAAATTCGCCGTCAAAGAAAAAGTTTAAAGGAAAGTTTTTTGGCAGCAGAAAAGGCAAGATAGACCTTTCTAACGAAGAGGAAACTCTGAAAATCGTGGCGGATCTTAAAAACACGGAGTATGTGGTGGAAGAAATCAAAAAGACGATAAAGAAACGCCAGCCCGCGCCGCCATTTATTACAAGTACTCTTCAGCAGGAGTCGGCTAAGAAATACGGATATAACCCGACAAAGACAATGATGATAGCACAGCAGCTGTATGAGGGCGTAGAGATAAAAGGGATAGGCGCCGCCGGGCTTATTACTTATATGAGAACTGACTCGGTAAGAGTGGCAGATGAGGCCTGCACGGCAGTACGCACATATATTAAAGGCAAGTGGGGGGATAAATATCTTCCGGAATCCGCGCGTATATTTAAGAATAAGAAAAACGCCCAGGACGCCCATGAGGCAGTTCGGCCTTCGTCTATGGAATTTTTGCCTGAAAAAATCAAGGATTCGTTAAGCTCCGAGCAATATAAATTGTATAAACTTATTTGGGATAGATTTGTCGCAAGCCAAATGTCTCCGGCGGAAATCGAAGCGACAAGCGTAATTATAGGCGCAGGTGATTATATATTTAAGACAACGGGGAATAATATTCTTTTTCCGGGCTTCACTTCAGTTTATGAGGAGAGCGCAGAAGGCGAGGAGAAGGATGATCAGACAATTCCGCCTATGGCTGAAAAGGATAAACTCCATCTTCAGGCCCTCGAACCCAAGCAGCATTTCACACAGCCGCCTCCACGGTATACCGAAGCAAGTCTTATCCGCGCTTTGGAGGAACTCGGTATAGGACGTCCAAGTACTTATGCACCAACGGTTTCAACCATTATTGCGCGAAATTATATAATGAGAGAGAAAAAGCAACTTTACCCCACGGAGCTGGGTGTGGTGGTAAATGATCTTATGAAAGAAAATTTCAAACAGATTGTAAATGTAGAATTTACTGCCGAAATGGAAAGCCGTCTTGATAAGGTGGAAGAAGGAGACCTTGAATGGAAGAATATTCTGCGTGATTTTTACGGACCCTTTAAGAAAGAGCTTGATGCGGCGGATAAAAATATAGAGCATGTTGAACTTACGCTTGAAGAATCGGATGTTGTATGTGAGATGTGCGGCAGAAAAATGGTTTACCGCGACGGACGCTACGGAAAATTTTTGGCATGTCCGGGATTTCCCGAATGCCGCAATACTAAAGCAATAATTGAGGAGACAGGCGTTCCCTGCCCAAAATGTGGCGGCAGTGTAGTCATAAGAAGAAGCCGCAAGGGAGTAAGATATTTTGGCTGCATAAACGGCCCGGAATGCGATTTTATGAGTTGGGACGAACCGACAAACGAAAAATGTCCTGTTTGCGGCAGTATGCTGCTTAACAGATCTATAAAGGGAAGAATTCTTAAAAATAATAAGATTTGTCTTAATAAAGAGTGTGAATTTAATAAAGCGGGAAATAAGGAAAAAAAGTAAGCATAGAGTGTATTTTTCAAACACGCCCCGTGAAAGAGGAGGAAATTCTTTGGAAAAAGCAATAGTGGTAGGCGCGGGACTGGCAGGCTGTGAAGCGGCATGGCAGTTGGCAAAAAGAGGAATACGGGTCGAGCTCTATGAAATGAAACCCGAAAAGAAAACGCCCGCTCACCAGTATAGCGGATTTGCGGAACTGGTGTGCAGCAATTCTCTGCGCTCCGACAGGCTTGAAAATGCCGTCGGACTGCTTAAAGAAGAACTGCGCCGAATGGACTCTCTTATAATGGAATGTGCGGACGCCGCGCGCGTACCGGCAGGAGGGGCTCTTGCGGTAGATCGTACGGTTTTTTCCGATTTGGTTACTGAGAAAATAAAAAATCATCAAAATATAGATGTAATAACCGGTGAAGTTGAAAAAATCCCGGACGGCAATGTGATAATTGCCACAGGGCCGCTTACCACGCCCGATTTGTTTAAAGAAATAACTTGTCTTACCGGCAGGGAAAACCTTTATTTTTTTGATGCGGCGGCGCCTATAGTTACGCTTGAGTCTGTGGATATGGACAGCGCGTTTCGAGCGTCCAGATATGGCAAAGGTGAGGATGATTACATTAATTGTCCTATGACAGAAGAAGAATATACCGCGTTTTATACCGAACTTGTAAATGCACAGCTTGCCCCACTTAAAGAAGTGGATAAGCAAGTGGTGTTTGAAGGGTGTATGCCTGTGGAAACAATGGCAAAGCGCGGGAAGGATACTCTCCTTTACGGACCGCTGAAACCGGTGGGGCTTACAGACCCGAAAACGGGTAAAGAAGCTTATGCTGTAGTACAGCTTCGTCAGGATAACCGTGAGGGAACGCTGTATAATATAGTCGGTTTCCAGACGCATTTAAAATGGGGGGAACAGCAAAGGGTATTCGGAATGATTCCCGCCCTTAAAAACGCCGAGTTCGTCCGTTTTGGGGTAATGCACAGAAATACTTATATGAACTCTCCGCTTTTATTGGACGGCAGATACAGGCTTAAAAATTCAGAGCGCAGGCTTTACTTCGCGGGACAAATGACGGGAGTGGAAGGGTATGTTGAGTCAACCTCATCCGGACTTGTTGCGGGAATAAATCTTGCACGGGAACTGCTTGGGCAAAAGCCGCTTGTAATGCCGGATATTACGGCAACCGGGGGACTTGCGCAGTATATATCAAGCGGAGCGGTAAGCAAATTTGTCCCTATGAATGTGACTTTTGGAATAATGTGCCCGTCGGATAAAAAATTTAGAGGCAAGGGCGCAAAAGCGGAAAAAAACAGGTTTATTTCCGAGAGGGCGCTTAAATATGTGGACGAAATTGTCGGGGAGGCATAGAAATGGAAATTGAAATAACCCATGAAAATTTTGAACAGGAGGTAATACGCTCGAATATCCCTGTTTTGGTGGATTTTCGCGCCGCGTGGTGCCAGCCTTGCGCAATGCTTGCGCCTGTGCTTACACAGATGGCGGAAAAGTTTGAAGATAAAATCAAAGTGGGTAAAATCAATATTGACAATGAAATTGCTCTTACAATGAAATACTCTGTCACATCGGCACCCACAATTATTATGTTTAAAAACGGTGAAGAGACGGGTCGCGTGGTAGGAATGATGTCTTTGGATGAACTTGAAGCCTTTATTTTGGATAATATCTGAGGTGATGCATATGTTTTTTGATTCGCACGCGCATCTTGACGATGATAAGTTTAACCGTGACAGGGCGCAGGTTATAGGCGCAATGGAAGGAGCGGGGATTTCGCTCATCGCAAATATCGGGGACGATTTGGAGACTTCCAGAAAATCACTTGTGCTGGCAAAAAAGTATCCGTTTATATATGCGGTCGTGGGAATACACCCGCACCATGTTGAAAAGCTTACGGAAAGCGACATGAATGAACTTGCTCTGCTTGCGGAGGAGGACAAGGTGGTCGCAATAGGTGAAATAGGACTGGATTATTATTATGACAATTCTCCGCGGGATTTACAGAAAAAATGGTTTAAGCGTCAGATAGAGCTTGCAATGGAGCTTGATATGCCCATAGCGGTTCATAATCGTGATTCCAACGCGGACTGTATGGAGATTTTAAAGAAATTTGATATAAGGAAAATCGGCGGAATAATGCATTGTTACAGCGGAAGCGTACAGATGGCAAAAGAAGTTGTAAGTATGGGGATGTACATTTCAATGGCAGGACCGGTCACATTTAAAAATAACAGGCGCGGGATCGAGGTAGCGTGTGAAATTCCGCTGGAAAATCTGCTTATTGAAACGGACAGTCCTTATCTTTCGCCCGAACCGGTAAGAGGAACGCGTAACGATAGCCGTAATGTACGTTACGTTGCGGAAAAAATCGCGGAAATAAAAGGCATTTCTGTTGAAGAAGTAGCAAAACAAACAATGGAAAACGCAAAAAATGTGTACAGGATAAAATAAAAGTTAATAAAAGTCTTGATTTTTATAAAAAAGTATAGTATAATATTATGGTAAACGAGCGGCATTACTTTGCCGCCCGTAAAAATTTTTGCCGGTGTGATGGAATTGGCAGACGTAGTGGACTCAAAATCCACCGGTGGCAACACCGTGCCGGTTCGAGTCCGGCCACCGGCACCACGTCGGAGCAAAGTTCGCTTTGCTCCGTTTTTGTTTGCACAAAAACATCCGCC
>JAUZPZ010000136.1 GCA_030705675.1 Bacillota bacterium
GAGTATGAAATTTTTAACACTTAGTATTATATTTTTATATAATAAACAGTAAGATTTCACCTTCTCCATTTAATTTTCTTTATGGCAGCTTCCGCCCATGGGGCAGTTCTCACAACCGCAACCACAAGAGGATTTGCCCTTCTTCTTGTTTCTGACAAGATGTACAATAACAGCGAAAACCGACGCAAGAAGCACAATGCAAATAATGATAGTTGAGAGATTTTCTCTTATCCAAAGCATATGAATTCCTCCTTCTTTTTACCCGTTAAAGCGCATTTACGCAAATTTTACGGTGCATATAATATCTAATGTATGCACTGAGGCCCGCATTTTTTCCACTCTTAAAAATTTGTTTCTATGAAATTCTATTTCTATGGAAATTTTATTTCTGTGCATAAACCTTTGTCTTAACTTCTGCCTTCAACGTATTTGATTCTTTGTAAGGTTTAAATATCATATAAAGGATTGCGGCAATTATCGCGGCGGCGGCAATCGAACCTATTAAATTTCCTGATCCGCTAAACAGCATACCCAGCTGGTAAATCACAAGAGAAACGGCATATGCAAACAAACATTGGTATCCTATTGCGAAAAATGTCCATTTTGCATTGTGCATTTCATGCTTAATGGCGCTCATAGCCGCAAAGCAGGGCGCGCACAGCAGGTTGAATGTCAAAAAAGAGTATGCCGCAAGAGGAGTAAATACGGCTTTCATATTCGTCCAAATCTGCCACCCGTTTTTAGCAACATCGTTAAATCCGCCAAACAATACGCCAAATGTTCCTACAATATTTTCCTTTGAGACAAGTCCTGTTATCGAAGCTACCGCTCCCTGCCAGTTGCCCCATCCGAGTGGTATAAACAGCCATGCTATAGCTGAGCCTATAACGGCGAGGATACTGTCATTCATATCTACCATACCAAAAGAGCCATTATTCCAACCGAAGTTAGATGTGAACCAAACTAATATTGTAGCAAGCAGGATAATTGTTCCGGCTTTCTTTATAAATGACCATCCGCGCTCCCACATTGAACGAAGCAGGTTTTTTACGGTAGGCAAGTGATACGCGGGAAGTTCCATTACAAACGGAGCGAGTTCTCCGGCAAACATTTTTGTTTTCTTAAGCATGATACCGGAAATTACAATTGCGGTAATACCTACAAAGTATGCGCTGGGAGCTACCCACCACGAGCCTCCGAACATTGCACCCGCGATAAGCGCGATAATCGGAAGTTTTGCGCCACAGGGAATGAATGTTGTTGTCATAATGGTCATTTTACGGTCGCGGTCGTTTTCAATTGTCCTTGATGCCATGATTCCGGGAACACCGCAGCCTGTTCCGATAAGCATTGGTATAAACGATTTCCCCGACAATCCGAATTTACGGAAAATTCTGTCCATTATAAATGCGATACGCGCCATGTAACCGCAGGCCTCCAAAAACGCAAGGAGCAGAAATAACACAAACATCTGGGGAACAAAGCCAATCACAGCGCCCACTCCGGCAACAATACCGTTAAGCAAAAGTCCCTGAAGCCATGCCGCGCAATGTACGCTCTCAAGGAAGTTCCCAAGCAAAACCGGCACGCCAGGTATCCAAATACCGTAATCCGCCGGATTGGGTTTTTCCTTATTCGCAACCGACATATAAGTATTGTAGTCTACCGGTATTTCTTTTTCAACAACACCGTTGTCATCATGAAGATAGGCTGTAGCGGTAAGAGTTTTTGCGTCTTTAGGCATAAGCGCCTTTTCTTTGGCGGCAGTTTCAAACGCCTCTTTTATAGCGCCCGATTCAACATATTCTTCAGCCGCTTCCTTATATGCCGAGGAACCTACCGAGAACAGATGCCAGCCATCACCGAACACTCCGTTGTTCGCCCAGGCGGTAGCCCATGTACCCACTGTAGTAATAGAAACAAAATATACAATAAACATGACCGCCACAAAAATTGGAAGCGCCGCAAAGCGGTTGGTCACAACTTTGTCAATTCTATCTGAAATTGTTAATGTTCCGGCGTTTTTTCTTTTATAGCAGCCCTTTAAAACAGAGGCAATATAAATATATCTTTCGTTTGTAATAATACTTTCGGCATCGTCATCCAGCTCATCTTCCGCCGCTTTAATATCATTTTCTATATGTGCAAGCACTGTTTCGTCAAGTTTAAGTTTTTTAAGCACCTTTGAGTCGCGCTCAAAAATTTTAATTGCATACCAGCGCTGCTGCTCGGCAGGCATGTTATGTACTGCCGCCTCTTCAATATGCGCAATGGTGTGTTCAACAGCCCCACTGAAACTGTGCATCGGAACGGTTTTCGTAAGCGCCGCCGCCTTTATCGCCGCTTCCGCCGCTTCCATTATTCCCGTCCCCTTTAAAGCTGATATTTCAACAACCTTGCAGCCAAGCTTTCTGGAAAGTTCCGCCATATTAATACTGTCCCCGTTTTTTTGAATAACATCAATCATATTTATCGCAATAACAACCGGTATCCCCAATTCAGTCAGCTGAGTAGTAAGATACAGATTACGCTCAAGGTTTGTGCCGTCAATAATGTTAAGTATGGCATCCGGACGTTCATTGATAAGATAATTACGGGCAACAACTTCTTCCAGTGTATACGGCGACAATGAGTATATACCCGGCAAATCCATAATAATCACATTACTATGCTTTTTAAGCTGACCTTCTTTTTTTTCTACAGTAACGCCCGGCCAGTTTCCCACAAATTGATTGGAACCGGTAAGCCCATTAAAAAGTGTTGTCTTTCCGCTGTTCGGGTTTCCCGCAAGAGCAATTTTAATTTCCATGTTATATTCCTTTCCTTCCCGGTTAGCAACCACTAACCGTATGTTTAAAAATAAAGAGGATTTTATCCTACAAATTTATTATTCCACTTCTATTATTTCGGCGTCAGCCTTACGAATGGAAAGTTCATAACCGCGAACATTTATCTCCACCGGATCTCCGAACGGCGCAACCTTACGTATGTGTACCTCCACTCCTTTTGTAATGCCCATATCCATTATGCGGCGTTTTACAGCCCCTTCCCCATGAAGCTTTACTACCTTCAATGTCTCTCCTACCTTTGCCTGTCCCAATGTTTTCATAATATATTTTCCTCCTCAATATATTTAAACCATAATTTTTGAAGCCATCTCACGGCTTATCGCCACACGCGCCTCTTTTACATTTACAATCAAGTTCCCGCCTATCGTGGAAATAATGGTTACTTTGCCTCCCGCAACAAACCCCAGGTTTTCAAGATGCTTTTTAATTTCCGGTTTTCCACCGACTTTTTTTATCATGTTTTCTTCTCCGACGTTTACTAACGTTAGCGGCATAATAATCATCTTTTCTCATAAGGCAGGTTAGCATCAACTAACCTTGTGGTTCAAGTTTTAGTTAGCACTTGCTAATCATTTATATAATATTATATTTTACCAGGTTTGTCAACCTATATTGCAAAAAATCAGCATTGTGTCAGAGCAATCAGTTAGTTGAGGCTAACTAATTGTGTAATATGTACAATATATCTGCCCGGATATGTATTCTCATTTTGCGGCAAAAAATAGCCTTGAAAAATTTTCAATTTTGTGTTAATATTAAGTTATGTAAAAGGAAAGGTGGTTTATATATGCATATTCAAGAATCGGGAGAGATGTATCTTGAAACAATATTGATACTTTTGAAAAAAAGTTCAACTGTACGCGCGATAGACGTAAGTGAATATATGGGCTATTCAAAACCGAGCGTAAGCCGAGCTATCGGTCTTTTAAAAGACGGAGGTTTCGTTGTTACCGACCGTGACGGATTTTTGAGTTTGACAGATGCCGGAAGGGAACTTGCCGAAAAGACCTATGAACGCCACACCTTGCTTACGGATTTTTTTATAAAACTCGGTGTAAATAAAGATACCGCCGCCGAAGACGCTTGCAAAATAGAGCATGATATAAGTGATGAAACTTTTGAGGCAATAAAAAAATATGCATCACTTGAAAAAGAATAATTATATTAGAGGGTTTTAATGAGTAATATTACACAAATATTAATTGGCATAACAATTCCTTTTATAGGAACTGCACTTGGTTCAAGTATGGTATTTTCTCTAAAGCGAGAAATGAAGCCGTTTGTACAAAAGTTTTTGCTCGGA
>JAUZPZ010000137.1 GCA_030705675.1 Bacillota bacterium
CAAAGGCGCAAATTTCGACAAAGCCGAAAACCGGCACAACTTCCCGGGTTTGCGAAAGGAATGGTGAATTATTATGGAGATTGGTGAATACAAGCAGTACATAAAAAACAAAAAAATAGGAGTCATAGGCTTAGGCAGGAGTAATATGCCTTTAATCGAGCTGTTGCTTGGATACGGAGCGCAGGTGGTTGCGTGCGACCGCAAAGAGGATATAGGAACGGCCGCCGAAAAGCTTTTAAATATGGGCGCAACGCTGCATTTAGGAGAGGGATATTTGGACGGGCTGGAGGTTGAAATTCTTTTCCGTACTCCGGGAATACGCCCCGATCTTCCTCAAATAGAGCAGCTTAAAAGGAAAGGCACTATAATTACATCTGAAATGGATTTGTTTTTTGAACTGTGTCCGTGCGAGATTTTTGGGGTTACAGGAAGCGACGGAAAGACCACTACCACCACGCTCATATATGAATTGCTCCAAAGCGCGGGCTATACCTGTCACCTGGGCGGGAATATAGGCAGACCACTTATAGGGGACATAGAAAAAATAAAACCGGAAGATAAAGTTGTGGTTGAACTTTCGAGCTTTCAGCTGTTTGATATGACCCATAGTCCGAAAGTGGCGGTAATAACAAATATCACTCCAAACCATCTCGATTGGCATAAAAATGTAGAAGAATATACCGATGCAAAAAAGAATATTATGAAATTTCAGGGCGTAGGGGACAGGCTGATCGTGAATTTAGACAATATTCCCACGCGTGAAATAGGCAAAGAGGCAAAAGGGGAGCACCTGCAAATTTCATTTAATGAGAAAGCAGATATTTACTGTGATGGTGAGGCAATATACGCAAAGGGCAGACGCGTGCTGGAAACCGCGGATATACGTATTGTGGGCAAACATAATGTATATAACTATATGACGGCGATAGGAGCTACTTTAGGCTATGTTTCCGATGAAGATATCTATGCCGTTGCAACAAAGTTTAACGGAGTTGAGCATAGAATTGAGCTTGTACGCACTTTGGACGGGGTAAAATATTATAACAGCTCAATTGATTCCAGCCCTAACAGAACAAAAAACACCTTATCCGTTTTTGACCATAATGTTGTGCTTATTGCGGGAGGCAAGGATAAAGGCATACCGTATGATGATGTGGGCGCGCCTATTGTGGAAAAGGTAAAGGTGCTTATTCTTACGGGCAAAACCGCGGATAAAATTGAAGAAGCGGTGCGCATGGCAGGAGGGAACAATATACCTGAAATCATTCGCGCGGCAACTTATAAGGAAGCGGTGAATACCGCACGGGAAAAAGCGAGAGAGGGAGATGTCGTACTTCTTTCGCCCGCAAGCACAAGCTTTGATATGTTTAACAATTTTGAGGAAAGAGGAAACCTGTTTAAAAAACTTGTTTGTGAGCTGTAGAGGTGAAAAAATGGAACTTTTAAAGAAACTTGCTGGTCTTAACTGCATATCGGGGTTTGAGTATCTTGACAGCGGGAGGCTTAAATATATTCTTGACTGCCTGTGCGATGAAGTGTCTGAAGACTCCATGGGAAACCTTAGGGGCTATATCCGCTGCGGAGATAAAAACGCGCCGCTAATAATGCTGAATGCGCATTATGACATGATAGGTATGATAGTCAGCGAAATAAAAGAAAACGGGTTTGTAAGGTTTGACTGCGTAGGGGGAGTAGACGACCGTATCCTTCCGGGGCAGGAGGTAATTTTGCACGGAACTAAGGATATTTACGGGATAATAGGGCTACGTCCCATTCATATTCTTACGAATGATGAGCTGAAAAAGCCGGAAACGCGTAAAACGCTTGCGATAGACACGGGTATGGACAGTGAAAAGCTGAGAGAAATAATAAAGATAGGTACCCCTGTTTCATTGAGAGGAAAAGTGGTTTCTTTGGGCGAGGATTTTGTTTCCGCGCCCGCTTTGGATGACAGGGCAGGCTGCCACGTTGTTTTAAGGGCGGTTGAGGGAATAAAAAAGGAAAACCTTAAAGCCGACATATGCGTAATGCTTTCAACGGGAGAAGAGCTGGGCAGACGCGGCGGAAGCACAGGAGCATATGATGTAAATCCCGATATGGCGGTAGTGGTGGATGCGACATTTGGGAAAACTCCCGAAAGCGACGCCTACAATACAAGTCAAATGGGAGAGGGTCCTATAATATGCAAGGGACCCAGTTTAAGCCGCGCTTATGTAAAGCAGATAATTGATATTGCCGAAAAATATGAAATACCCTATCAGGTGGAAGTAGAGGGCGGCGATACCGGCACGGACGCCTTTGTTATAGGAACGGCAGGGGAGGGAATTCCATGCGTTATGGTTTCTTTTCCACTGAAATATATGCATACGGGGATTGAAACCGTAAGCTGTACGGATTTGGAAAATGCGACAGCTATTCTACGCCGTTTTATCCTTGATTTTTCGGAGGTGGAATATGCTTAAAAGACTGACAAATGCCTTTGGACCGAGCGGCTGTGAGGACGAGGTAAGAGAAATTGTGCTGAAGGAAATACGTCCATTTTGCGACAGCATAACAATAGATAAAATGGGTAATGTAATAGCATTTAAAAAAGGGCGGGACAGCAGTAAAAAATTTATGGCGGACGCCCATATGGACGAAGTCGGACTGATTGTAAAAACGGTTACTGAGGACGGATACCTTAAATTTGACGAGGTGGGCGGCATAGACAGCAGGCTTTTGCTCGGCAAACGTGTTTTTGTGGGTGAAAAAAGAACGCCCGGCGTAATCGGCATAAAGGCGGTTCATCTTACCACTAAGGAAGAACGCACCACGGTGCTGAAAATTAAAGATATGTATATTGACATCGGCTGCACATCAAGGGACGAAGCACTTGAGTTTGCGGCAAAAGGTGATTTTATAGTGTTTGACAGCGATTATGTGGAGTTTGGGGAAGATATGATAAAAGCGAAGGCACTTGATGACCGCGCGGGAGTGGCAATTCTTATTGAGCTGTTAAAAGCCGCCCCGGCTTATGATTTTTATGCGGTGTTCAGCGTACAGGAGGAAATAGGGCTTCTCGGGGCGAAAGTAGCGGCAAATGCGATCCGGCCCGATTACGCGCTGATAGTGGAAAGCACAATATGCGCTGATATATGCGACGTGGAGGAGCATCTTCAGGTGACAAAAATAGGATCAGGCCCAGTACTTTCGGTTATGGAGAGAACTTCCTCCGCAACTGTGGAGATGCGTGGATTTATAGAAAAAATCGCGGAAAGCGAAGGCATACCATATCAATATAAACGCAGCGGAAGCGGAGGGAATAACGCCGGTTCGGTACAGATTGCCGGGGGCGGGGTACAGACTGCAACGCTTTCAGTGCCATGCCGTTACCTTCATTCGCCCGGCTGCGTTATAAGCAGAGGGGATTTTGAAAAAGCGAAGAAACTTGCCGTTGCAATCTGTGAAAGGATGGACGAAATATGCTTGAAAAATTAATAAGACTTTACGGTCCGTCAAGCCATGAAAACAGTGTGGCGGATTTTATAGAAAATGAGCTTCAAGGTTTAGCAGAAGTTAAACGCGACTGTATGGGAAATATTATTGCCCATATACCGGGAGAAGGTAAGAAAATAATGCTTGCGGCGCATATGGACGAGATAGGCATTATGGTTACTTTTATTGACGACAACGGGTTTTTGCGCTTTGCGCCGGTAGGAGGTCTTGCAAAATTTGCAATCCTTTATACGCGCGTGAAATTTCCCAGCGGAAAAGTAGGGGTAATATCTTATCCGGAAAAAACCGAAGCAAAAAATTTAAAAATAAGCGATATGTATATCGACATAGGAGCGTCATCGAGGGAAGAAGCGGAAAAGTTTGTCAGTATCGGCGATATGGCTGAATTTGACAGCACCTATTATACGGACGGGAATATAATTACCTCGGGAAAACTGGACGACAGGTTAGGCTGTTATATTCTGATTGAACTTGCGAAAAGGGTTAAAAAACCATTTTGCGACCTGTATCTTGCATTTACGGTTCAGGAGGAGATAGGATTGCGCGGAGCAGTGACGGCGACTTTCGGAGTGGAGCCTGATATTGCTGTTGCTGTGGATGTCACCGATACGGGAGATACTCCCGGAG
>JAUZPZ010000138.1 GCA_030705675.1 Bacillota bacterium
GGCAGTTTTCTTACTATATCGCAAATTATGCGTGAATTTAAAGTAACCGAGCCTTTTTCCTGGATGTTTGCGTCAATTACATAGCTTATGGCTGTTTCAAGGTTGTTTCCGACAATAGAAAGCCTTTCATCCGCGTCAAACAAAATATTTTCAAGAATTGCAACAGTAGGTCTTGAAGGGGTAGCCTTTGAGGCTGCCATTACTCCGTCAAGCAAATTTAACTTATCACATGAAAATTTCATATAAGTACCTCTCTTTAATTTTTTTAAAGGCGAAGCCTTTTTCTTTTGTATGTATGTTATAAATAGCAGTATTAGTAGGGCATGTTGATAATATAAAAAACCTTAAAAAACCTTTATATAATGCGTAAAAATTTTAAACATGCCATGTTGAAAACTTTTTGTAAATTGTTGATTTATTTTTGTAATTTTTTGTATGTTAACATTTTAAGAACATAAGTTATCAACAATTAAATATACTGTGTTAAAAACTATTCCTCACGAAGGGCGTGAATAATGGAATTTATATTGTTTTTGAGCGAAGCGTCTATATGCAGCTGACTTTCAACTCTGTCAAGAGCATTTATCACCGTAGCGTAGTTGCGGTTGAAGGCTTCGCCTATCTTTTTAAGCGAACTTGGGGTAAGAGTTCGGCAGATATGGATTGCTACCTGACGCGCCGTGTTTATTTCCTTGCTTCTCTTTTCAGAAACCATATCTTCTACAGGAACATCATAAAACTCCGAAACCTTACGCTGAATTTGTTCAAAGGTAAAATTCTTTATGGCGGGGGCAATAACGTCTTTAAGCACGTTTGCGGCGGTTTCAGATGAAATCTTTCCGCCGTTTAAAGAAGCGTAAGCCTTTACCCTTGTGAGCGCGCCGTTAAGCTCACGGATATTTTTAACGACATTTTCGGCAATAAATTCCAAAACGTCGTCGGAAAGTCCGCAATCGTCATTGGCACATCTTTTTTTAAGGATTGCCATTCTCGTTTCATAGTCGGGAGGCTGAAGATCCGCCATCATATCACTCATAAGCCTTGTTTTTATTCTTTCTTCCAAAGTGGTCATTTCACTCGGAGGACGGTCTCCCGATACAATAATTTGTTTATGAGCCTGATGAAGATGGTTAAAAGTATGGAAAAATTCTTCTTCAGTTTGTATTTTACCACTGATAAATTGAATGTCGTCAATTAAAAGCAGGTCAAGCTGGCGATATTTTTCACGGAATTTTGCGGTAGTATTTGTGCGTATCGCGTTAATAAGCTCGTTTGTAAAAACCTCTGAGGTAACATAAAGCATTTTCGCAAACGGGTTTCTTCCGAGCATATAGTTTCCTATAGCGTGCATAAGGTGGGTTTTTCCAAGTCCTGAATGCCCGTAAAGATAAAGGGGGTTATAGGATTGTCCAGGCATTTCTGCAACAGCGAGAGAAGCCGCGTGAGCAAGCCTGTTTGAACCGCCGACAACAAAATTGTCAAAAGTGAAGTTCGGAAGCAGACCAAAATCCGTCTCATTTTGAGGAACATCTACTTTAGGTCTGTTTTTTTCATAGCTTTTTAACTCATCTTCGGTCATTACAACGGGTGAAACGGGGTATCCAAAAACACAGAAAAGCGCTTCGGATATCATTTCGCAATAGTTATGTTCAATTATATTTTTTGCAAAGCTCATGGAGGCGCATAAAATAATTTCGTTCGCCCTAAGTTCGACAGGTTCAAGCGGAGCAAACCATGTGTTGAAACTGACGCTTGAAATTTGCGTTTTAAGGGCTTCCAAAACTTCCTTCCATTTTTGCTTTATCTCATTGAGAGTTAGTTCTTCCATCTTAGCTTTACCTTTCAAATTTTCTGATGTATGCTGAAAAAACAATAAAAAATAATGTAGATTACAATTCTAAAATCTACTATATTATTATATCACAACACACGTTATTTTTCAATATTTTTCAGTAATTTTTTAAAGTTTTTGAAAAATTGTCAAAAAAAACATAAAATAGTATCTTAAAGGTTATAAAAAAGATAATATAAAATGCAAAAACCCGTAAATTTTGAAATTGGGCGAATATATTTTTAAATATTGACAAATTATGCGTATTGTGGTATATTAATTAGTATGAAAAATTCAGGAAAGAGGCCCGTTTATGTTGGATATAAAATTTGTGAAGGACAATCCCGAACTTGTAAAGGAAAATATAAGGAAAAAGTTTAAAGACAATAAGCTTCCACTTGTTGATGAAGCAGTAGCAATTTATGATGAAAAGCGTGATGCGACAAACCGCGCAAGCGAACTACGCTCAAACCGCAACAAGTACAGCAAACAAATAGGCGCTTTAATGGGACAAGGCAAAAGGGAAGAAGCCGAGGAAATGAAAGACCTTGTAAACAGACAGGCCGACGAGCTTAAAGAACTTGAGCGGAAAGAGGCTGAACTGGAAATTGCCCTTAAAGAAATAATGATGAAGATCCCGAACATTGTTGACCCGTCTGTGCCTGTGGGCAGAAATGACGAGGAAAATGTTGAAGTCAAGAGATTCGGCGAAACGACAAATCCGGATTTTGAGATACCCTACCATACCGATATTATGGCGAAGTTTGACGGTATTGATAAAGAAGCAGCGGGAAAAGTTGCGGGAGAAGGTTTTTATTATCTTATGGGGGATATTGCGCGCCTTCACAGCGCGGTGCTTTCATACGCGCGCGATTTTATGATTGATAAGGGATTCACATATTGCGTACCACCGTTTATGATTCGTAGCAATGTTGTAACGGGTGTTATGAGCTTTGAGGAAATGGACGCGATGATGTATAAAATAGAGGGGGAGGACCTTTATCTTATAGGGACAAGTGAGCATTCCATGATAGGTAAGTTTATTGATACGATGACCCCGGAAAGCGAGCTTCCTCTGACCCTTACAAGCTATTCGCCGTGTTTCCGCAAGGAAAAGGGCGCACATGGTATAGAGGAGCGCGGCATTTACCGTATACATCAGTTTGAAAAGCAGGAAATGATAGTGATATGCAAACCTGAGGAGAGCATGGACTGGTTCAACAAAATGTGGAGCTACAGTGTAGAATTGTTCCGTTCGTTGGATGTTCCGGTGCGCACGCTTGAATGCTGTACGGGAGATTTGGCTGATCTTAAAGTTAAGTCTTATGATGTTGAAGCGTGGTCGCCGAAACAACAGAAATATTTTGAGGTGTGTTCCTGCTCAAATTTAGGGGATGCACAGGCGCGCAGGTTAGGTATACGTGTAAAAGGCGAGGACGGACAGAAATATCTTGCACATACGCTTAATAACACCGTTATTGCACCACCGAGAATGCTTATTGCCTTTCTTGAAAACAACCTTGAGTTTGACGGCGAAAAATACAGCGTAAGAATACCCAAGGCTTTAAGAGTTTATATGGGCGGTAAAGAAAAGATAGAAGAAAAATAAATATATAAAAGAGTAAAATACTTTATAACTAATTAAACCACCCCAATTTGTGCTGTTCAAGCGCAAATTGGGGTGGTTTTTTTACGACGAGGGTTTTTAAACTTTATATCTGTAATTAAATCTTCCTATAGGAGCGCAGCAGCCGTTCACATAAAAGTCCATAGCGTCCGCTTCCTGCATATTGTCGCTCCACTTAAACTCAATGTCAAAGCTTTCGCCAAGGTTAAGGTCAGATTTTTTAATGGCTATCTGCACAAAATCTCCCTCTATGCTCTTTTTAACCGAAGCGGCTTTTTCCCAATTAAACCCGCCTGTGCATTTTTGTAGTTCCTTGCCTGCAATACGGTAGTCGTAGCCTTCCCAGCCCGTTTTCTTGCTGCGGTCGGTATCAATAAACAACACCATGCAATTATCATTGTCTTTATCAACAATAACGTTGGAACATTTTGCAAAGAAGTAAATATAATCATTGTCCCGTGCGACTTTAGCGTTTATAATATCGTTTTTGCCCGTCGTGTTTTTATAGTATACCGAGCCGAAACCGGGATAGTTGCGTATAGGGGTAGAGCCTTTCGGATTGATATAATTCGGAGAAACATTTTCCCACTGCTTTTCACCTTCTGAAAAATCAATCGTTTTAGGTGCGCTAGCCGCGGGA
>JAUZPZ010000139.1 GCA_030705675.1 Bacillota bacterium
GTAAAAAACGTCAGTTTTGTTGATTTAAAGGCTTTGTGGGACAGCGGCAAACGTGGTATTGTCATAGATATTGACAATACCATTTGTAAGGACGAGCAATTTGAAATTGAGCCGTTTGCCGTTGAATTTATTAAAACCGCAAAAAAAATAGGCTTTAAAATATGCCTTATGTCCAACAACTCTCTCACACGCGTTCAGCCGGTAGGTAAAGCGCTTGATTGTGTTTACCACTATAAAGCGCGTAAACCGCACAGATCCGCTTATGAGACATGCCTGAAAAAAATAGGCGTGCCTGTTGAAAAAGCGGTGATGATAGGGGATCAGCTGTTTACCGACATTTACGGAGCAAACAGAGTGGGTATGTATTCTATAATGGTTCAGAGAATTGATCCTCATGAAATTATGCAAATTCGTTTTAAAAGACCTCTTGAAAAAGTTATAATGACTTTTTTTAGGGACAAATAATTGTGCAAAATTCCTAATTCATCAAGTTTTTTTGGTCCTGTGTTAGCCGTTATTTAGAAAATCAAAAAAAACGTTGACTTTTCCTGAAAATAAATATATAATGATAAGTACAAAGAACCATGTATACACATTGTTAAGGAGTGAAAATCATGTATTCACGTACAGTAACCATAACACGAGAAGAAGGTCTGCACGCTCGCCCTGCAACCTTTTTTATTCAAAAAGCTAATCAGTTTGAATCTTCCATTTGGGTTGAGACCGACCAGCGGAAAGTAAATGCAAAGAGTCTTCTTGGCGTGCTTTCTTTAGGCATTATACGTAACTCATCCATAAATATTATTGCTACCGGTTCAGATGAAGAAGATGCTGTAAATGCTCTTGTTAAACTTGTTGAGTCTGATTTTGTCGAATAAGCTAAGTATAATCTGCCTTAAATGCGGGGTATATTTATAAAGGGGTTCCTTTGTGAATATACCCCCTTTTTAACGCCCTGAAAAGGAGTTGATTTTGTGAATTTGCACGAAAAACTTAAAACTCTGCCGGAAGAAGCCGGAGTATATATTATGAAAGACAGCGGTGGAAACATAATTTATATAGGCAAGTCAAAATGCCTTAAAAACCGTGTGCGCAGTTATTTTACAAAAAACTCCTCTCATACGCCCAAAGTTACAAGCATGGTGCAGGCAATATACGATTTTGAATATATTATAACCGACACCGAATGGGAAGCTCTTGTGCTTGAATGCAACCTTATAAAAAAGCACAAACCCTATTACAATATACTTTTAAAAGACAGCAAGCAGTATCCTTATATACGCCTTACCGCAGAAGAACCTTATCCGCGGCTCATGCTCTCACGGAAGGTTGAAAAAAACGGAAGCAAATATTTTGGACCTTACAGCGGCGGAATAGTGAGGGATACTCTTGACACATTGCGGAAAACCTTTAAAATACGTACCTGCACACGCGTTTTTCCGCGTGATATAGGAAAATCCCGTCCCTGCCTCAACTATCATATCGGTTTGTGTATGGCACCGTGCAGCGGTAAAATTTCTCAAGAGGAATACCACTGTGTAACGGAAGAAATTATGGATTTTCTTGAAGGGAGGGAAACCGCCCTTACAGACCGTCTCACGGAAAAAATGTATGCTTTGTCTGACAGTATGCGCTTTGAGGCGGCGGCGGACATAAGAGACAAGATAAACCATCTTAAAGCAATAGCGGAAAAACAGAAAATTACAGATACGGGAGGCAAGGATCGGGATATTGTGGCTATTGTAGCCGGTCCGCGCATTGCGAACGCCCAGGTGTTTTCATTTCGCGGCGGAAAGCTTCAAGGTCGTGAGGAATTGTGGATTGAAGGCGTAAGCTATGAAAACGAGGCCCAGATTGCAAGCAATTTTCTTGCCCAGTTTTACTATTCATGTGAATACATTCCAAAAGAAATTTTTATAAATATCCTGCCAGATGACAGCGAAAATATTGAACGGTGGTTAAGCCAAAGGCATGGCAGTAAAGTTGCGCTTCGCGTACCCGAACGGGGAACTGGACGCGAAACAATGGAAATGGCAGTCAAAAACGGCTTAAAAGCCGTTAAAGACTACCATGAGAGCGCGAATGGCGACCGCACCCGTAACACTGCCGCCGCACAGGAACTTGCGGCAGCTATAGGGGTGAACAATATAAACCGAATAGAAGCATATGATATATCCACCACGGCGGGGGAAAATTCTGTCGGCAGTATGGCGGTCTTTCAAAACGGAGAACTGGATAAAAGTGAATACAGGCATTTTAAAATAAAAACTGTCAGCGGGGTAAACGACTACGGCTCTTTAAACGAAGTTCTTATGCGCCGGTTTAACCGCTGGAAAAATGACGACGGCAGTTTTGCTCATCTTCCCGACCTTATACTTGCGGACGGAGGCGTGGCGCAGGCGGGCGTTATAGCGGCTGTGGTAAAAGATGTGGGCGTCAGCCTCCCTGTTTACGGCATGGTAAAGGATGCTCACCACAAAACGCGTGCGCTTATTTCCACAGACGGCGAAGTAATTCCGCTTTCAGACGAAGCTTTTCGCCTTGTCGCCATGATTCAGGAGGAGGTACACCGCATAGCGATAGGCTATCACAGAAAACTGCGCGGCAAAGCTCTTGTTCATTCCGTGCTTGAAGATATACCGGGTATAGGTCCGAAACGCCGCGGGAGCCTTATAAAACATTTTAAAAGCATAAAGGCTGTAGAGAGCGCCACGGTAGATCAGCTCATGGAAGTGGACGGAATAAATAAAAGCGCTGCCGAAGCCATTTACAGGCACTTCAGAAAATAGAGGTAATTATGAAAGAATTTTTAATCAATTCAAATGACGCGGGTCAAAGGCTGGATAAATTTATAACTAAGGCATGCCCCGCCCTGCCGGGTACTCTTATGTACAAATATATACGCATAAAACGTATAAAAATAAACGGCAAACGTGCCGAGCTGAGTTATCATCTTATTGAAGGCGACAGGGTACAGCTTTATATAAATGATGAATTTTTTGTGAAAGAACCCTCTGAGCTTTCTTTTCTTTCTTTGCGCGGAGGTGTGAATATTTTGTATGAGGATGAAAATATTCTTTTGGTGGACAAGCCGTCTGGTCTTGTGGTGCATAGCGACGACAGTGGCAGCGTGGATACCCTTATCGGAAGGATTTTAAAATATCTTTACGAGAAAAAGGAATATGCCCCCGAAAATGAGGCGTCATTTACTCCGGCGCTTTGCAACCGCATTGACCGCAACACTTCGGGAATAGTTATAGCGGCTAAGAACGCCGCCACTCTAAGAGTAATAAATCAAAAAATTAAAGACCGGGAAATAAAAAAGTATTATCTTTGCCTTATCAAAGGGCACCTGACCGCAAAAGAAGGTACTCTCACTGGATACCTTACGAAAGACGAAAATGAGAAGCAGGTATCAGTCCATTCCACACCGTGCCCCGGAGGAAAAACCATTATAACAAAATACCAGATTTTAAAAGAGTTTGACAGCTATTCGCTTGCGGAAATTCAGCTTTATACGGGACGGACTCACCAGATAAGAGCGCACTTTGCCTCCATAGGGCATCCTCTTGCCGGAGATGGAAAATACGGAGATTATGAATTTAACCGCTCCGTGGGTCTATCTTCACAGGCGCTTTGTTCGTATAAGGTGGTTTTTTCTTTCAAGACTCCGTCCGAACACCTTGAATATCTTAAAAATAAGGCTTTTAACGTAAAAAATGTATGGTTTCAAAACGGAATTGACAAATAAAAGTGGCTGTATCAAAATAACTTTCAGACAGCAAATAAAAAATATGCCCCATAACAACAATAAAAACCTCTTGCTTTAGCGCAAACAGCTAAAATTCAAGAGGTTTTTTTATGTAATATTTTTTTACGGGGTCATTTTGCCCTTTCTTTTTATCAGGAACCGTCACCTTTAATAACGCTTCTTATTGTGGTTAATATCAGCTTTATATCATGCAGCAGTGATCTTTTTGCTATATAGTCCACATCCAGATCCATCCATTCA
>JAUZPZ010000014.1 GCA_030705675.1 Bacillota bacterium
CATGTTCACGGAAGTAATGGCGGCAAACGGAAATATGAAAAATTTCGCGAAAAAAAATACATATAATACAGGCATATATAAAGATGTAAAAACCGAAGAATGGTATAATGACTATGTAAAGCAGTGCTATGAGCTTGCGCTGATGCAGGGCAACGGCGACGGCAACTTTAATCCCGAAGGATACGTTACAGTCGCGGAAGCAATAACCATGGCGGCGCGTGTTTACAATATTTATCAGGGTGGAACAGGTGTTTTTGATACTAAAGGTAATAACTGGTATGACAGTGTTGTAAACTATGCCATAGATAACGGAATAATTAAGGCAGACACTTTTGATAATTATGACAGAGCCGCGACAAGGATGGAACTTGCAACCATATTTGCAAAGTCACTTCCCCAAATCGAGTTTAATAAAATCAACACAGTTAAGGAAGTGCCCGATGTAAATAAGAATGACAGTAATTACGCGACAATTCTTAGTTTATATAATTCAGGAATAATTGCAGGAAGCGATCAGGCGAAAAATTTCCTTCCGAACACTAACATAGTAAGAGCGGAAGCAGCAGCTATAATTGCTCGTGTTGCAATAAAGGAATTAAGAATTTTAACTAAACCTACCACAAATGATACGGGTACAGCGGTAACCGGTGGTGGTGGCGGAAGCGGAAGCGGCGGTAGTGGCGGAAGCGGCGGCAGTGGCGGAAGCGGCGGCAGTGGCGGAAGCGGCGGCAGTGGCGGAAGCGGCGGCAGTGGCGGAAGCGGCGGTAGCGGCGGCAGTGGCGGCAGTGGCGGTAGCGGTGGTGATAATCAAGACCCCGGCACTCCTGGAGATAATACCAGCGGCGGTGGTGACCTGGAACAGCAGCCGGAGGAAGAAGTGCACAGTGATTTTGGTGATAAAGCGTGGGATGGAAAAGTTGTGCAAAACGAATATGGATTTCTTTCTTATAATATGAATGACAAGTTGGGTACTGATACTATACAATTTGCAATCAGCGGCAAGTTTGCTGGTAAACTCGACATGACTAAATTTAAAATTGGATATGCTGATATTGACTGGACCACGGAGCAGATTGAATTTACTGATAATGCCGTTATATTAAGCAACAACTATACTATGTGCGGCAGTCAGGAAGAGGTGGATGCTCCAGGTGAATATTGCGCATCTTTGGGATTAACCGGGAGCACTACTATTATAACTATAGCGCTTACTTCAGAGGATTCAAAATCCGTCCGGGCAATTAACGGGTTTGAAAATATTGGCGAAAAAGTAAATACACCCTTTGTTATCGCGATGGAAAAAGGATGGTATACCGACACAGACGGCTATTTTTTGATTTTTGATATGTTATTAAAGACGGTAACTATTAATGGGTTTGATAGTAACATGAATATTTATTGTCTTATGCAGGACGTGGATACGGAAAGTATTACGAAAGATTCGTATAATACAAATGGTGATAATATGTCACCTGTTTGGCTTACCTCCGATTCTATTGCAGTATCGTATAAAAGCAAATCAATTGTATTTTGCGACAGTGCTGGAAATGCAATTATAGAAATTGAACTTACGCAAGATGTCTTAAAAAACGGTATAGACGCAAACAAACTGATAGAAAATTAATTAAAACGGGGATTTTCCACTATGGAAAATCCCCGTACTTTTTATTATCGATTAAAAGATGCGCGCAGCTTTTCGAGAGCTTTTTTTTCTATTCGAGATACATATGAGCGGCTTATTCCCAGAGAAGAAGCTATTTCATTTTGTGTTCTTTCGGGTTCTCCGCAAAGACCGTAACGTTTTGTTATTATATATGATTCTCTCGTGTCAAGAACATTTCCTATTTTTTCATATAAAATACCAACTTGTATTCGGAGAGCTACCTCATTTATTACGGATTCGTCTTCATCCGCAATAATATCAAAAAATGTAATTTCATTGCCTTCAGAATCATTTCCCAAAGCATCACTGAGAGATACTTCCTTTTGCAGTTTTTTACGTGAGCGCAAATACATGAGAATTTCATTTTGTATACATTTCGCGAGAAACGTACTTAGTTTGGTATGCTTTCCTCGTGCGTAGCTTGAAACGCCTTTTATAAGACCTATCGTACCTATAGATAAAAGATCGTCAGCGTCGTGTCCGCACGCAGTATATTTTTTTGCAATGTGAGCGACAAGACGCAAATTGTGTTCAATTAGGCAGTCACGCGCGCAAGCATCACCTTTTTCAAGCCGTTCAAGCAATTCGGCTTCCTTTGCGGCTGAAAGAGGCGCAGGAAATGTGTTTCCTCCAATGTAACAGGCAAAAAAAACTATGTTTGATGAAATAAACCCCCATATGGCACTAAAAAAAGCAATTAACAACAACGTCACCTCCACTGTGATTTAAATATATGCAAAAAAGTGAAAGAACTTTCATAAAATGTCATTATTTGTCATGGATATAATAAAAAATAAACAGATGGAATGTACAAATAGTATAAAGATGGTAGTTTGTTAATGATGTGTTATAAAATTTAAAAAGCTCTTGACTTTATTGTAATAAAGTGTTAAAATAATGAAGTAAAATCAAAAAATGATTATGGAGGACAGAAAAATGAAAAAATTTTTATCATTAACCCTCGCGGCGATTTTTGTAGTTATGGTTTTCGCCGGATGCACTTCGGAAAAGACAAAGGAAACTTCATCGAACAAAAAGATAACATCTCTCACAGTGGGTTTTGATCAGGATTTTCCGCCTTATGGCTTTGTGGGAAAAGATGGAAAATTTACAGGTTTTGACATAGAGATGGCAAGAGCACTTGCGAAAAATATGGGAGCTAAACTTGTTCTTAAACCAATTGACTGGGACTCAAAGGATATGGAGCTTAAATCCGGTTCTATCGATTGTATTTGGAACGGGTTTACAATTAATGGCCGTGAAAAGGATTATACTTGGACAGACGCATATATGAACAATTCTCAGGTATTTGTTGTAAGAGCCAATTCCGGAATTAAGTCTTTTGATGATCTTGCAGGTAAAATTATAACGGTTCAGACGGATTCCTCGGCTCAGGCAGCTCTTAATGATAAGGCTCAGGCAAAACTTCTTAAATCCTTTAAGAAATTGGTTGTATGTAGCCAGTATAATGCGGCATTTATGGATCTTGAATCAGGCGCTGTTGATGCAATTGCTATGGATATAGGTGTTGCAAAATACCAGATTAAAGACAAAGAAAGCAAATTTAAAATTCTTGATAAATCACTTTCAAGTGAGCAGTACGGTATAGGCTTTAAACTGGGAAATACCGCTCTTAGAGATACAGTACAGGCTGAACTTATGAAACTTGTTAAAAACGGTACTTTTGCAAAAATTTCAAAACAATGGTTTGGAGACGATGTTTGTATTCTTGGCAAATAATAAAATTTGTACATAAACCTCGTGGACGCCGAGAAACAAAGATAGATTTTAGGCAAACAAGTATATTCGGTTGACAAAGCGTGCAAAAGGTACGACAGCCATTCGCTTGCTCAAAAAGTTCATAATGCCGCCAAAAATATGGTGGCATTATGAATATCACTTTTTTACAGGATAAATAAGCTTAATTATAGACTTATTTCGCACAACGAAAGCGAGTTTGTCAGAGGTTTGAACGCTATGTTAAAGCATAGCGTTACTTACTTTAAGGAGATAAAGATTATGGATTTAACTATGATAGTATCACAATTATTTGAAGGAATGATAACATCCTTCAATATTTTTGTTCTTACACTTATATTTTCACTGCCGCTCGGGCTTATTGTTTCTTTCGGCAGAATGTCAAAAAATATTATACTGCGCGTATTTACAAAGACTTATATATCAATTATGCGCGGAACACCGCTCATGCTTCAGCTGCTTGTAGTTTATTTTGGCCCTTATTTTATATTGGGTATAAATATATCAAACAATTATAGGTTTGTTGCGGTAATAATAGCCTTTGTTCTTAATTACGCGGCATATTTTGCTGAAATTTACCGTTCGGGCATAGAATCTATGCCTGTGGGTCAATATGAGGCGGCAAATGTATTGGGTTATTCAAAAATGCAGACTTTTGTAAAAATAATTTTTCCACAAGTAATAAAACGAATACTTCCGCCGGTTACAAATGAGGTAATTACACTTATAAAGGATACTTCTTTGGCATTTGCAATAGCCGTTTCGGAGATGTTTACGGTGGCAAAAGCAATTGCTTCAAGAGAAAAAAATATGATTGCATTTATTGCGGCAGGCATTTTTTATTATGTATTCAATTTTATTGTTGCCTTTATAATGGAAAGGATGGAAAAAAACCTTAATTATTACCGTTAATAAGTTGTGGAGGAAATTTGACATGGAAGTATTAAAAATAAATAATCTTTATAAAAGCTTTGACGAACTTAGTGTATTAAAAGGCATTTCACTTTCGGTAAAAAAGGGAGAAGTAGTGGCAATAATAGGACCTTCGGGATCAGGAAAATCCACCCTGCTCAGATGCGCGACAATGCTTGAAACAGTCGATAGCGGAGATATGTTTTATTCCGGCGCCGCCGCAGTTGTAACAGACGCACAGGGAAAAGCAAATTATGTATCGCAGGCGGAACTAAAAAAAATAAAAAGCAAATTTGGTCTTGTGTTTCAGAATTTTAACTTATTTCCTCATTACTCCGTACTGAAAAATATTGTTGATGCCCCTTTGTCTGTGCAAAAACGTGATAGGGCAGAGGTACTATCTGAAGCGAATAAACTGATTGATAAAATGGGGTTGTCTGAAAAAGCATACTCATATCCATATCAACTGTCAGGAGGTCAGCAGCAGCGCGTTTCAATTGCGCGTGCTTTAGCTTTAAACCCTGATATATTGTTTTTTGATGAGCCCACATCGGCATTGGATCCGGAACTTACAGGCGAAATCTTGAGAGTTATAAGAGACCTCGCGGCAGAACATATGACGATGGTTATAGTAACACATGAAATAGATTTCGCAAGCAATGTTGCGGATAAGGTAATATTTATGGCAGATGGTGTGATTGTGGAACAAGGTACACCCGACGAGGTTATAAATAACCCCAAAACGGAGAGAATGAAAGCTTTTTTAAATATACTTGAAAAGTAGATGAATGCTGAAAAACGGACACTGAAGAAAATCACCCCCTATTGTTTCTATTATACAATAGGGGGTGATTTTATGTTATATATACATCAATAAAAGCTTTAGTACACTTAAGTTGCGCCGAAAATTTTATCTTTTATAAATACTAT
This sequence comes from Bacillota bacterium, assembly GCA_030705675.1. Lineage (GTDB taxonomy): Bacteria > Bacillota > Clostridia > RUG12999 > RUG12999 > RUG12999. Next base: position 5,264 of record JAUZPZ010000014.1, read on the forward strand.
AACAAAGGCGATCTATGCTCGCGTAGATTTAAATCAAAGATAATCTATTCTGCGGTAATAATAAATTCACCGCTGTCTGCGTCAACATTTACTGATTTTGTAACTATTCCTTCAATAACAAGTTCGGCAACTTTATCTTCAATATCCCGTGTAATCGTCCTTCTTATCGGACGGGCACCGTAAGCAGGTTTATATCCACGTTCGAGAATAAGTGATTTTGCGCCATCCGAAACATTTAAAATAACGCCCTTGTTTGCAAGTCCTTTTTTAAGTTCTTTAAGCTGAAGGGTGACAATGGAAAGAAGTTCTTCTTTTGTGAGCGGAAGAAACTCCACTATTTCATCGACACGGTTAAGAAATTCAGGACGGAAAAGCTCTTTTAATGCCTTATCATATCGTGACGATCCTTCTGTTCCGCCAAATCCGACAAGTCCCGTTTTTAGGTTACTGCCGGCGTTTGAAGTCATTATAATAACCGTATTTTCAAAATTTACCGTTCTGCCGTGACTGTCGGTAATTCTGCCGTCGTCCAGTACTTGCAGCAAGGTGTTGAATACGTCTTCGTGAGCTTTTTCTATTTCATCAAGCAATATAATAGAATACGGGTTGCGGCGGACTTTTTCGGTAAGCTGACCCGCTTCATCATAGCCCACATATCCTGGAGGCGAACCGATAAGTTTTGAAACCGAATGCTTTTCCATGTATTCGGACATATCAAGACGTATAAGTGACTCCTCATTGCCAAAAAGGTTTTCAGCAAGAGCTTTTACCAGTTCTGTTTTACCTACGCCGGTAGGGCCTACAAAAATAAATGAAACAGGACGTTTTGCGGCGCTTATATTAGCACGTTTTCTTCGTACGGCGCGGGACACAAGCTCTATGGCTTTATTCTGACCGATAACACGCTGGTGCAGCCTCTCTTCAAGATTAATAAGCTTTGCACTGTCAACTCTGGTAAGGCTTTTAACAGGGATTTTAGTCCAGCTTTCTATTACCTGCGCGATATCTTCAACGCTGACGGGTTTATGGTAACACGTTTTTTCTAGTTCGGTAATTTGCTTTTGAAGCTTGCATTCTTCAATTTTTAAAGCAGCTGCCTTTTGATAATCCTCAATAGAATCTGTCTGAACAGCATTTTCCTTTTCATATTGAATTTTTTTCAATTGATCTTTTAAATGAAACAACTCAATAAGCCCGGTATTTTCAAGATTGACCTTTGATGCCGCTTCATCAATTACGTCAATTGCTTTATCGGGCAGAAAACGGTCATGAATATAACGTTCCGAAAGCCTGACCGCATTTTCTACTACTTCATCAGAAATTGCAACCTTATGGTAATCTTCATAGTATGAACGTATGCCTTTGAGGATTTCAATACTATCTTCAATGGAAGGCTCATCAATCATAACAGGTTGAAAACGACGTTCAAGCGCCGCGTCTTTTTCTATAAATTTGCGGTATTCTTCAATAGTAGTCGCCCCAATTACCTGAATATCACCTCTTGCCAGAGAGGGTTTTAAAATATTAGCGGCGTTCATTGCGCCCTCGGCGTCTCCGGCGCCTACAATATTATGCACTTCGTCAATTACAAGAATTATATTTCCAAGCTTTTTGGTTTCCTCAATAAGAGCTTTAAGGCGCGCTTCAAATTGACCGCGAAATTGAGTACCGGCGACAAGAGCCGCAAAATCTAAAAGGTATATCTCGGTATTATGCAGCTTTTCGGGCACTTCTTTTTCAATAATTTTCAGGGCAAGACCTTCCGCTATAGCAGTTTTGCCTACGCCGGGTTCACCGAGCAGAACGGGATTATTCTTACCCCGTCTGTTTAATATTTGTATCACTCTTGTTATTTCACGTGTTCTTCCTATTACGCGGTCTATTTTTCCCTCGCGTGCCTTCGCAGTAAGATTTGTACCGTAGGTTTCAAGATTTTTTCTTTTTTTATCCTGTTTATCATTTTTATCCGACTTTTCCGTTTTCTCTGTTTTGTTTTCCCCCGGTCTGTCGTTTTCATCATTCTCTTCAGTGTCGTCTCTGCCTGCTTTTGCAAACATTTTTGAAATCATATCAAAAGGACCTCCTTCGCCTTCTCCAGCGGAAAGGCTTTCAATAATTTCCTGAGGATTTTCCAAAGCGTCCATAAGACCATTTTCAAGTTCTTCGATATTATCTGAATCAATGCCCATTTGGTCGAGCATTGCCGTAATCTGTGGATTATCCATATTTTTGGCGCATGTCAAGCACAGACCTTCCATGTTTTTACCGTCAATAGAAGATGCGAAAAACACAGCGGGCCTTTTTTTGCATTTACTGCACAATATGCTTCCGTTCATAAAAAGTCTCCTTTCGTTTAAAAGTGTATCTGAATATTTGTGTATAACATTGTGATGTATATATATTTTACCATATAATTATAAACATTTCAAGAATAATATTATTAAATTTTTGCATTGGTACGGTCAAAAAATGTAATATTTTAACGTAAAATGTATTATAACTTATAACGTAAGGAGGAATTACATGAAAAGGTTAATGATTATTATCATCACATTTATTTTTACTGTTACTCTTGCGGGATGCAATACTCCTAAAAAAAATGAGCAGGCGCAAAAGAGTAAGGAAAAAAATATAGTTCAGCAGGAACCGAAGGAAGAAAAACGTGAAATTTTTAGTCTTGACGGTCTGGATACGGCAAGTATAGGGTGGGGGATAAAAAAGAACGAAAACGCGCCGCCTGAAGTCCCTGGTTACATACAGGATATGATTTCAAAATACAACGGATATTATATAGGTGATACAAACAGCAAAAAATTGTATCTTACTTTTGATGAAGGATACGAAAACGGCTATACTCCACAAATACTTGATATTCTTAAAGAGAACAACGTAAAAGCGGCCTTTTTTGTTACCGGAGCCTATGTTGACAGGGAGGAAAAACTGGTAAAAAGAATGGTTAGGGAGGGGCATATCGTAGGAAACCATTCTGTCAATCATCCATCGCTGCCCTCTATAAGTGATGATGAAATGGAAAAGGAACTAACGCAGCTGGATGAAAAAGTAAAACAAATTACAGGACAAAAAATGATATACGTGCGTCCGCCACGAGGAGAGTACAGCGAACGCGTTCTGGCACATCTTAGTAACATGGGCTATATTACGGTATTCTGGAGCTTTGCTTATCTTGATTGGGACATTACAATGCAAAGGGGAGGCGAATATGCGTATAATCAAATAATGCCGTATATTAATGGTGGCGCGATACTGCTTTTACACGCAGTTTCTTCGGATAATGCTCAGGCTCTTGACAGAGTAATAAAAGAAGCAAAGAGTGCCGGATATAAGTTCTGTACGCTTGACGAATTATGATTTAATATAATAATACTACAAAAATGGCTTTTTTTATATAAAAAAAGTAATTATTTGTTAAAAATGCATATTGTAATACAAGAAAAACAGTGATATAATGTAAAGATGTAAGATGGAGTATTTTTTAGATTATACTTTTAATTATACTAATGAGACTTGAGAAAAGTGAGGTAATAAGATGGGAAAATTATTTGGCACTGACGGTGTGCGAGGAATTGCTAATACGGAGCTGACCCCTGAAATGGCATATAATTTGGGGAAATACGGGTCCTATGTGCTTACAAGACATTCTGATGGACATAGCACAAAAATTCTTGTCGGACGTGACACAAGAATTTCGGGTGATATGCTGGAAAGCGCCCTTGTTGCCGGCATTCTTTCTACGGGTGCGGATGTTTATCTGGTTGGAGAAATTCCTACACCGGCAATTGCATACCTTACAAGAAAATATGGTGCGGATGCGGGTGTTGTTATTTCGGCTTCGCACAATTCATTTGAGTATAACGGCATAAAGTTTTTTAATAAAGACGGGTTTAAACTCAGTGATGAAATTGAAGATGAAATAGAAAGTTACATACTTGCAGATGCACAGCTTGAAGAAGTTCCGAATGGGGTAAGTCTTGGAAGAATAGTTCGTAACATTGAAAATGCGGAAAATGATTATGTAAATTTTGCAATAAGTAGTGCAATGACTGATATAAGCGGGCTTAAAGTGGCGGTTGACTGCGCAAACGGAGCTTCATTTAAAGTCGCTCCCGAGGCCCTTCGGAGATTAGGCGTTGATGTTATAACAATTCATGATAATCCCGACGGTATAAATATTAATGACGGTTGCGGCTCTACTCATATTGAAAAGTTGCAGAAATTTGTTTGTGAAAAAGAAGCCGATATAGGGCTTGCTTTCGATGGTGACGCGGACAGACTTATAGCTGTGGATGAAAAGGGCAACATAATTGACGGTGACGTTATAATGGGTCTTATTTCCATGCATCTTAAAAGCAAGGGGGAACTTACTCAAAATAAGCTTATCGGTACAGTAATGAGTAATTTGGGGCTTGTTAAGTTTTGCGAAAAGCATGGCATAGAGTTTGTACAGACAAAAGTGGGTGACAGATACGTACTTGAAAAAATGATAGAAACAGGAGCGTGTATCGGGGGAGAACAGTCGGGACATATAATCTGTTTTAATTTTAATACAACGGGAGACGGCCTTGTTTCGGCAATAGCCCTTCTTTCGGTATTGGAACTCAGCGGTAAAAAGGCTTCTGAAATTGCTTCCGAAATTACAATATTGCCACAGGTGCTTCTTAATGTAAAAGTAAAGAATGAATATAAAAAAAGGCTTATGGAAATAAAAGAAGTTGCCGAGGCGGCATGTGCTCTTAATAAAAAATATAACGGCGCTGGCAGACTGCTTCTTAGACCTTCGGGAACAGAGCCTCTTGTAAGGATTATGATAGAAGGTCAGGATATTGATGAAATCAGCCGCGATGCGCAGTCGCTTGCAAACGTAGTTGAAAAAGCAATGATGAATCTTTAACAAAGGAAGGTAGAAATATGTGCGGAATAGTTGGTTATATTGGCAAAGAGCAGGCGGCGCCCATACTTCTCAGCGGACTTGAGAAGCTTGAATACAGAGGATATGATTCTGCGGGGATAGCAGTTCTCGGAGATAATAAAATCAATATGGTTAAAACCAAGGGCAGGCTTAAAGTTCTTTTTGAAAAAATACACGGAGGAACAGATATAAAGGGAAGTATCGGTATTGGTCATACGAGATGGGCTACACACGGTGCGCCGTCCGATATAAATTCTCATCCACATATGTCAAATGGCGGAAAAATTGCGGTTGTACATAATGGAATAATTGAGAATTACCTCAAGCTCAAAGCGAGTCTTGAGGAAAAAGGGTATAAATTTGTTTCGGATACGGATACAGAGGTTATTTCTCACCTTATCGACTATTATTATAACGGAAATATGATAGACGCCATAATCAAGACAATTCATAGAATAGAAGGATCATACGCTTTGGGGATTATTTCGTCTGAGCATCCCGGAGAATTGTTTGCTGTAAGAAAAGCAAGCCCACTTATAGTAGGCGTGGGAAATGGTGAAAATTTCATAGCTTCCGATATTCCGGCGATTATTTCAAGAACAAGAGATGTATATTTTCTTGAGGATAATGAAATTGTATGGTTTAAAGGGGATACAATCAAAATACTTGACGCCGATAAAAACGAAGTTAAGAAAGATATTTTTCATGTGGATTGGGATGTGTCCGCCGCAGAAAAAGGCGGCTACGAGCATTTCATGATCAAGGAAATTATGGAGCAGCCTAAAGCGATAGAAGATACGGTATGCCCCAGAATAAAAAACGGAGAAATTGTTCTTGATGATATAAAGATTACAAAGGAACATATAGAAAAATTAAAGAGGATATACATTATAGGTTGCGGCAGTGCATATCATGTCGGGGTTGTAGGGAAATATGTGATTGAAAAACTAACGCGTATCCCTGTTGAGGTTGATTTGGCATCTGAATTTCGTTACAGAGATCCGCTTGTAGGAAAAGATGATCTTGTAATAGTAATAAGTCAGTCGGGTGAAACGGCGGATACCCTTGCCGCTTTGCGCGAGGCTAAAAAACGCGGTGCGAGAGTTCTTTCTGTTGTAAACGTAGTGGGCAGCTCGATTGCGAGAGATTCGGATGATGTCCTTTATACGTGGGCCGGACCTGAAATATCTGTTGCAACAACAAAAGCTTACAGCACGCAAATGCAGGCGCTTTATCTTATAGCTATCCATCTTGGAATAAATAACGGCCACATAACTGAAGAACAGAAGAATGATCTTCTTGCGGAAATGCAGACTATTCCTTCAAAGGTAAGTAAAATTCTTACTAATGTTTCTTCATTACAAAGTTACGCTTCAAAGAAATATAGCAGCAAGGATGTATTCTTCTTGGGAAGAGGACTTGATTACTGTGTGGCTCTTGAAGGCTCTCTTAAACTTAAGGAAATTTCATACATTCATTCGGAGGCCTATGCTGCCGGAGAACTGAAACATGGAACGATTTCCCTTATAGAAGACGGAACTCTTGTAATTGCACTTGCGACACAAAAGGATTTGTTTGAAAAGATATTGAGCAATATAAAAGAAGTTAAAGCAAGAGGTGCTACTGTATTTGCCATTGCTCTTGAAGGGAATACGGAAATTGAAAAAGAGGCGGATTTTGTTGTATATCTTCCTAAGATAGAAAGCATTTTCACGCCGGCGCTTACGGTAATCCCGCTCCAAATTTTTTCTTACTACATGGCGGTAAATAAAGGCTGTGACGTGGATAAACCGAGAAACTTGGCTAAATCGGTTACAGTTGAATAGAAAAAGCTGCTGATATTATAACAGACATAAATATTTGATAGACAAAATAAAAGTGTCTATTGCAAGAACTTCATTAAAATTATTACCATATTTAAATTACCGGTACCGTTTTTTTATACGGTGCCGGTTTTGTTTCTCTTAATAGGTTATCCTGGTTGTTTTTATAAAGCTTATCTGTCAATATTCTCTTTTATTATAAAAAGGAAAGAGGTTCTACGAGAACCTCTTTCCTTTTTGGTGGGAACAATTCCCATTAAGGGGGGTGTATGAATGAGATGACTCTCATTCATCGCAAAACATGTATGAATAAAACATATCAGCTAATTAAAAATTACCTACAAGCGTGTGAACAAGATAACGGAAGATGATATATCAAGGCTTCAACGATAATCTTATTACAAAACTGTAACACTTTGCAACTTAATTTTATTATACAATAATGTAACAATAAAGTCAATAGTTTTCGTTATTATTACAAAAAAATACTATTAAATTAACAAAGATCCTTTAATAAATGACTTTGCAAAAATTTATTATTGTGCAATTTTATACAATGAAAAACACTGATAAAAAGCGCGTTAGGGAAAATTTAAACAGTCAAATTTGCTCAAAAACGTTTTATGGAATTGTGGGAAATTTGTGTAAATTATACAAATTCTGCAAGTAAATTTCTACATCAAGGTTGCAAAATATTACCTTAGGTTTTCACGCCCTTAGAACGCAGTAGGGTTCAATTGACTTTTTTGTACTGTTTCTGTGTTGGCGGGAGCGGCGGCTTTGGCAGCCTCATGCAGTTGTTTATTTTTACGTATAGTGGAAAGCAGTTTTTCCTTTCCTTCAAAACTCATCATTTCAAGAGTCATGATTGCTTCATCTGCCAATTCGGGTTTAAACAGACCCATTTTATAAAAGTCCAATGCAGTCTGGTTTTGACTCATGCGGCTGAACGGATTTCTTTTCTCGGGCTGAACGCTTATGTCAAAGACAGGGGCGGTCAATTTTCCGGTTTTTCTTATATTTTTATTTGAGTATTTAATATACTGCAGACTTCCGTCTTCTCCCGTAATGCGATATTTGCGTTCGCTGTCAAAAAATTGGCGTACAAGTTCTATACACATATATATTAGGTCACTGTAAGAATCGTATCCCGCATTTATAATATCCCTTGAAAGTTTGCTGCCCGCTTCCTGCAGTGCCACAATTGCGCCGTAAGCTGTTACACCGCCATATGTGCCGCCCTGGTTAAAATCTCTGTTACCGAGAATTTCTTTAAGTTCCGCGATTTTGTTATTGCGGTGTGCAATTATGTAAGAATCTATCGGCCGCGCCTGAAATTCTTTTACACTGTCCTCTCTGATTGAACCCGCGGTGTGGATGACATCCTTTGAAAGATCCAATAATTCATTTTCATTGATGCCGCTGCCTTCACGCAGAATCCAGCGCACTTTGCCCGAAATCATAGCGTTTTTTGAAATTATATAATCAAGCTTATCAATATACGCCTGAGGATTTTTAGCAATATCAACCATACCAAAACCGTAAGCTGAACCGTCAATGGGGTAAAGGGTATCAAAAATTACCGGATATTTTCCGTGATTGTACAAACCGCACTCGGCTGTTGACTCTCTGTCTTCGGTACTGTCAAGTATAACATCGCCCGTAAACTTTGTCATATGCACAACGGTACTGCCATCCGCAGAATATTTTTTGTAATAGCAGTCTACTACCATTGATTTGTTGGAATTGTCTATCGCTTCATACCGTGAACGCAAATTTATCATTCCACTGCTGCCAAGATGACCCGCGGCAAAAGGGTAGGAAGCCGTTATTGCTTCGTTTGGAGTCATGTTCACGATAAAGAAATATTCGGAATCCTGAATGTCTTCAACTCCCGGTTCCCAAAACAGATTGAGCATATCAAGGCGACGAATGTCTACATCACCTTCTCCGTTATTCAGCGACGGATTAAAAAATACCCCATAAGCAGCTGTGCCGTTTTTTAACTTGTTCCACATCACGTTGTTGTAGGTTTTACGAAAACCTGCCTGTTCAAGCTGAAACGGAATGATTTTTGAAAGCATACCTGCTTCTTCTTCGTCGCCTTCCTCTCTGGCAAGAATATTCGGGGCTGGGTAACTATCCATTACTTCCGCATGTTTGTTTGCAATTGCGTTAAACAAAAATGCTGTTACCGGCTCACGGATATCATACTGATTTTCACTTGCAACCATATTCCAGTGTTCTGATTTGTACCATTGCTCGTTTTCGATTATACGCGCGTCTATTATCTGTTTTGCCGCCATATAATCAGAAAGCTTTTTCTGCATTTTTTTTAGTTTTTCTTCTGTAATTTTACTTTTCATATGAAACCTCCTTAATTTTATACAAGTATATTGTAATTTGTAGATGTGTATACAAACATCTTGTACTTTACAGAAAGTATACCATTCCGAGTGTTCGTACATCAAGGGGGTTAAGAAAAAATCGGCAATTTACAAGAAATTTATATGGCTTTTTAAATGAAAGATTGGAATATTTAACGAATTTATCGCAAGTTTCGACAGAAAATAGCGAAAAGTTTATATCTTAAATTTTATAATAGGACTTTAATTTCGAAAGTTTTAATAATTTAACAAATGTATGCTTTTCTCATTTTATAAAAAACCGATTAAAACCTAAGGCACTTTAATGGCGAGAGAACCTAAGAAAGCTTTTTTGTTGATGAAAATTTCCTATACTATAAAAAAAATAAAAATACTGCATTAATAATGGCATGAATAATCATAAATCTTTTTTTTTACGCATAATATGGTACAAACCAATAATGCAGGAGGAATTTTTATGAATATTTACAAAGATATCGCAGAGAGAACCCAAGGCGATATATACGTTGGAGTTGTGGGTCCTGTGCGTACAGGAAAATCTACCTTTATAAAAAGGTTCATGGACACAATGGTTTTACCTAAAATTGATAATGCTTTTAAAAAGGAGCGCGCTACCGATGAGCTTCCTCAAAGTGCTGCAGGGAAAACCATTATGACGACAGAGCCTAAGTTTGTTCCCAATGAAGCCGTAAATATAAAATTAGGGGACGCAAACTGCAACGTAAGATTAATTGACTGTGTGGGATATATGGTACGCGGAGCCATAGGAGCGGTGGAAAATAACATGCCGAGAATGGTACAGACCCCGTGGTCTGACGAGCCTATGCCCTTCAATGAGGCGGCAGAGACGGGTACAAAAAAAGTAATTTGCGAACATTCAACAATAGGGCTTGTTATAACCACAGACGGAAGTATTACCGAAATACCGAGAGCGGATTATGAAGAGGCGGAGGAAAGGGTTATAAAGGAACTGAAGGAAATGAATAAACCCTTTATTCTTCTTATTAATTCTACCAATCCTCATAGTGATAATACGAAAAAATTAAAAAGTGAGATGGAAGAAAAATATTCTGTTCCGGTTATGCCGGTATCTTGCGCCGATATGAATGAAGAAGATTTTTCAAAGATACTGGAAAAAATTCTTTATGAATTCCCGCTTACTGAAATAGGTATAGATTTTCCTTCATGGCTCGAAGTTCTCCCAAAAGAAGATAAATTAAAGTGCGGCATTTATGACAGCGTGATATCAACTCTTAAAGGTGTCAAAAAAATCCGTGAAGCTATAAATGCTTCAAAGCAAATAAATAAATTTGATTTTGCGGACAGTGTAAACGTTACCGGGGCAGATTTGGGTACAGGAGCGGTTCGTATGGCAATTGTGCCTCCTCCGGAACTGTTTTATAACGTTATAAGTCAGGAAACCGGGTTTAAGATCTCCGGTGAAGAAAATTTGCTTTCCCTGCTAATGGAATTAAAAGATGTCAAAAAGCAATATGATAAAATTGAGTATGCTCTTAAAGAAGTTGATGCAAAAGGATATGGAATTGTCGCTCCTACTATTGATGAGCTTATGTTGGAAGAACCGGAAATTGTCAAGCAGGGTAGCCGATTTGGAGTACGTTTAAAAGCGTCCGCGCCTTCAATTCACATGATAAAGGCCCAGATAGAAACCGAAGTCAGCCCGATTGTAGGTACGGAGCGCCAGTCGGAGGAGCTTGTAAAATATTTGTTGGATGAATTTGCTGTCGATCCTAAGAAGATATGGGAATCTAATATATTCGGCAAATCTTTGCACGAGCTTGTTAATGAGGGTTTACATAATAAACTTTCACGTATGCCGGAGGAATCCCGCTTCCGTTTACAGGAAACTTTGCAGAAAATTATCAATGAGGGCTGCGGAGGTCTTATTTGCATAATTTTATAAGCATTTTATAATTCGGGTTTGCCTTAAAACTTATATGAAATTTACAATACAATCAATGTGGGTAGCTTACTCATGTTGATTGTATTGTAATTTAAATACATCATCTTATTCCGCTCTCGACAGAGAGCGGAATTTTTTTAAATTAATCCTTTTGAGTTATTGATTTTTTTCTTCTTTTATGCTATAATATTATAATGGGTTTTTAAAAAGGTTTTTAGAAATAAAAAATAGAAAAATTTCTGGAGGAGAAAAACATGGAGACAGTAAATATTCTCGGAATTAAAATAAATAAGATAAATATGGACAGTGCCGTAGAGACCGCAAAGTCATATATGGCAGACGGAGGCTTCCATTACATATTTACGCCAAATTCGGAAATTATAATGGCAGCATATAAAAATGGGGATTTTGCTTCGAAAATCAATAGTGCCGATATGTGTACGGCAGACGGAATAGGTGTTGTTTATGCGGCAAAAATTTTGGGACAACCCGTTTCGGGAAGAATTGCTGGCTATGATTTGGTGATGCGTCTGCTTGAGGACTTGCCGAAAATCGGGAAAAGGGCGTACTTTTTTGGAGGCGCGCCGGGCGTGGCAGATGAAGCAAAAGAGAAACTTGAAAAAAAATTCCCGGGAATTGAAATTTGCGGCAGTGCAAACGGATATTTTGATGCGGAACGTGAAAAAGAAATAATAGCAGATATAAATGAAAAAAAGCCGGATCTTCTCTTGGTGTGTCTTGGTTTTCCTAAACAGGAAAACTGGATTTTTGAGCACAAAGATGAATTAAATGTGGGACTTGCCATGGGGGTGGGCGGAACCTTGGACGTAATAGCGGGGCGCGCACAAAGAGCTCCGGATATATTCATAAAGCTCGGCCTTGAATGGTTTTACAGGCTTCTTAAACAGCCGTCGAGAATAGGACGGATGATGGCACTACCTAAGTTTTTGTTTACAGTGATTTGGAAAAAAGTAACGAAGTCAAAGTAACGAAGTCGATAATAAAGGGGGAAAAGAAATGTTAAGAGTTGAATTGCTAAGCCATACGCCAGAGCCGGAGAAACTTGTGGCGGCGGCCGCTAAACTATGTTATTCTTCCAGTTCAATCGAAGGCATACTTGACGGTCTGGACAAAGAAAAAACAGAAAAGTTTCTTACCATGCTGATGGATCTTGGTCATGCAAGCCCTATAGAACATATAACCTTCACCTTTGGAATTGAAGGGGTGAGCAGAAGTTTGCTCGCGCAAATTACGCGTCATAGAATAGCTTCTTATTCGGTAAAATCACAGCGTTATGTAAATGAAGGAAAATTTGAGTTTGTCACTCCTCCTGAAATTGCAAAAAACCCTGACGCACTTAAAATTTTTAATAAAGCAATGCAGGATGACTTAGTGCAGTATAATGCACTTGCCGATATACTTAAAAAACAGCATATAGATGAGCTTGTTGCCGGAGGAACAGAAAAAACGGTGGCTGAAAAAAAAGCCGAAAAAATGGCTATTGAGGACGCCCGGTATGTTTTGTCCAATGCGTGTGAAACGAAAATAATGGCGACATTTAACGCGAGAAGTCTGCTGAATTTTTTTGAGCATCGCTGCTGTGAAAGGGCACAGTGGGAAATAAGGGAATGTGCGGATCAAATGCTGGCTCTTGTAAAAGAAGTAGCCCCTGTAATATTTCGTTACGCAGGGCCGCCCTGTGTCTTAAAACCTTGTCCGGAGGGCAAAATGAGCTGTGGAAAATCAAAAGATAAAAGGGCAATGTATTTGGGTGAACTAAAATGAGCGGAAAACTTATTGTAATTGAAGGACTGGATGCCAGTGGAAAAGAAACGCAAAGTAAGCTCTTGCTTGAAAGACTTGAAGAAAAAGGTATAAATGCGCGGCGCGTGGAGTTTCCGAATTATGCCAGCAATTCTTCCGCGCTCGTGAAAATGTATCTCGCGGGCGAATTCGGAACCGAGGCGGGGGATGTAAATCCATACGCGGCGTCATCTTTTTATGCTGTTGACCGCTATGCGACATGGAAACAAGGTATGGAAAAATTCTACGAACGCGGGGACATTATTGTCGCGGACAGATATACCACCTCAAACATAATTCATCAGGCAGGAAAAATAAAAGATGAAACAAAGCGGAAGAATTTTGTAGAATGGCTCTATGATTATGAATTTGAAAAACTTGGCTTACCAAAGCCCGATGTTGTTATATTTCTGCACATGCCGGTCGAGGTCAGCATATCGCTTATGGAAAATAGGCGTAACAAGGCAGGTACGGAAGGTAAGGATATTCATGAGTCGGATTACAATTATTTAAAAGAAACTTATACAAATGCGCTAAATATGTGCGATCTATGCGGGTTTAAAAGGGTTGAATGTTGTAGCGGCGGAAATGTGCGTACGATCGAAGATATACATAATGATATAATGAGTATAGTAATGCCTATATTATAAAGGAGGGATTTATTGTGGAAAAGATGCTTGTTGTGGACGGAAACAGCATAGTCAACAGAGCTTTTTATGGAGTAAGAATGCTTACAAACAGTAAAGGCTTTTTTACAAACGCAATCTATGGGTTTTTGAACATACTTTACAAGTATCTTGAAAGTGAAAATCCTGACTATGTGTGCATTGCTTTTGACCTTAAAATTCCGACATTCCGTCATGAAAAATACAGCGAGTATAAAGCGGGGCGGCACGGTATGCCGGAAGAGCTTGCTATGCAGATGCCTGTTCTTAAAGAAGTCTTGCAGGCAATGAATGTAAAAATGATAGAAATTCCGCGGTACGAGGCAGATGATATAATAGGGACAATTGCCGAAATGTGCGGAAATGGTGGGGTTGAATGTGCTATAGTTACGGGAGACCGCGACGCTTTGCAGCTTGCCACGGATACGTCAAAGGTTTTTTTGACCTCTACAAAAGGCGGTAATACAGTAACGGATGTGATTGATAAGGAAGAAATAAAAAACCGTTACGGTGTGACTCCACAGCTTATAATTGACGCTAAAGGACTTATGGGCGACAGCTCTGATAATATTCCGGGTGTTGCGGGAGTAGGTGAAAAAACCGCTTACGGACTGATAAGGGATTATGGAAATTTGGAGCAAATTTACGCTAATATCGGCGAAATAAAGGGAAAGCTTAAAGAAAAGCTTGAAAGTGGCAGGGAAAGCGCTTTTATGAGCCGCGAGCTTGCAACTATATGCAAAACTGTTCCAATTGGGATAACTCTTGAAGAATGCAGAAGAAAATTGCCTGATGAAACGGCGTTCAAACAGAAATTGTATGAACTTGAATTTACGGCTCTGCTGAAAAAACTGGATTTTAAAGAGTCCACGCAGTCAAAGCCAGCCGATTTTAAATATAAAACAGTAAAATCCCAATCGGAGGCAAAAGAATCTTTCGGAGAAATTGAAAAAGCTGAAATTATTGCGGTATATCTGTTTAAATACGGTGCTGAAATGGCAGGAGTAGGAGTGGCCGCCGGAGAAACAGTATATTATTTTAATTTGGCGGGAGGACTTTTATCCGATCTTGATATTACCGATTTAAAGCCGGTTTTTGAGTGCAATACACCTAAAGTAATGCATTATTCAAAGGATGAAATCGTATATTTGAATAAGTATGGGATAGCTATTAATAATATTGAATTTGACACGGCTATCGCGGCATATATTCTTGAGCCTTCAAGAAGTAAATATGACATAGACATTTTGCTTAATATTCAGCTGCCTGAAGGGTTTGCCCCAAAAGGTAAAAATAAAAAGACACCTTTTGATGCGGATGAAGAAATTATGGCACGAACAGCGGCCGCCATATGCGGAGGAATGCTGAATTTATCAAAATCTCAAAAAACGGAAATTGAGGCAAGAGAACAATTATCTCTGCTAAGTGACGTGGAAATGCCTCTTTCATATACGCTTGCGCAGATGGAAATAGCGGGATTTAAAGTGGACAAAGAAAAGCTGGCGCAGTTTTCGGTTATGCTTGATAACAGAATTACACAGCTTGTGCGGATAATTTATGAGCGCGCCGGAGGGGAGTTTAACATAAATTCCACAAAACAGCTTGGCGAGGTGTTGTTTGACAAGCTTGGCTTGCCCGTAGTCAAAAAAACAAAAACGGGTTATTCGACAGACAGTGACGTGCTTGATAAATTGGAGCCTGAAAATCCGATTATAACAAGCATAAAAGAATACCGTACCCTTGCAAAGCTGAAATCAACCTACTGTGACGGCCTTTTGCAGGTTATTGATGAAAGCGACGGGAAAATTCATTCAAAGTTTATGCAGACAGTCACGGTAACAGGACGTATCAGTTCCACAGAGCCGAATTTGCAGAATATTCCGATAAAGCTTGAATTGGGGCGGGAAATTCGTCATATGTTTGTAGCGTCCGATGAAGACCATATATTGGTGGATGCCGACTATTCGCAAATAGAACTAAGAGTGCTGGCTCATATTGCCCAGGATGAAAATATGATAAAAGCATTTAAGGAAAATGAGGATATTCACAGAATAACGGCATCGCAAGTGTTTGGAGTGCCGTTTGAAGATGTCACGCCGCAAATGAGAAATAATGCGAAGGCCGTAAACTTTGGCATAGTTTACGGGATAAGTGATTTTGCACTTGGAATTGATCTTGGTATAAGCCGCCGTGAGGCTAAGGCGTATATTGAAGGATACCTTGAAAAATACAGAGGCGTAAGGGAATATATGAAAGAGATTGTAGAAAAAGCCACGGTGGATGGATATGTTACAACCTTGCTGGGGAGAAGAAGATATATTCCCGAACTTAAATCAACAAGATTTCTGGAAAGAAGTTTCGGTCAGAGAGTTGCTATGAACACCCCCATACAGGGAAGTGCTGCAGATATAATAAAAGTGGCAATGGTTCGTGTACAGAAAAGGATCAAGCGAGAAAATTTACCTTCAAGGCTTATTTTACAAGTACATGACGAATTAATAATAGAAGCGCATAAGGATGATGTAGATAAAGTTTCGGCACTTTTGCTTGAAGAAATGGAAAATGCCGCTAATTTGAGCGTACCTCTTGTTGCCAATATAGAAACGGGCAAAAGCTGGTATGATTGTAAATAAAGGTGATAGTATGGTAATTGGAATTACAGGGGGCAGCGGATCGGGAAAGAGTTTTGTTTCCCGGCTGTTTGCAGAAAATGGTTTTGTTATTGTTGATGCGGATAAAATTGCAAAAGACATAATGAAAAGCGATGAAAGTTTAAAAAAGGACATAAAAAAATTCTTTGGTGAAGAATTTGTGGATAAGAATGGGAATGTTGACAGGCGTGCTCTTGGGGAAGCTGTGTTTGCCGACGGGGATAAACTGAAACTACTGAATTCACTTACTCATCCGAGAATTTGTAAGGAAATAGAGAAACAAATTGAAGAAGGGGGCAGGCGCGTGATTTTTGACGTGCCGCTGCTTATAGGCTCCGACCTTACAAATTTATGTGATTTGGTTATTTCAGTAATGGCCGATAAAGATCTGCGCATAAAGCGTATAATGCAGAGGGATAAAGTTAATTTAGAAACGGCGGTAAACCGCGTTCTTTCACAGCTTTCCGATGAGGAGTACATAAAGGGTTCAGACGAGCAAATTTACAATAACGGGAATGAAGATGAGGTAATAAAGAGGGTAAATGAATTAATAAAGAGGTATGTCGAGTGATTGTATTAGTTAATAAAAAGAGGTTTGCATCAACATTGTCTATGCTGATTGTTATTGTGCTTGCTCTTGTAGGGTTGTTGAGTATAAGATCTGTCAGAACGGCGGTGTATCCGCGAAAATACAGTAGATACGTTGAAAATTATTCTAGAAGGTTTAAGTTGGATAAATATTTGGTTTATGCTGTAATAAAAAGTGAGAGCGGATTTAATGAAGATGCGGTTTCCCAAAGGGGGGCTGTCGGTCTTATGCAGATAATGCCGGAAACGGCGGAAGAGGCGGCAAACGTTATTGGGATCAAGAATTATGACGAGGAGATGCTGAAAACTCCGAAAATAAATATTTGGATAGGATGCTATTATATGGACTTCCTGATGAAGCGTTACAATAACGATATTCAGACCGCAATGGCGGCATATAATGCCGGGTATGGGAATGTGGATGTCTGGATGGCTCAGGAACAGACAGAAAACCTTAAAATTGTGCATATTCCTTTTGGGGAGACAAAAAAATATGTCGTAAAAATACTTGGAAATTATAATAGCTATAAGGGAATTTATGGAGGAAAGGGAGATTGAATATGGAACTTGAATATAAACCAAAGTATGTATTTGAAGCGGTGGATGATAAGGAAGCAGATGAAATTTACCGTTTTTGCGAGCAGTATAAGACCTTTTTGAATTATTCCGTTACGGAAAGACGGTGTATAAAAAAAGGTGTGGAAATGGCAAAGGAAAGAGGTTTTAAGCCTTTTGACGAAATGAAAACACTCAAATCGGGAGACAAGGTTTATGCTATAAACCGTGCTAAAAATCTTATTTTGGCGGTTATAGGAAAACAGCCTATTGAAAACGGTGTAAATATATTGGGGTCTCATATTGATTCTCCCAGGCTTGATTTAAAACCCATGCCGCTTTATGATGACTCGAAAATCGCATATCTTAAAACTCATTATTACGGAGGAATTAAAAAATATCAATGGACAACTATTCCTATGGCGCTTTATGGAAAAGTTGTGACAAAGAGCGGAGAGGTTGATATTGAAATTGACGGTGAGGATTATGCGTTTGTGATTTCCGACCTTTTGCCGCATCTTGCAAGTGAGCAAATGAAAAAAACCATGACAGAAGGAGTGAGTGGCGAACAGCTTAATCTTATTGCGGGAAGCCGCACTAATAATGAGGAAGAAAGCATCAAAGAAAATATTTTAAAGTTGCTCAACGAAAAGTACGGTATTGTGGAAGAGGACTTTATAAGCAGCGAGTTTGAAGCTGTTCCTGCAATGAAAACAAGAGATATAGGCTTTGACAGAAGCATGGTAGGAGGCTACGGTCAGGATGACAGAGTATGTGCTTACGCATGTATGCAGGCGATATTTGACTGTGATCCGGAGCCTGAAATGACCGCAATATGTGTATGGGCTGATAAGGAAGAAATTGGTTCTATGGGCAATACAGGTATGCAGTCAAAGTATACCGAGAATACGATAGCGGAAATGATAGAGCTGCAAAGCGGCAGTTATAATGATCTTAAGCTTAGAAGATGTATAAGCAATTCTTACTGTATTTCTTCTGATGTTGCGGCGGCATTTGACCCCAGTTTTGCTTCGGTTTTTGAAAAAGGCAACGCGGCATTTTTGGGCCGCGGCGTAGTAATAGAAAAGTATGTCGGAGCAAGGGGAAAAAGCGGCTCAAATGACTCTTCGGCGGAGCTGATAGGGAAAATGAGGCATGTGCTGAATGAAAATGAAATAGTATGGCAGTTTGGAGAACTCGGTAAGGTTGACGGCGGAGGAGGCGGGACAATTTCGCAGTATGTTGCAAACCTTAATTGCAATGTAATTGACAGCGGAGTTGCTTTGCTTTCCATGCATGCGCCCTTTGAAGTTGCTTCAAAAGGTGATATTTATATGGCGTATAAAGGATATAAGGCGTTTTTAAATAAATTCGTAAAGTAATGAAATTGGGGGACGTCAAAATTGACTGTTGATCTAAACAGTATCAGAAATTTTTGCGAGGACAGTATGCTGTTCAAAGCAGGAAAAGAGCTATTTGATGAGAATAGGGTGTATAATGTTATTTATATGCCTGAAATTTCTACGCTTAAATGCAATATTCAGGAAGCGGAAGGTTTATATAATGTAGAAGCGGTTTTTGGTGAGGAAGACATAGAAAGCTGTTCTTGCGACTGTGGCAGAAAAGTCGGCGCGAATGGAGTGTGCCGGCATGTTGTTGCGGCTCTTTTACAGTATAAAAAAGAGCAAAGCGACGCTCTTGATGAAAAGGGCGGCCAGTTCTATGAGCAGGTGTCGCATGATGTAATAGAAAAACTTTCGGGAATAAAGCTTTCAAGAAACAAACATACGATACATTTTGTGCCCGTTTTTGAAATAAATAAAAACGGCTTTGGATATTACGATGTTAGGTTCTGTATAGGTATAGGAACGGATAAACTTTATAAAGTCAGAAGAATAGACAAGCTTATAGACACAATTTCTGAAAATGGGGAGCTTGAATTCAGTAAAAATTTTGTGTTTAATGCCCGTACCCAAACCTTTGGAGATAATGAGATGGCGCTTGTCGACTATCTGATGACGCTCAAGCAGCTTTATTTCGAAACAGGCAGGTCAATGGGAGAACGAAGCATAAGTTTATCTGGCGCAATACTTGTAAAGGTTGCTGAACTTGCCGCGGAATGCGAAGGGTTAAGTATTGTTATGGATAAAAGAAACCTATTAGGCTGTCATATATTAAAAAATAAATTTGAAGTGCCTTTGGAACTTTCAAAAAGCGGTAATAAATATGTAATAGATTTTGAAAGATGGAAAGATATAAAAGTTATTGATGAACAATACAGAATAGTAATGTTTGAAAATGCCTTTCACATTCTCTCATCCGAACAGGCGGAGGTAACAAAAACCTTGCTTATAGCCGGGGAAAGCCTTGGAAGTACAAGAGTTGCGTTTAATATGGAAGATAAAAACGCCGTGGTGGAAAACCTTATGCCGAAACTGCGTTATTTGTCTGACCTTAGCATTGACGATAACATACGCAAAGATATACTTGTTGCGGAACTTAAAGTAAAAGTATATCTTGAAAGCACTGAAGAAAAGAACATTAAAGCAAAAGTATTGTTTTGCTATGAAGATATAGAGTTCAACCATTTTGCGGGTGAAAGACCAAAATGCGATGATAAAGTTCTTCTCAGGGATAAGCGGCGTGAAAATGATTTTATACGTGTGGCGGCAAAAATGGGTTTTGTTCCTGTGGAGGGAAATCTTTATATTAATTCGCCACGCAAAATATATGAATTTTTAAATTCAGGGATAAAGAAACTTAAAAAGATTTCAGATATATTTTATGCGGAAAACTTTTACAATATCAAGGTGGTAATGCCCGCAAAAGCTGTAGGTGCCATAAGTATAGGGGCTGGAAATTTGTTTGAATTTCAGGTGGGGTTTGATGATATTCCCCCTGACGAATTGGAAAGCATCCTTGAATCGGTGCGCGAAAAGGAGCATTATTACAGACTTACAAACGGAAATTTTGTGAATTTACAGTCTTCGGCACTTGAGCAAATCAGCGAGCTTATGGATAATGTTGACGGGAAGTTTGAGGAAAACGGTAAAGCAAAGCTGACATTGCCGCAGGTAATGTATTTAGAAACGCAAAACAATAATGAAGAATTTGTAATAAGCAGGGACAAGCCGTTTGCAGAAATAATAGAAGAGTTAAAGGAACCGGTAAATACAAATTTTGTTGTTCCCGAATGTCTTAAAGATATAATGCGCGAGTATCAGATAACAGGTTTTAAATGGCTTAAAACAATGGCGAGCTATGGTTTTGGCGGTATACTTGCGGATGAGATGGGACTTGGCAAAACTTTGCAGACTATAGCTTTTATAATATCGGAATATGAAAAAAACAAAAAACCCGCTCTTGTAATAGTTCCCACATCCCTTTTGTTTAACTGGCAGGCTGAATTTAAAAAATTTACGCCGCAGTATAAAGTTAAGGTAGTGTACGGTCAGCCTGACGAACGTAAAATTCAAATAGAAGATATTGACGGCTGCGTGGCTGTGATTACATCATACGGTCTTATACGCCGCGACGTTGCGGCATACAAAAAAAGAGAGTGGAGTTACTGCTTTATTGATGAAGCGCAGCATATAAAAAATCCTAACACAGTGAACGCAAAGACAGTAAAGCAGATAAAAGCAGACGGGTTTTTTGCAATAACTGGTACGCCCATTGAAAATAACCTTACCGAACTCTGGTCTATTTTTGATTTTGTTATGCCCGGATATTTGTTTTCAAGAGCAAAATACAGAAGGGTATATGAGATACCCATTATAAAGAAAAACGACAGTTCAGGTGTGGAAAAGCTTCTTAAACATACTAAACCGTTTATTTTAAGGCGTCTTAAAAGCGGTGTTATGAAGGAGCTGCCGGAAAAGATTGAAACTTACATGGTAACAGATCTTGAGGAAGAACAGAGACAGCTTTATCAGGCATACGCGTATAGGGCAAGAGAAGAAATTTTGCGTCTTACGAGGGAAAAAGGGTTTGAAAAAAGCAGAATTGAAATTTTGGCTCAAATCACAAGGCTAAGGCAGCTTTGTTGTCATCCGGGATTATTTATAGATAATTACGAAGGCGGAAGTGGAAAACTCAATACTTTATTGGAGCTTGTGGAGGATGGCATATCTTCAGGCAGAAGAATGCTGATTTTTTCACAGTTTACCTCAATGCTTGAAATAATAGCGGAAATGCTAAGACAGATGGATATAAACTATTTTTATCTTGACGGCAGTGTAAAAAGCAGTAAACGCATAGAAATCTCCAATGCGTTCAACGAAGGGCAGCGCGATATTTTTCTTATTTCGCTGAAAGCGGGAGGAACGGGACTTAATCTTATCGGAGCTGATACTGTAATACATTACGATCCGTGGTGGAACCCGGCGGTGGAGAACCAGGCAACCGACCGTGCCCACAGAATAGGTCAGACTAAGGTGGTTCAGGTAATCAAGCTTGTGACAAAAGGAACGATAGAAGAAAAAATACAAGATCTGAAGGAAAAAAAGCAAGAGCTTATAAATGCCGTGCTTCAGGAAGGAACGGGGTCGATTTCATCTATGACCCTTGATGAGATCCAGAAGTTGTTTGAATAATAGGGGGGAATGTATGTTTAATAAACTGTCATTTATAGAAGGAAGATATGAGGAACTTAATAGAAAAGTGAGCGATCCGGAGGTTATTGCCGATACAACTGTTTGGACAAAGCTGTGTAAGGAGCTTTCGCAGATTACTCCTATTGTTGAGAAATTCAGAGAGCATAAAAAGGCAGAGGCGGATCTTGCCGAAGCAAAAGAAATGCTTGATGAAAAGCTGGACAGAGACTTTCACGATATGGTGGAAATGGAAATGGAAGACGCCAAACAA
>JAUZPZ010000140.1 GCA_030705675.1 Bacillota bacterium
GGGAAATGAAGGAAAATTTATGATAATTTTAGGTATTGATCCGGGAATTGCCATTGTGGGATACGGCGTTATTGAGAATATAGGTAACAGGTACCGGACGCTCGATTTCGGCTCTATCCTGACGCCCGCGAATACTGCCGATTCGGAAAGACTACAAACAATATATACCCGTCTCAGACAGATAATATATACAAACAAGCCTGAAGTGTGCGCCATAGAAAAGCTGTATTATAACAACAACGCAAAAACCGTAATTCAGGTAGCACAGGGAAGGGGAGTATGTATGCTGGCGGCCTCAAACGAAGATATGAAGGTGTACGAGTACACCCCTTTGCAAATCAAACAGTCTCTTACAGGATACGGAAGGGCTGATAAACAACAAATGCAACAGATGGTAAAACTGGTTTTGGGTTTGGACAAAGTTCCAAAGCCGGATGATACGGCGGACGCTCTTGCGGTGGCTATATGCCACAGTCATTTTGCAACATATAATTTGCTGAACGAACAATTGGGGGAAATGAAATGATATCATACATAAAAGGCACAGTGGAATTTGCAGGAGAAGAATATGCGGTTATCGACAATGGAGGGATAGGATACAAACTTCATATGCCGCTGACTCAAATAACCGCGCTTCCCTATATCGGCAAAGAGGTAAAGGTATACACTTACATGTATGTCCGGGAGGATATTTTGGATTTATACGGGTTTATAAGTGAGGAAGCATTGCACACTTTCCAAATGCTTATATCGGTAAACGGGGTCGGACCGAAAGCCGCAATGTCCGTACTGTCGGTGCTTACCCCGCACGATTTTGCCGTGGCGGTGACGGGAGGAGATCATAAGAGTATTTCACAGGCACAGGGAGTAGGCGGAAAGACTGCCCAGCGGATAGTGCTTGAGCTTAAAGATAAAGTTGGAAAAGGGTTAGCGCGTGAAAGTGATGGGATACGCGTTGAACCTGAGTCAAATATACATAGCGAGGCGGTGAACGCGCTTGTGGCTCTGGGGTATTCATATGGTGAGAGTAAGCAGGCGCTTGAGGGTGTTTATGGTGAAACAACAGAAGAACTGATAAAGGCCGGACTGCGCCAGCTGATGAGATGAGGTATATATAATGGATGATAAAAGAAGCGTAAGCGGAAGTTTTATAAACGAGGACAGCGACATTGAGTTTTCTTTGCGCCCGAAACATCTTTGCGAATATATAGGACAAGTAAAGGCAAAAGAACAGATGAATATATTCATCGAAGCGGCAAAGATGCGTGGGGAGTCTCTTGACCATGTACTGCTTTACGGCCCTCCCGGACTGGGAAAAACAACCCTCGCCGGGATAATTGCCAACGAAATGGGAGTAAATATCAGAATAACGTCGGGTCCGGCAATAGAAAAGGCAGGGGATTTAGCCGCTATACTCACAAATCTTGCACCGAGCGATGTGCTTTTCATAGATGAGATACACAGGCTTAGCCACAGTGTAGAGGAGGTTCTTTATTCGGCGATGGAGGACTATGCGCTGGATATTATAATAGGCAAGGGGCCGGCGGCAAGATCGATACGGATTGATCTTCAGCCTTTTACACTTATAGGGGCGACTACGCGCGCCGGTATGCTTTCGCCACCTTTGCGTGACAGATTTGGTGTAATCAGCAGGCTTGAACTGTACACTCCGGATGAGCTTTCGAAAATTGTCAAGCGTTCGGCCGGCATATTGAACATTTCAATTGACGAGCCGGGCACTATGGAAATCGCCACACGTTCGAGGGGTACTCCCCGAATAGCTAACAGGCTGCTTAAACGCGTGCGTGATTATGCGCAGATAAGGGCGCAGGGAGTTATAAGGGAAGATGTCGCAAATGATGCCCTTAATATGTATGAAATAGATAAACTGGGGCTGGAGAACCTTGATAAGCGTATGATACTGTCTATAATTCAGAATTTTGGCGGCGGCCCTGTGGGACTTGACACCCTTGCGGCAACAATCGGGGAAGATCCCAATACAATAGAAGATGTTTATGAACCATACCTTTTACAGCTGGGATATTTAAACCGTACCCCAAGGGGGAGAATGGCCACGAAAAGTGCTTACGACCATTTTGGGATACCGTTCGGAGAATAAACGGAGGAATAAAATATGAAAATTTTGCATACTTCTGATTGGCATTTTGGAAGAAATATAGAGAATATATCCAGGGAAGCAGAGCAAATTGATTTTGTGAATGAGCTGTGCGGCATAGCAAGTGAAGAAAATGTGGATGTTGTAGTTGTTGCCGGAGATATTTTCGATACATTTAATCCGCCTATATGGGCGGAGAGGCTGTATTATGAGGCTTTGAAACGCCTGTCTGACGACGGCAGGGGGGTTATAGTGATTTCGGGAAACCACGACACTCCTCAGGGCTTGTGTTCGGCGGGGAAAATTGCCGTAAACAGCGGCGTAATCATGAGCGCATATCCTTCTACAGTCGTGGAAACGGGAAATTATGGCGGCATATTGAAGGTTATTGACAGCGGCGAAGGCTGGTTTAAAATTGAAACTAAAAATGGGGAAAAGGCGGTAATCGCTTCTTTACCCTACCCTTCAGAAAGCAGAATTGCGAATGTTATTGAATATTCTGAAGGGGAGGACAATATAAAAAAGGATTATAACGCCCGCCTTAAAGAATTAATGGAGGTTCTTTGCACTCATTTCGAGCCTGATACCGCAAATGTTCTTGTTTCGCATATATACATAAATGGGGGGAAACCCTCTGATTCGGAGCGCAACTTTCAGCTTGGCGGCGCATATGCGGTAAACAGTGATACAATTCCCGCGCAGTGCGATTATGTCGCGCTGGGTCATTTGCACAGACCCCAAAAAATATCAGCATGTATGAGCCCGACTTATTATAGCGGGTCTCCGCTCGCGTACAGTTTTTCCGAAGCGGGTTACGCAAAATCTGTGTATGTTGTGGATATTGAGGATCATAAGGCGGAGGTAAAGGCTGTTGAGCTTAAATGCGGCAGAGCGCTTGTCAGCGTAAATGTAAATGGGATTGACGAAGCGGTGAAATGGTGTAACGAATACGCCAATGAGAAAATTTGGGCGGAATTGAAAATAATTACGGACGCTCCTATAACTACCGAGCAGCAAAAACTTATTCATGATACATGCAAAGCTGTTGTGAGCATTCAGCCTGTAGTTGAGGCGGCGGGGTCGGTAGTTTCCGAGGTTTACCAAAGAAAAAGCAAACCGCTTGAGGAAAGCTTTGCCGATTTTTACAAGCTGAAAATGGGAGCGGATGTACCTGAAAATATAAAACAGGCATTTGCAGAACTGAGGGGTGAGTAAAGAGTGAAACCTATATATCTTGAAATTGACGGGTTGCAGAGTTATAAAACCTTGCAAAAAATAGACTTTGAATATTTATCTGAAAACGGTCTGTTCGGAATATTCGGCAGCACGGGAAGCGGTAAGTCTACCGTGCTTGACGCAATAACTCTTGCTCTTTACGGCAAGGTGAGCAGGGCGAGCCGCGGCACGCAGGGGATAATGAACAACGAATGCGATAAAATGAGGGTTATGTTTGAATTTTCTTTTATGCGCGGCGGTGAGCGCGACAGATATAAAATCGAACGCATATTTGGCAGAAAAAGCGACAATAACTATGAAACCAAAAGTGCAAGACTTTTTGTTTATAAGGGCGAAGGAGTGCTACCGCTTGCGGAAAAGGCAACTGATGTCGACAGTGCTATAATAGAACTTACGGGGCTTGAATATGAAGATTTTACACGCGCCGTGGTACTTCCGCAAAATAAGTTTCAGGAGTTTTTGACTCTTGATAAATCGAAAAAGCTGGCAATGCTTGAGAGAATCTTTAATCTTAGCGAGTATGGTGAAAAGCTGAATGAACACATAAAAGTAAAAATTTATGAAATAGAAAAGGATTTTGAAAATATAAAGGGACAGCTTTCAGCAATTGAGCACGCTGA
>JAUZPZ010000141.1 GCA_030705675.1 Bacillota bacterium
CTCCTCGGTTGAACCAACTATCTTTACCGCCAAAATATAATCAAGAAACTCCGTATCAAAATCCTTTTCTCCTGCCGGCGTCCCGTCAATTATCTTTGCCGCCTTTTCATCGAGACGTAATTCAACGGGTACTTTGCCTGCCTTTTTCCTATCATCGGTAATCATCTTTTGAAGTTTTGGAAGAAACTCATAAGCTATATCTTCATGTACAACCAGCACTTCCTCCGCATTGCAAACAGACGGTCTGCTTGTTTTAGCGTTGTCAACTATTTTTAGTGCCTTATCAATATCCGCGTATTTATCAATATACACATGACATATTCCTGTTCCTGTCTGAATGCACGGCACGGTAGCGTTTTCGACACACGCCTTTATAAGACCCGAACCGCCCCTCGGAACCAGTAAATCCACTAAGCCATCCGCTGTCATAAGCTCATTTGCGCCCACGCGCGAAATATCCTGAATAATACTTATGCACTCTTTTGAAATATTCTCTTTTTCAAGCCCTTTCCTAAGAGCGTTTATAATTGCGTTTGCGGAGCCTGCCGCCTCTTTTCCGCTGCGTAGCACGCATACGTTTCCGCTTTTAAAACAAAGTGCCGCCGCGTCTGAGGTAACATTCGGCCTGCTTTCATAAATGATTGCCACAACTCCCATAGGCACAGCGGTTTTTTCAATTATAATCCCGTTCGGACGCTCTGTTCTTTCAAGTACTTTCCCTACAGGGTCGTCAAGCTTCGCAACATCACGCATACCGTTTGCCATCCCCTGTATACGCTCTTTATTAAGGCGTAATCTGTCCAGCATCACGTCGGATATTATTCCTCTCGCTTTTTCAATATCCTCAGCATTCGCTTTTAGAATCTCCTCCGCATTTTCTTCTATGCAATCAGCCATTGTAATAAGAGCGGCGTTTTTCTGCTGCGTTTTCAGACTATCCATATCCGCGCGCGCCGCCTTAGCCGACTTCAATATATCAATTGTCGTCATTTTTCAACCTCTTTCAAAAACCGTGTTCCCACTTGCTTTCCTTCGGCTATATCATAAAGCAGCTCTGGGTTTTCACCGTTTGCAATTATCATATCCATACCCGCTTTTGTTGCTATTTGGGCGGCGCTCAGTTTAGTATCCATACCGCCTGTACCTAAATTTGAACCTTTTCCGTCCGCAAGAGCCATTATTTCGGGGGTAATCTTCTCTACAGTCGTTATAAGTTTCGCATCGTCATATTTTCTCGGATTTTTATCATATAACCCATCAATATCGGATAACAAAATAAGCACATCTGCCTTCACGCTGGAGGCCACAATAGCGGAAAGAGTGTCATTGTCCCCTATCTCTATTTCATCTGTGGATACGGTATCATTTTCATTTATTATAGGAAGCGCGCCAAATTCAAGCAGCTTAAACAGCGTGTTTTCAAAATTTCTTCTTCTTTCGGGCGCCTCAATATCTAAACCTGTTATAAGAATTTGTGCCACGGTGTGGTTGTACTCGGCAAACAGTTTGTCATATGTATACATTAACTCACACTGTCCAATAGCAGCCGCAGCCTGTTTCGAGGCCGTATCATCCGGACGTATTCCAAGACCCAACTTTCCGACTCCCATTGCTATAGCCCCGGATGACACAAGTATTATCTCATGTCCGGAGTTTTTAAGGTCGCTCATAACCTTGCAAAGTTTGTCAATCCTTCTTATATTAAGCCTGCCCGTGCCATGAGCAAGAGTTGATGTTCCCACTTTTATTACAATTCTCATAAAATCCACCTTCTTTATTATATAATAATACCATAATCCAGCTTTTTTGTCAACCGTATACTTTTAAGGATTTTTCTATATTTTTAAGGTGTTTAACTATGCTTGTTTATTTAAAAAGTAATGCCGCCAATTTTGGCGGCATCGTAAACAATATTTTATTATCTTTTAAAAAATAAGTAAATCTTTAATTCAGAAATCATTCTGCACGGCAAACTCACGTTTGCCGAGGTCTGAAAAAAGGGCAGTTGTATTTTTATTCTTAACATGGCTATCAAAAATGCTTTATATTTTTTTCTAAAATAATGCCAAAATTGCCTGTAATGCCGCAATAACTACCACAAATAGCATACATACAATAAGTATCCACGCAGTTATTCTTTTCTTTTTTTCAGGATTTTTCATTTTTCATATCTCCTATACTTTTTATTTTTTGTTCTTCTTTCAGGTTTAATTCCCTGAACTCTCCGCGTTTAAGATTTTTATCCAATTCAAGCCCCGCAAAGCATACCCTCTCAAGATATAAAACTTTATTTCCTGTTTTTTCAAACATTCGCTTGACTTGATGAAATTTTCCTTCAAATATTTTCACTTCACACAAAGGGTGCGTGTCATCTTTGACTACTTTCAAATCTCCGGGCATTGTGGTAAAATCATCTTCTTTTATATATATCCCTTTGCGAAACGCCAAAATATCATTTTCCGAAACGCCGTGTGCAACCACTGCCTGATAAACTTTCGGAACAAGCTTTTTGGGCGATAAAAGCCTGTGCGCAAGTTCGCCGTCATTTGTAAGCAATAAAAGCCCCTCCGTGTCCTTGTCCAGCCTTCCCACAGGAGATGGCGCATAATGCATATATTCTTGTGGGAGCAAGTCAATAACGGTTTGGGTGTAATCGTCTTCGGTAGCCGAAATATAGCCGGCGGGTTTATTCATCATAAGATAAATATAAGGTTTATAACCGATTTTTTTCCCATCTACCTCAACACAGCTTTTTTCGGGGTCAACATGTATAGATGGGTCGGTCATAATTTTGCCGTCCACCATTACGCGTTTTTTGCGAAACAGCTCTTTTATTTCTTTTCTGCTTCCCATTCCGCTTGCGGCTATAAGCTTATCTGCTCTCATCAGTCTTTCCTCCAGCCATCAATATCAGAATTTGCTATTGCATGAAATATGCGTTTTCTTATACCATGGTTCTCACGGTTTAATTTTGAGATAAACTCCTTCATCTCCTGCCTTTTAGTAACTCCATTTGCCGGGCAAGGGTTGAATATTACCGGAATATTGTTTTCTGACACGAAATGTTTTACTTCTCGTTCTTCCATATATATAAACGGCCTTATAAGATATATCTGCTTTCTGTCAAGATATGTTACCGGCGAAAAACAGCTTATCCTTGCTTCATTAAAAAGGCAAAGAAAAAAAGTTTCAAGTACATCATCATAATGATGTCCTAATGCAACTTTATTGCATCCCAACTCTTTTGCCTTGTCATGCAGTATCCCGCGCCGCATTTTGGCGCATAAAGAACATGGGTTTTTCTCATGACGTATGTCAAAAACGATCTCCCCTATTTGAGTTTTCTCTATCGTAAGGTTTATATTTTTTTCTTCACAAAGCTTTTCCAGCGGGGTGTAGTCGGTTCCTTCAAAACCCAAATCAAGACAAATTGCCTCAAGTTCAAATTTTTTCGGATAAAACCTCTGCAGTTCTTTCAATGCGAGCATAAGAGTAATACTGTCTTTGCCGCCCGAGACACCAACCGCAATTTTGTCACCCTCTTCTATCATATTATAATCATCAACCGCACTGCGGACATGGCTAAGTATTTTTCTCATTATTATCTCTCCATTAAAATTGTCTTTTTTTATTATAACTTTTTTACTACCTCTTGTCAATCTTTTGTTTTTAACTAACGTCGCCGAAGCAAAAACCATTCAAATAGAGATTTAAAAAATCAAGATGTATTGCGGTGAGATGTATAACACCAAAAGATGCGTGCGCGATTGCAATAGATTGTGTTTTAAAGTAAAATCAAAAAAACTGCCACCGACATAATAAAGTCAGGGGCAGTCCCTTTTAATTTCAAATTACTAAAAATAATTATAAGAAATATAGGTCGGATAAGCATGAACGGTACCATTATTTCTTGCATA
>JAUZPZ010000142.1 GCA_030705675.1 Bacillota bacterium
CACAATATTTTTCTGCCTTGCCGCACAGGAAAAGGTATGCTCCTCACTCCATTCGTCAATTGCCTGCGGCTCTTTTCGAAACATTCCTTCTCCCTAGCAGGGCGCGTCCACTATTATTTTATCAAAAAATTCTTTAATCTTTTCCGCCAGCCGTGCGGGAGTTTCATTTGTTACAACAGTGTTTTTTAAACCAAATCTTTCCGTGTTTTCCGCAAGTATTGCCGCCCGTTTTGCAACTATTTCGTTTGCAACGAGCAGACCGGTTCCTTTAAGCTTGGCTCCCGCCTGTGTGGCTTTTCCTCCGGGCGCCGCGCACAGGTCAAGCACAAAATCTCCTTCATTGATATTTAACGCTTCGACAACCGCCATTGCCGACGGCTCCTGAAAATAAAAAAGTCCGCCAAGGTGGTACGGATGATTTCCGGAAACCCTGCTTTTATCAATATAATAACCTTCCCCGCACCACGGAACCTTTTCCGCATCGGCAAGAAAAGACGGAATTTCTTTCACCTTTTCCGGGTTTAAGCGTAGTCCCGAAAATGAGTCCCCACGGCTAAACACCCTTTCAAATTCAGGGTACTCCTCCTTTAGCATAGCTTTCATTCTTTCCACAAATTTCTTTGGAAGTTCCATTTCTTTACCACCTTGCCGCATTTTTTATTATAAAATCACCCTAACACAAAGAATTGTGGTGCTGCTCACAAGCAGCAGAAGGAGCTATGCTCCGGTAACAATTCTTATATGGCTTAAAATCTTTGATTTTAAGACTACTTTAATATAAAATCATTCTAACACAAAGAATTGTGGTGCTGCTCACAAGCAGCAGAAGGAGCTATGCTCCGATAACAATTCTTATATGGCTTAAAATCTTTGATTTTAAGACTACTTTATTATAAAATTATTCTAACACAAAGAATTGTGGTGCTGCTCACAAGCAGCAGAAGGAGCTATGCTCCGGTAACAATTCTTATATGGCTTAAAATCAAAGATTTTTTAAGACTATTTTATCATAAAAAATTTTTTTTGTAAATCATTTGTTTGAAAAATATAGTTAAGACGCGGCAGATCGCGGCGTAATTTTTAATTTTTCTATTGTATTTTTATAAAAATTGTTGTATAATCATACTATATAATATAATAGGTAGAATGTTATCTAAATACCATAGACAGGGTTTGTTTAGACAGGGAGTGAAGTAATGCCGAAGATCGGAATAATCCCAAACACTTCAAAAGACGAATGCGGAGTAATAATGAGAGAGTTTTTTGAAGGTATTGACGGAAGGGCACAGCTATTTGTGCCTGCACAGGATAAAATAAAAGAGGAAGATTTTTTTACTGTCCTTGAAAGGGAAGATTTTTTTAAAACCGTTGACGTGATAGTTGTTTTGGGCGGAGACGGGTCTATTCTGCGCGCCGCGCCCGAAGCGGCAAAAGAGGGTAAACCCATACTAGGTATAAACCTGGGCAGGTTAGGGTATCTTGCCTCCGCCGAAAAAGCCTCTGCCAAAATTGCCGCAAAAAAGCTGCTTGACGGAGATTATAAAATTCGTGAGCATATGATGCTCGAAACACATTATGTAAACCACGAAGGGAAACCGCATACCATACTCGCGCTTAACGATGTGGTCGCCGCGCGTTCCGAATCGGGCAGAATAATAGAAATCGTTGTTTATGTGGGCGATGAATATGTCGATACGTATATGGCGGACGGCATTGTTATTGCTACGCCCACGGGGTCTACTGCCTATTCGCTTTCCGCCGGAGGGCCGGTGGCATATCCTACGATGGATATGTTTGTTGTAACGCCTATTTGCTCTCATGACCTTCACTCGCGCTCGATAGTAATTCCGTATGATAAAAAGATTACGATCAAACTAGGTCATAAATATGACTATAAAGCACTTATGACTGTGGACGGACAAATTGTCCACCCCATGGAAAAGGACGATTGTTTCACGGTATCCATGGCACCGGTGAGAACCAAACTTATAAAAATGGATGATTTTGGATTTTATGATTTGCTGAGAAGCAAGCTAAAGGGGACAGTATAAATGATCAAATACGGACGACACGCTAAAATTCTTGAAATAATAAAAGAAAATATAATTGAAACTCAGGAGGATCTGGTCGCCGCCCTTAAAAACGCGGGATATGAAGCCACGCAGGCGACAGTTTCCAGGGATATAAGGGAATTGCGGCTTATAAAGGTTTCCGCGGCAGGAGGAAAATACCGCTATGCTACCGCGTCCGCTGATACCGGATCGGGGGATATAGAGTCGCGCCTTAATGTGATTTTGGGCGAGGCTATGGTAAGCGTAGACTATGCCATGAATCAGATAGTAATAAAAACTTTGCCCGGAATGGCAAATGCGGCGGCATCAGCTGTGGATAACTGCATTGCCAACAATTCAATTGTGGGTACGATTGCGGGAGATGATACCTTACTGCTAATAATGCGGGACGAAAAAGAGGCAGTAAAACTTGTTTCTTATCTTAACAGAATTTTAAAGTGAGCGGTGATAACCTGTGTTGCTTCATTTGAAAATTAAAAACATAGCTGTAATTGAGGAAGCCGACATAGATTTTTATGACGGCTTGAATGTGCTGACAGGTGAAACGGGAGCGGGAAAATCTATCCTTATTGATTCAATTTCCATGCTTACAGGAGTTCGTTCAAACCGTGAGCTTATTCGTACGGGAGAGGAGAAAGCCTCGGTTTATGGGCTTTTCAAGCCTCCACATAAGGTGTGGAAAATCCTTGAGGAAGAAGGGATTGCGCAGTCGGAGGACGGTCTGCTGGCAATAAGCCGCGAGCTTACTGTAAATGGAAAATCCACCTGTCGTATAGCCGGAACTCCGTGCACACTTTCGGTACTTAAGAGCATAGGGAGTTATCTTATAAATATTCACGGTCAGCAGGACGCGCTGGAACTGTACGCGCCCGAAAAGCACATCATTTTGCTTGATAAATGGTGTGCCGACGAGTTCTACCCCGTTTTGACCGACTATCGCGAAAGTTATAAGCAGTATGTTGCGCTGGCGAAAGAGAGCCGCGCCCTAAAGGCTATCAGCGAAAAACGAAAAAACGAAACGGATTTTTTGGAGTTTGAAATAAATGAAATTACTTCCGCCGAGGTTAAAGTAGGTGAGGAGGACAAGCTATCGGAAAGGCGGGCAGTTCTCGCGAACCATGAAAAAATCTCGAGGACTCTGTCAGAGGCGCGCGAGGAGCTTTTCGGAAATTCCGCAAGCACTCGCGAAGCGGTTGCGACAGCGCTTAAAAAGATAGAAAATATACTTAAGTTTGACGCTTCGCTTGAAAAAACGGCTTCATTGCTTAAAGATACACTTTATTCCCTTGATGATATACGCGCCGAAATAGGCGGATATATGGATACCAACGGTTACAGCGAAGAGGAAATGGACAGGATAAGCGAGAGGCTGGATGTTTTGCACCGCATGAAGCGCAAATACGGAGCGGACGAGCAGGAAATATTAAACCATCTGGCGGAGTCGGAAAAAAGGCTTGAATTTTTAAAAAATTCCGCCGTACGCGAAAGGAACTTAAACGGGGAACTTTCCACGCTTAAAGCCCAAATTGCTGAAAAAGCCGGGAAACTCCATGACCTACGTGAGAAATACGGCAAAAAACTGTCGGATGAAATTGTGCGTCAGCTGGAAGATTTAAATATGCGCGGGTGCGAATTTGAAGTGAATATTAAAAAAGTTCCTTACGGAGGACTTGGATGTGACGGAGTGGAGTTTCTTATTTCTCCGAACAGCGGTGAAAAAGTAAAGCCTCTTGCAAAAATCGCATCGGGCGGTGAGCTTAGCCGTATAATGCTGGCAATAAAATGCATTATGTCCGAAAGTGA
>JAUZPZ010000143.1 GCA_030705675.1 Bacillota bacterium
ATTTCCGCGGAATATGCAGCATCTAACTTAAACCGCGCCGCAAACAGCGTCGTAACTGTTGCCGTAGGACATGCGGCAGGAATAAGCACCGCCATGCACAGCATCTTGTCAAGCCCCATAATTTTGGCAATTCCAATTCCGATTATGGGTATTATGACAAGTCTAAGCAGGGAGACTACATATATTGAAGCTTTTTTAAGGCTCTCAACAAACTTTATCTGCGCAAGGTAATATCCCAAAACAACCATGGCAAGCGGCGTATTAAGATCCGCCATAGATGAAACGGCAGAGGTAATCGTACTTGGAAGCTTCATTTCAAGACCTGTCAAAAATAAAAGCATACTTGTCGCTGTTCCTATTACGCCGGGATTTAAAAACACTTTCTTTATAGAAATCTGCTTTCTGTCCCCTCCCGTGCACACATAAATCCCGTGAGTCCAATAAACAAGAGTAAAAACTGCAAGATACATCGAACCGTAAAATACACCCCGCGAGCCCAATGCAGTACTCAGCAGCGGAATCGCCATAAACCCGCAGTTTGAGTACACAGAGCTGAATATATTTACTCTGTAATGCAGCTGATTATCTTTGCGTATAAAAACCAAAGAAGATATAAGTATTGCCACTATATGTACTATAAAAGCAAAAGCCGCCGCCATTGCAAGCTTCTTCGCTTCTTCCATATTGAACTCCTTATGGTAAGCGTTGACCAAAACACACGGCGTTACCACATAAAGCAGCAGGGTAGTAAACTGATCTATTCCTTTTCGTGAAAGCAGTTTAAGTTTTGCAAGGAAAAATCCCACCGCTATCAACAAAAATATTATAATTACCTGATTTGCAACGATTGCACCTATTTCCATTTATAAATTACCTCCGAAATGCGTTCTCTATATGCTGTATACCGGGTTTTTGCACTCCGTCGCAGGTACCATAAACCTCCACAACATCAAACCTTATTTTTTTATCCGTTTTATTTTTTACCAAATACATCTCCGCTGTGCGGCATATTTTGGATTGCTTTACACTGCCTACCGCCTCACGCGGTAATCCGAACTTTACAGATTTTCTCTGTTTTACCTCAACAAAAACAAGAGTATCTTTTGTTTCGGCAATTATATCAATTTCTCCGAAATTAACCCTGTAATTCTGGCATAAAATCTTATAGCCACGGCGTCTTAAATACTTTGTGGCAAAGTTTTCACCGCTGTCATAGGAATTTCCGTGAAACCACAAAAACTTGTTTATTCTACTTGCCAAATCCCTCATTCTTTTTTGCCGTCCGTTTTTTCATATACCTCATATTCGTCCCAAATGTTTTCAAGTTCTTCAAAAATGTCCTTTACCTCGTCTTTTTTGCGCATTCCTATTGCCACTATAAGGCTGTTTATCAAGCTTAGCGGAGCGACAAGGGAATCGACAAAGGATGCCATATCGCTTCTCGCAATAAGTTTATGCGTGGCATATTCATTTATCGGCGCAAACGGACTGTCCGCAATCGTTATTATCTTGCTGCCCCTTGATGAAGCAAACTGAACCGCTTTAAGAGTTCTTTTTGAATACCTCGGAAAGCTTATGGCAACGAGTACAGACTTGTCATCTGTTCTTATAAGCTGTTCAAAAATCTCACTTGAACTGCTCATCTGCAGCAACTTTACGTTAGGCAGAAGAATTGTGGTATAAAAATACATGAACTGGGATAGAGATGCCGCGCTTCTTACCCCCAAAATATACACGTTTTCGGCACTGAGAATGGTATCTACAGCTCCCGTAAATTCTTCTTTATCAGTATCTTCCAGTGTTTGTTTGATTTTTTCCAAATCCGTCTGCATTACTGTTGTAAGTATATCCTTGTCTCCAATTCTGTTTGTCGTAACTTCCATACGCTGAACCGAAGTAAGTTTATTCGGAATTACCTCTTGCAGCGCACGCTGAAATGCGGCAAATCCGTCGCATCCCAGTTCATACGCGAAACGCACTACCGTAGACTCGCTTATACCCACCTCTGTTGCAAGAGAAGATGCGTTAAGATAAGCCGCTTTATCATACTTTGAAAGTACAAAATCTGCAATTCGTTTGTGTCCCTTACTGAAATCCCCATAATTTTTCTTTATTTTGGTTATAATATCGGTATCCTTTTCCATAAGCTTACCTTCTGTTCTTTATAATTTTTTTCCTATGTAAAAAACCTTCTCACTTTTTTTATTAGGCTCCTCATATGACATATCATCATACATAGCAACAAGCTTTAGGTTTGCTTTTTCCAGTACCGTTTTTATCTCTCTGTCCGTATAAGCGCGCTCATAATGAGTTTCATTAAAACGTCTGTAAGTGTTATCTCCGTCTTTCATAAAGAAATTCAAATCAAATTCACAAATTTTTTCGTTATTGTCATAATAGTTTTCCCAGGTATAAAAAACATTGTCATACTCATCCACAAAAACATTTCCGGCAAGAA
The DNA here is from genome assembly GCA_030705675.1 of Bacillota bacterium. Taxonomy (GTDB): domain Bacteria; phylum Bacillota; class Clostridia; order RUG12999; family RUG12999; genus RUG12999. Next base: position 2,459 of record JAUZPZ010000143.1, read on the forward strand.
TATTCTCCAGCTTATATTTTGTATTTATATCAAAAATAAAAAGCCCGCCCGGATTAAGGTAATTGTTGACCAATTCAAAGCATTTCTGCAACTCCCGCGCGTCTACAACATAGTTAACACTGTCCAGCAAACACACCACGGCATCTACTGTTCCATACAATTCAAAACCGCTCATACTCTGCTGAAGAAAAAGAATATCCCTCTCCCCTTGTTTACGGCGCGCCTCAGCAAGCATCTCTTCAGAACTGTCAACACCGATCACCTCATAACCGCGATCGCTCAGCATCACCGAAGCCGTCCCGGTACCGCACGCAAGATCAAGTACAGAGTGAACAGGTATATCCGAAAACCTTTCGAACAGCTTCTCTATATAATCGACCCTGCCTTTGTAATCTACATCGTATGTAAGAGAGTCGTACATTGAAGCAAAGGTCCCGTAACATACGCTGTCTGATTCCAGTGCGCGTATTCCGGTGCTGAATCCCCCTTTTCCGCTTTTCATGACATCATCGACTTTGGCGATAAGCGAAGAACTTACATCCATGCTTCCGGCAATATCGCTGTACATTTCTCCGCCTTTTAGGCGTTTTGCAACACTCAATCTTTCGGAAATTGCAATAAGTTCGGCTTCAGAACACAAATCCCTTAAAAATCTGTCCATTTCTTTTCTGTCATTAATAGCTGAAAAAACTTTTACAAGTTCTTCTATGCTCTTATTTTTTTCTTTCATAACAAACAATTCCTTTTTTAATAACGGAAAATAAGGCTACCCCTGCGGATAGCCTTAGTGATTTCACGTTTTTACACCTTATTAACTTTAAAATCTCCGCATTTTAAAGATTATTAACTTTAAAATCTTCGGGTTTTAAAAATTGTTAGCTTTAAAATCTTCGCGTTTTAAAAATTGTTAGCTTTAAAGTCTTCGCGTTTTAAAGATTATTAGCTTTAAAGTCTTCGCGTTTTAAAGATTATTAGCTTTTAAATCTTCGTGTTTTAAAAATTGTTAGCTTTAAAGTCTTCGCGTTTTAAAAATTGTTAGCTTTAAAGTCTTCGCGTTTTAAAGATTATTAGCTTTTAAATCTCCAGATTTAAAAGATTGTTAGCTTTTAAATTCTTCGGATTTAAAAGATTATATAATAGTAAGAGTTGTTTCCTTGTCAAACAAATGCATTTTGTCAAGATCAAGGGCAACGGTAATTTTGTCTCCCGCTTTTGCTGTTGAACGTGGATTTACCTTTGCAATAAAGTTATTTCCTTCAAGAACTATGTAAAGCTGGGTTTCAGCGCCCATTGCTTCCGTAATATCAACATCAACATCCACTTTGCTGTCAGCAAGGGTTGCCAAATATACTTCTTCGTCATGTACG
>JAUZPZ010000144.1 GCA_030705675.1 Bacillota bacterium
AGGTAGGTCAGGAGTTTGATGTAACAAGAGAACGTATCCGCCAAATCGAAGCAAAAGCGCTGAGAAAACTTCGCCATCCGTCAAGGAGCAAAAAACTTAAAGATTATTTATAATACAAGGATTTTTAACATGAACAAAAACACCCTGTCTCCGCGGCTTATGTCTGTTGTTTCTTATATAAAAAAAGGTAGTACCGTTGCCGATATAGGGACAGACCATGCCAGAATTCCAATATATATTCTGCAAAACAATATTTCAGACTTTGTGATAGCTTCCGATATAGTTGATGGTCCTCTCGGTAAAGCTGCAGAAAATCTCAAATATTTTAATCTTACGGATAAAGTTTCCATCCGTAAAGCCAGCGGGTTAAGCGGAATTTCTGACAACGAGGCCGATTGCGCCGTAATAGCCGGAATGGGCGGGGAACTAATATCTAATATATTGCGCGCCTATATTCCACGCGGTATAAAACAGCTTATTATTCAACCTATGACAGATGCAGACAAAGTACGCCGTGCCCTTGCTGAAACCGGCTTTTCAATAAAAATTGAGGATATTGTCCCCGAAGGGGATAAAATGTACATAGTAATTGTTTGCGAAAGAGGGAATATGTCTCTTTCAGAGGAGGAGTTTTATATTTCTCCGGTACTTTCTGCCCATCCGCTTTTTAAGGAATATCTTTTGTACAAGCTTACGCGTATGAAAAATGCGGCGGCGAAAGCAATTCGCGCCGGCGCAAATACAGAAATGCTACACGAATACACTATCTTAAAAAAGGCATACGAAAATGTTTTCAAATAAAGTTATTTGAGGATAAGCCTATATGTATAAGAGATAGCTGTACAGCAATGTTGTTAATAACAAAAAACCTCCTAAATCAGAAAAATCTGATTTAGGAGGTGTTTTAAATTCTGAATAAAGCAAAATGCGGGATTTTCGTGTCAGACTGAATGCCTTTTGTATAGAGGTTTATATACCCCCGCCGGGGTGCAAGTTACAAAGGCTTTTTTGAAGGTATTCCCGCTTTTCTAGGATATATTTTAGGCGTAGACTTTATTTTTTTCACTACTACTATTCTGTGCATTAAATCAGTATACGGAATTTGAACATCCGCAACCTTTTCTATTTTCCCCCCAAGCAGAGTTATTGCGTTTCCCGCCTTTTCCAATTCCTCGTCTGCGAGAGGTCCCTTTTGGGCAATAAAATATCCGCCTTCTTTAACAAAAGGTAAAAGATATTCCGAAAGCACACTCATATTTGCAACCGCTCTTGCAATGGCAACATCGTACTTTTCCCTGTACTTAGGATTTGTTCCCCCATCTTCCGCACGCAAATGGACAAAATTTATATCTTCTATTCCTATTTTGCTGCATACTGTTTGGAGAAAGTTAAGTCTCTTAGCGAGAGAATCCAGTAATGTTACTTTCAGTTTCGGCTGTACGATTTTCAGTACAAGTCCTGGAAATCCCGCTCCCGTACCTACATCTATTACGCTATAAGTATCTTTTATATACTTAGTTTCAAAAACAGACATAGAGTCAAGAAAATGTTTGGTTATAATCTCATCCGGCTCAGTAATTGCCGTAAGATTTACCTTCTCATTCCATTCGCGCAAAAGCTCTATATATTTTATCAATTGTCCGCACTGAACATCATCTAAATTTATCCCGTACGCTTTTGCCCCCTCAATCAGTTTGTCTTTCATTTTTACCTCCACGCTGTTCAAGATATATTAAAAGTACCGCAATATCGGAGGGAGACACTCCTGATATTCTGGACGCCTGTCCAATAGAAACAGGCTTTATTTTCGCAAGTTTCTGGCGCGCTTCTATTCGGAGTCCTAATATTGACGTATAATCCATGTTTTCATCCAGCTTTTTATTTTCCAGTTTTTTAAATTGCGCAATCTGTGAATACTGCCGTCTTATATATCCTTCATACTTTATCCGTATTTCCGCCTGTTCTATTATTTCCCGCCCTATATGCGGCATTTCCGGACAAATCGCCTGTAAGTTTTTGTAAGTTATCTCAGGTCTGCGAAGAAGTTCGGCATACTTTATGCCGGTCTTTATTGGCACGCTGTTTTTCAGTACAAGATAATCATTAACCGCTTCTGTGGGCGCAAGCACATTCTTTTCAAGTCTTGCGATCTCACGTTGTATTTCCTCTTGTTTGTTCAAAAATTTTTCATAACGTTCATCAGATATAAGTCCTATTTCATGCCCTAATGGAGTAAGCCTCTCATCCGCATTGTCCTGACGCAAAATAAGTCTGTATTCGCTGCGTGAAGTCATCATTCTGTAAGGCTCCTGCGTTCCCTTTGTCACAAGGTCGTCGATCAGTGTACCTATATAAGCTTTATCTCTTCCTATTGTGATCTGTTCTTTCCCCAGCACTTTCCTTGCCGCGTTTATGCCGGCAACAAGCCCTTGAGCCGCCGCCTCCTCATACCCTGACGTGCCGTTAAACTGACCCGCCCCGTAAAGACCGCTTATCTCTTTGAATTCCAAAGTATGATGAAGCTGGAGAGGGTTTACGCAATCATATTCAATAGCATATGCGGCGCGCATAATACGCACATTTTCAAGCCCTTTTACCGTTCTCATCATTTTTATCTGCACTTCTTCCGGCAGACTTGAGGACATCCCCTGCACATACATTTCCTCAGTATCCATACCCATCGGTTCTATAAACAGCTGATGCCTGTCTTTATCGGAAAAACGTACGACTTTATCCTCAATAGAGGGGCAGTATCTTGGACCTATCCCTTTAATCCTGCCCGAATAAATCGGCGAACGGTGAAGATTTGCCCTGATAATCTCATGCGTTTCATGTCCCGTATATGTAAGATAACAATTTACCTTATTTTCAAAATCCTCTCTTCCCTCATTTTCAAAAGAGAAAGGAACGATTTCCTCGTCTCCGCCCTGTGGCTCCATAACAGAGGTATCAACAGAAGCTTTGTGCACCCTTGCCGGTGTTCCCGTCTTAAACCTCATAAGTTCAATTCCCTTATTTTTCAGGCATTCCGACAAACTGTTTGCCGGAAACATTCCGTCGGGACCTCCGCTGTAATTTACCTCTCCCATTATTATCCGTGATTTAAGGTAAGTTCCGCTGGCAATAACAACCGCCTTGCAGCGGTATATAGCTCCCGTATGCACAGCCACTCCACATACTTTATTACCGTCAAACAGAATCTCACACACTTCTGCCTGCCGAACATCTAAGTTTTCCTGCAATTCGACCGTATGTTTCATTAATGTACCGTATGCGCGCCTGTCAACCTGCGCCCGCAAAGAATGCACCGCCGGTCCTTTTCCGAGATTGAGCATACGCAATTGAAGAAAAGTCTTATCCGCCGCTTTGCCCATTTCTCCTCCCAAAGCGTCTATCTCGCGTACAAGATGCCCTTTTGCCGTTCCTCCTATACTGGGATTACACGGCATATTGCCTATACTATCCATATTTATTGCAAACATTATGGTTCTGCAACCCAGTCTTGCGCTTGCAAGAGCCGCCTCTATTCCCGCATGGCCTGCGCCTATCACGGCAACTTGATACTCCCCTGCTTCATATGTTGTTATATTCTCCATTTTTTTCACCTGCTATTATTTTATACACCTTATATTATTTTACCACATTAAAAAAAAGATTTCAACAACTAATTTAAAACATCAGCATATTTCCGTCATTTTTAAAAATCGACTATTGACACTAATAAAAATATGTGATA
>JAUZPZ010000145.1 GCA_030705675.1 Bacillota bacterium
TGAAAATCTTTTGTTTTCATAAGAATTCATATTATTTTAATAAAATGTATTTTTTTGTGTAATTTACCCATTGCATTAATATACATTAATATGCTATAATAAATGCATATTAATTCGGAAATTATTTTATTATTGAGGAGAGAAGCTATGAAAAAGGATTTACTTGATTTACAGGAAATTACAACAGAAGAAATATATGAAGTGCTTGACCTTGCCGATAAGCTTAAAAAGGAAAATAAGCTTGGTGTTGAACATCATATTTTAAAAGGAAAAACACTGGGAATGATTTTTGCAAAATCCTCTACGAGAACCCGTGTTTCTTTTGAGGTGGGTATGCATCAATTGGGCGGACACGCGCTGTTTTTAAGCTCAAATGATATTCAACTCGGACGCGGCGAAAGCGTATACGATACCGCGAAGGTATTGTCACGTTTTGTAGACGGTATAATGATAAGAACATTTGAACAAAAAGACGTTGAGGATCTGGCAAAATATTCGGATATTCCTGTAATCAACGCTCTTACGGATTTGTTGCACCCGTGTCAGGTACTTGCCGATCTTATGACGATAAGGGAGCATAAGAACGGTTTGAAGGGACTTAAAATGTGCTACATAGGCGACGGAAACAATATGACTAACACACTTATACAGGGCGCGGCAAAGGTGGGAATGGACATAGCGTGCGCGTCCCCCGAAAAGTACACATGCGACCTTGATATTGTAAAGGCGGCGCAGAAAACGGCAGATGAAAACAACAGCAAGATATTGCTCACAACATACCCGAAGGAAGCAATTAAAGATGCGGATGTCATTTATACCGATACATGGATAAGCATGGGTCAGGAGGAAGAAAAGGCACAGAGAATAAAAGATTTTGAAGGATATGAGATAACGGCGCAGCTTATGAAGCTTGCAAAGCCGGACGCAATATTTATGCATTGCCTTCCGGTTTACCGAGGGTATGAGGCGGCGGCTGAAGTAGTTGACGGACCTCAGTCGGTTATATTTGATGAAGCGGAAAACAGACTTCACGCACAAAAAGCCGTTATGGTAAAGCTTATGTCAGATAAATAAAAAATAGGGACTCCAATATTTTTGGGGTCCTATTTAAATTATAAAACAGTTTTATGCCCTAAACTTGGCTGTTTTATTTAGGGAAATGTGCGAAAACCCTTTACTTTTTATGAAAAATGTTATATAATAAGTATGTCAGTCGCAATCACCTGACGTAAATTAAAACAAGAAGGTAATATAATGTTTACGAAATCGAAAGTAAGAGGAATTACACTTGCCGCTGTTATTGCTGCATTTTATACGGTTTTGACCGTACTGCCGGGAATCAGTATTTTGTCATACGGACCGTTGCAGTTTCGTATATCGGAGGCGCTTACGGTACTTCCTATATTTACTCCCTGGGCAATTCCGGGTCTTACGATAGGTTGCTTTGTATCTAATATTTTTAGCACTGCAGGGCCTATGGATATGTTGTTCGGAACGGCGGCGTCTCTTATTGCCGCGATAGCCACATATCTTTTGAGAGACCGCAAAAGATGGATCGCGCTTATTCCTCCCGTTGTTGTAAACGGTGTGATAATAGGTACTATGATAACCGTATTTTATATGGACGCCGGAAAGCAGTTTCAGACGATGCTTCTTTATAATATGTTTACTGTCGCTGCGGGAGAAGCCGGAGTATGTTATATTCTTGGATTGCCGTTAGCTGCTTATATTAATAGAAATAAGCGTGTTTTAGGATTGTGATGAAAGAGGCAAAATTGTAATATATAATTTTGATGGGTGATTTTATGAGACACTTAATCGGTATTTATATTAAGGGAAAATTATGGCGTAAAGTAATCCTGAATGACTTTGCAGGATTTACTGAAGGCAGGCAGATTATTATTGGCAGGCTTGAGAAAAGCGATATATGTGTGCCTATGCCGATAGTTTCGAGAAAACATGCTGTGATTGAGTGTGTAAACGGCATTATAACCATTACTGATGCTGGAAGCCTTAACAAGCTTAGGGTAAAAGGAAAAGTGTATAATAAAATACGTCTTGCAAGCGGAATGCAGATAGTGATCGGTACCGATGTAAAAAATGAGGACGCGGTTGTGCTGATGTACGTTGCGGAAGAGGAACGAAACGAAGATGGAGCTCCCGTTCAAACCGTAAAAGGGGAGGAAAATTTTCAAAAAGCCGCTCCAAATATAAAGCAAGAGGATAAGAATTTAAATGAGGGAAGATCCACGGGCGCCGGAGTATTGGGAAGAAGGCTACTTGCCTTTATGGCAGATATGGTAATATGCATGTTTATGTGTATAGGCGGATGCGGAGGGATGGTTCTCATTTTTAAAATCAGCGGAGTAGTTAAACTTGCAATGATACTTTTTGTATTGTTTATATTTTGGTTGTATTTTTCACTTTCCGAATCGGGTGCCGGCGGCGGAACTATGGGAAAATTGATGCTTGGACTTTCAGTTGTAGATAAAAGAGGTGGCTCTCCTTCCTTTGGAACTGCCACAAAGAGAATTATAGCAAAAATACCTGCGGCGTTTACCCTGTATCTTCCTATATTCGGAAAAGGAAGATGTCTTCACGATTTAATTGCCGGAACAAGGGTTGTATATAAAGGAAAATAAAAAAATGAACCGCTACGTTGCGGTTCATTTTTTATATAAAAAGGTAATTACTGTCCAAGAGATTTAAGGTATTCCCGGCTTTGCTTTGCGCATTCAAGCGGAGATGCCGTAGAGGCGAGATCCTGTTCCACAATAAGATATTCCGCTCCGGCTTCTTCAGCGGCTTCAAGTATTGATGGAATATCCTGAACACCGCTGCCTATTGGTCTGAATTCAAATCCCACTTCATCTTTTGATTTTGGCTTTTCCGAATCATTTCCGTTGCTGTCAATAAGCGCGTATACAGGGCCCATATTGAAGTTTTTGCAAATGAAGTCTTTTAAATGAACAACATGCGCGCGACCGGAATATTCTCTGATATATGCCGCCGGATCATAACCCGCGTATCTTACCCAGCAAGTATCAATTTCTGTCTCAAGAAGATCAGATGGAACAGCCTCATATAGGGTGTCAAAAGCGGTTTTATCGCCGATTTTATTTGTAAATTCAAAATCATGGTTGTGGTATAAAAACTGAATTCCCGCGTCTTTAAGTATTTTCCCCGCTTTTTTGAATTCATCTATTGTATTTTTATAGTTTTCAGGGTCTGTAAGCTTTTCAATATTCATCCAAGGTATTGCGTAATATTTTACGCCGAGGGCTTTAATATAATCAACAGTTGCTTTTTCATCTTCAAGAAGGGCAACATATGTCTGATGAACAGACATAGCCTCAAGACCTATTCTGCCAAGTATTTCTTTTATTTCTTCAGCTGAACGGTTATAATAACCTGCAAATTCAACATAATCGTAACCCATTTTTTTTATCTTTTGCAAAGTGCCTTCAAAGTCTTTTTTCAGGTCATCCCTAACAGAATAAAGTTGTAATCCTATTTTGAATTTTTTCATGTATAAAAGCCTTCATTAAAAATTATTCTGAAAATTTTTTAAAATGAATTTTCATGCTTATAGTATCACATATTTTTATTAGTGTCAATAGTCGATTTTTAAAAATGACGGAAATATGCTGATGTTTTAAATTAGTTGTTGAAATCTTTTTTTTAATGTGGTAAAATAATATAAGGTGTATAAAATAATAGCAGGTGAAAAAAA
>JAUZPZ010000146.1 GCA_030705675.1 Bacillota bacterium
TAGGCAAAAAGGTTGAAAAAAATTTTATGTTTGGCATTGACAAGGATATATTTTTGTGGTATAATATAAATGTTCTGTTAAAGAACTCAATATCGCAGGGTAGAGCAGTCTGGTAGCTCGTCGGGCTCATAACCCGGAGGTCGCGTGGTTCAAATCCCGTCCCTGCACCCAAACTAAAGACCAGTAAACAAGCCGTTTACTGGTCTTTTCCTATGCCAAAATATTTTGTTTTTTCTGCATTGCACCGCAATTTGTACCGCAACCGTTAAAATAGCGCAAAACGGAATGAATCGTAAGTATCCTTGTTTTTAATAAAATTGTCGTATTTTTCCACTGTTCGCTTGACAATGAGCCTCTGACGGTGTATAATAAGGAGACATGGGGATACCAAAGTGCCATCTAAAAGAAAATGACAGACGCTTTGGTATTAAAGAAAAACTAAGATTATATAGGGAGGAATATACTGTGATTAATTATAATATAAAGGCTGCTCTTTTTGACCTTGATGGTGTTGTCGCATTTACGGATAGATATCATTTTCTAGCATGGAAAGAGTTATGTAATGAAAAAGGATGGTATTTTGACGAGAAAATTAATAATAAATTAAGAGGAATACCAAGAAAAGAATCATTAGAGATTATTTTAGAACACAATAATGTGGATATATCAGAAGAAGAAAAAAATCTGTTGGCAGATAAAAAGAATAAGACTTATGTAAAACTTTTGGATAATGTAAATAAGGAAGATGAATATGTAGGAGTTGTTGATTTTATAAAGAGTCTTCGTTCAAAGGGAATAAAGACTGCAATTTGTTCATCTAGCAAAAACGCAAATTTTGTGTTAGAAAAATTAAATATACTTGATTTGTTTGATGCTGTTGTAACAGGAAATGATATAAAAAAAGCAAAACCTAATCCGGAAATCTTTTTACTAGGTGCAAAGAGATTAGGGATACCTGCGTTTCATTGTGTTGTCTTTGAAGATTCTTCGGTTGGTATAGAAGCTGCGCATGCTGCTGGTATGAAAAGTTGTGGAGTGGGAAATTATGAAACATATAAAATATCTGATGAATTTATAAAGAATTATTCTGAAATAGATATTGAAAGCTTTCTTGAGTCGGGACACAAAGAAAGTTTTAAAGTTAATCCTTACAGAGTTTATGAAAAGGAAATAAAACTGCGTGACATAAATCATGTTGAAAGTATATTTGCTCTTGGAAATGGGTATATGGGGATGCGTGGTGTGTACGAAGAAACAGATTTACTCACAGAAAAAATAGAAAAGCCTGGAATGTATATAAATGGTGTATTTGATAAGGAGAAAATAAGCCATGCTGCTTTTTTTAATGGCTTTTCAACACACGATCAGTTTACAGTAAACCTTATCGATTGGAGGTTTATAAGTCTTTATATAGATGCTGAAAAAGTTTCTATGACCGAGGGAAAAGTAAAAAATCATGTGCGATATCTTGATATGAAACGAGGAGTTTTGTTTAGAAGCTTTGAATGGTGTTCTAATAGTGGAAAAATAATTCATGTAGAAAGTATACGCATGGTTAATTTGCGTAGATTTCATGGCGCTGAAATAAAATATTCTGTTACACCGGTGAATTTTGATGGAGAAATAAAGATTATTTCTTCAGTAAAAAAAATAAATCCTTTAGGTAATCGTATTTTGACTGAAAATCGTGAGTCGGGTTCTCGGAGTGGTGCAGAATATATGGTTATAGCGACTAAAGAAACTAATATTTCAGTTGCATCCGCTATAATTAACAAAATTGAAGGTGCAGAATTTACAAATACTGAAATACGGAATGAAAATGAGTATATATATGAAGCTGTAGTTAATGCTATAGAGGGAAAAACTTTTTCGCTTACAAAATTTGCAGCATTTTATTCAGATAATGATGATTGTAGCATTATAGATGAAGCAATAAATGATGTTGTTGCAATGGAAAATTTGGGATTCGATGCTCTTCTTTTTGAACAGGAGGAGGAATGGAGTAAACATTGGGATATTGCGGATATAAAAATTTATGGAAATGAAACAGACGATATGACAGTTCGTTTTAATCTTTTTCATCTTAGACAACAATTGCCACCACAAGACGATATGTCTATTGGAGCAACAGGTCTTACAGGACAGTCTTATAGCGGAAAAGTTTTCTGGGATACTGAAATGTATATTGCTCCATATTTCAATTATACCTCCCCTGAGAAAACAAAAAGATTTTTAATGTATAGATATAAAATTCTTGATAAGGCACGTGAAAGAGCTGAACTTATGGGCGGAAAAGGAGCACTTTTTTCATGGTGTAGCGTTGACGGTGAAGAAACAAGTGTGGTCTTTGAAGCATCAACAGCGGAATATCACTTACAAAGTGATATTGCATTTGCTATTAAGCGATATGTTTCTGCAACAAAAGATTATGATTTTTTGTATAACTATGGTGCGGAAATTTTATTTGATACAGCCGTATATATGTTTAACAGAGGAAATTTTATAGAAGGTAACGATAACAAATTCTGTTTGAATGTTGTATGTGGTCCTGATGAATATGCATGTGGTGTGAATAATAATTTCTATACTAACATGATGTTGAAATCTCATTTTGAATACGCTGTTAAGGTGTATGAACAGATGAATGAAAAGGTGCCGGACAAGCTTAGTAAATTAAGTGAAAAATTAAATATTGATATAAATGATGTGAGAAATTGGTCAAAAGCTGCTTCAAATATGTATTATAAATACAATAAGAAATTAGGTATTTATGAACAAGATGATTCATTTGTTACTAATGATTCTGTTGATATGGATACTATACCGAAAAATTTTGATATTAGAGCAACATTTCATCCTTTAAATCTTTGGAGAATTCAAGTGCTAAAACAGGCAGATGTGGTTTTACTTATGTTTGTGCAGGGAGATAATTACTCATTGGAAGAAAAAAAGAATAGCTATGAATATTATGAGCCTAAAACAAATCATGGTTCGTCTCTTTCTGCCGCGGTGCACTCTATAATGGCTTGTGAAATAAATAAACCTAAAGAGGCATATGCGTATTTTAGAAGTGCCGCATATATGGATTTATGTGATTTTAAACATAACACAAATGGTGGGTTACATATGGCATGCTTAGGCGGTGTGTGGATGAATGTTGTCAATGGTTTTTTGGGAATGCGTGACTACGAAGGTGGATTAGAGTTCAACCCTAAATTACCTAGTGAGTGGAAAGGTTGTAAGTTGAAACTTGCTTACAAAGGAAGTTATATAGAAATTAATGCAGATAACGCGAAAATTGAATTTACTCTTATTAGTGGTGGAAATGTAGAATTTGCATGTTACGGAAACAAATATTTGATTTCTAAAGGAGAACCAGTTAAAATTCACATTAAATAGGATGCAGTTCAATAAACTGGTGGTCTTGACTTATACCGCAAAATGTACCGCAATGAAGATTTAATTATGTGTTATTTAGTAACAAGCATTGAAAACCGCATAAAATAAGGCTTTATTGCGTACAGTTACACGCAGTAAAAGTGGTTAAGGGCAACTCATAACCCGGAGGTCGCGTGGTTCAAATCCCGTCCCTGCACCCAA
>JAUZPZ010000147.1 GCA_030705675.1 Bacillota bacterium
CAATGCTTGAAAGGATCTTTAATCTTAGCGAGTATGGTGAAAAGCTGAATGAACACATAAAAGTAAAAATTTATGAAATAGAAAAGGATTTTGAAAATATAAAGGGACAGCTTTCAGCAATTGAGCACGCTGACGACGAAACCCTTAAATCCGCTCAGGAAAGTATGGAAAAGCTGGAAAAACAAAAGGCGGCTGAACTTGCGAAATTTAAAAATATCGAGGCTGAATATTTAAAAATTAAAGATTTATATGAGACTTCGCAGAATATAACGGTATTTGAAAATGAGCTTAAAAGTCAGCAACTTGAAAAAGATTATTTTGACCGGCTGAAGGGGAAAATTGTTTTAAGCGCGAAAGCAAAAGAGGTGGAACCTTCCTGGCAAAAATATAAGGAATTATCCACAATGCTTATAAAAATGCGTAAGGAAATAGCTGAAATTAGTCAATCCTTACAAAAAATAGCGGGAGTTATTGACCAAACTGAAAAGAAAGATGAAATAATAAGACAAAGCGCGGAAACAGAACTGCCGGTACTTTATGATAAGAAGTCCAAGCTTGAGCAGGGAAAAGGATTGCAGGACAAATTTGACATAATAAAAAAGACAATTGAGGAAAACGGGGCAAAAGCCGAAGAAATTAAAAATTCAATGCTAAAGGTCGCGGAGCAGAAAAATAAAAATCAGATACGCCGCACCGAGATAACGGCTGCCATTCATGGTTATGATGAGCTTTTTAAAGAAAATAGCCCACGGATTGCGCGGCGTCCGCTGCTTATGGAGGGTCAGAAGCTTGAATATGCGTCGGTAACGGCAAAGGCAGAAGCAGACAGGGCAAAGCAGCAACAGGAAAAAATTAAGGCTGAAAAAGAAAAAATCGTGCAGGAAATACATGAAGCCGAGGAAAATATAGAAAGATCAACTCAGCTTTATGAAAAACGGAAATCTTCAATTGAAGGCACAATAAATCAGTACAAATCATTCAAGGCAGATTATGTAAGAGAAGAAACCGCGCTTGAAGAAGAATTGGAAAGCCTTTTGCGTAACGAGGCCGCCTATAATATTGCCATCAGGCTTGAGGAAGATACGCCATGCCCGGTGTGCGGCAGTACTCATCATCCTCATCTTGCTGAAATGAAAGAGGAAAGCGCGGAAAAAATAAAGAAACTTAAAGAAGAAATTGCCCATTACAAAAAAGAAATTGAGGATACGGACAAGATAATTTTAAGCTTTACAAACGGTTACGGTAGTGAAAAAACGGCAGACGTAATTGTAGAAATAAATAATTTAAACGTGCAGATTGCTTCGAATAATACTAAAAAGGAAATTCTGTCCGAAAAACTTAAAGAAGTGAAGCTTCAGTATGAAGCGGCTGTGAACTCTGCCGAAGGGGCAATAAAAATTCAGTTTGAAAAAAGCAATGAATTTAATAAGTTTAAAGCAAATAATGGGTTCGGAGAAATTTCCAGAGAGCTTGAAGAACTTAATGATATTGAAAAGAGCATGGCGGAGAATGAAGCAGAAAGATATGCACTGCATCAGGAATATGACTCGCTTATGACGTCCTTTAACGGCATAGCGGAAAAGCAAGGACAGCTTGAAGCGGAGCTTTCGGGCATAAACGCCGCCATGAGGGAGCAAAACAATCAGCTTAAAGAAACAGGAGAACAACTGCAACAGCTTGTGTCGGAGGGAACAGTCTATGACGAGCTTGACCGCGTAAATGCCCGTATTGACGAAATAGACAATGCAAAAAAAGAAAGCGCGAAAGCAGTAGAAGATATTCGTCAGAAGAAAACGGACATGGAATCGCGTATGCAAATGCTTGTCGTAAGTTCTGAAAATGCTCAAAAAAATTCTGAAGACTTGCAGGAAAATATCAGGGCAATGCTGGATGGGACAGGCATTAAAACGCCTGATATAATCCTTCAGGCAAAGCTTAGCCCTGAAATGGAAACGAACTACAATATAGAAATAAAGCGTTACGAACAAAATATAACAAAACTGGAAACATCAATTGCTATAGCGCGTGAAAAACTCAAAGGGAAAACCGTTACGGCTACGGAATATGATACTATCGCAAAAGAATATGACAGGATGGGTATAAAACGTGATGAAGCAGTTGCGGCGATTGAGGTTGCGCGCACAGAGTTTGAGCGGCTAAACGAAAGCAACAGAAAATGGAAAATAGTAAGTGAAAATCACAAAGAGCTTGGGACGAGGCTGGACAGCTTTAATCAGATTAAAAAGCTACTTGCCGGAAACAAGTTTGTCGAGTATGTCGCCGAAGAAAGCCTGCGGTATGTTTTGCTTGAAGCCTCTGAAACATTGAGTTCTCTTACCCATCGGAGATACAGGCTCGAACTGGGCGCGGACGGTGAGTTTGTGGTAAAGGATTATTTAAATGGCGGAACTTACAGAAGCGTAAGCACTTTGTCGGGCGGAGAAGTATTTTTGACCTCACTCTCGCTTGCGACGGCGTTGTCTAAACAAATACAGCTTAAAGGGCAGAGTCCTCTGGAATTTTTCTTCCTTGACGAGGGATTTGGTTCTTTAGACGGAGAACTGCTTGATACGGTAATAACCAGTCTGGAAAATTTGGCGAGCAAAACCCGTGTTATAGGTGTTGTAAGCCATCTAAAGGAGCTGCAGGAGAGAATACCGAGAAGGCTTTACGTAACAAGAGATGAGTATAACTCAAGCGTAATAAAAATTGAAAATTCCTAAAATTTTGCGGAGGAGTTAATAATCCTCCGCATTTTCCTTTATTAAGGAAAAAATCATAAAAATCTCTTGATTTTTATATGATAAAATGATATAATAATAAGTATGTATAAATATAATGGGGTGTTATGGGCAAAGATCGCATAAAGTAGCAAGATTTGTTCAAAACACTTATTTATGGAAAATAAGGAGAATTAAAAAAATGGGAGAAATTGTTTTAGTATTTTTGGGTATTGTACTTGTTCTTGTAATTATTTCAATTGCAGTCTACAATGGTCTTGTAAGAAGGAAAATTAACGTATCCGAAGCGTGGTCTGGCATCGACGTACAGCTTAAAAGAAAGGGAAATGTGCTGCCTAACCTTATTGATACTATCAAAATGCAGACAAATTACGAAGGTGATTTGCTCAAAAAGCTTACAGCGGCAAGAACGGGCATTACAACCGGTTCAAACGAGGAAAGAATGAAGGTAAACGACGAAGTTACAAAGCTTATGCCTTCTGTTTATGCTGTCGCTGAAAATTATCCCCAGCTTGGAGCAAATGAGTCGTTCAGAAAAATCATGGAACAGGTTGCGGACTGTGAAGATAAAATTTCATATGCGCGTAACAGATATAATATTGCTGTAACAACATACAATACAGCAATAAAGGTTTTTCCGGGAATGGTATTTGCGTCAATTTTTGGCTTTACATCTGAAAATTTCTTTGAGATTGAAGAAACATCACGCCGCGATATTGACAACATGAGACTAAAGGATATAGATTAATGATACGTATTTAAGGGGTTTAAAATATGGATAAACCATACATTTCGGCTGAAGAAGTCAGAAAAAATAAAATAA
>JAUZPZ010000148.1 GCA_030705675.1 Bacillota bacterium
AAATTAATGATTGGTATGGTCAGCGGCTTAAATTTTGCTATGCCTCAAAATCTTCGCTGTTAAAGCTTCAAAAACCACTTTTACCCATTTTGCAATAATATAAATGTGTTGGTTAAGTGAATTTTTATTGACGAAAAAGTCATTTAAATGTAATACTTTTCCCCTTTATTATTTTTATATTATATGGTATAATAAAAGCGACACAAGCAAAGAAGTAGCTTTTACTATAGCTTGTCGCTTTCCGAGTTTTTAAAAATCCTTTTAAAAACTCCCTACAGACATGGTTTTTAAGCCATTGGAAGAATTGTTGTAGGAGCTAAGCTCCTCCTGCTGCTGCTGCAGCACCACAATTCTCGGGTCAAAGTGGCTATAATCTTTAAGTCAAAGATTTTAGGCCCTGTGGGCGAAACGTGAAGACACAGGATTATATTTAATAAAGGAGTTCACCTTATGAAACGTATTCTTCCTATTGTTATTACAGCTTTTATCATGCTTTCATACTCTGTCGCAGTCAGCGCGGATTGGTCTGAGCAATCTGAAACTCCGCTTGTATGGGGCATTGACCGTATAGATATAGCCAATCATACTTCAGACGGTGTTCAAAAAATAAAGATACTTAAAATAGATCTTTCAAACCCCAAACTAAGCGTTAAACTGCTCACAAGTCCGAGCGGCGTCAGTTATCTTTCAAATGTCCGCAACCTTGCAAATACGGATGAGCGCGTTGTTGCCGCGGTAAACTCGGATTTTTTCGCGTGGTATAAAAATGACACCTCCCGAGGCTCGGCAGTAGGTTTTGACGTATCCGACGGTAAAATGCTCACCTCCCCCCCTACGGACGAACAGCTTGCTTCCATGGTATTTACAACGGACGGCAAGGTCTTTACCTCTTATTTTAAGCCGGCAATGTCTGTTACGACTGCCGAAGGACGAACCGAAAAAATCAGAAACATCAATAAATACGACCCTCTCACAGATCTTGTGGTATATACGCCCGCATGGGGCAAAACCTTTTCCTCCGACGGAGGAAATCTTACTGTTGCGACAGTGGAAAACGGAGTTGTAACAAATATCACGAAGGAAGCGGGGGATATTGAAATTCCTCAAAACGGATATTTGATAGCCGGTCTTGCCGACCGCACGGATTTCTTTACCGCGGGAATAGCTACCGGCTCCAAAATAAACCTTGATATTTCCTTTACTCCTGATTTTGATAATATTGATACTGCCGTGGGCGGCGGAACTGTACTTATAAAAGACGGCAAGGAAGCGCCGGTCACACATATGCGTTACGGCAGGGATTACCGCACTGCCGCAGGAGTGAGCAAGGACGGCAAAACTCTCTATCTTATAGCCGCTGACGGTCTTAGCGGTAGCATAGGCATGAGTCTTGCCGAAATGAGAAAGCTTATGCTCTCTATCGGTGTATATGACGGAATAAATTTTGACGGGGGTGGTTCCACGCAAATGGTGGCAAGGGCTTACGGCGAAAGCAATTTAAGCTACATAAACAGCCCCGAAAACGGCTACTATCGACCTGTAATAAACGCGCTTGGTATTGTTGTAAACGGAACCCGCGGCGTTCTTGACGGAATAACCGTCAGTTCAAGCGAATCCACCGTGCGCTGTGAAAGCAAAGTAAGCGTTTCGTTTAAGCCTTTTGACCAATTATACTATGGTGTTGACATTGATCCCAATATACATGCTACATATACTTTTGAAGGCGTAAAAGGTACGGCAGACGGCAACTCTTTTATTCCTTCTGAAAAAGGAACTCTTGTAGCAACCGTACATTACGGCGATTTTTCAAACTATACAATTATAAATGTACGGGACTACCCGAAATACGCTGATTGTGACAAAACAATTTATAAAGTGAAAAGCGGGGAGACTGTTCCCGTTGTAATAAACGCAATTGACCAAAAAGGAAAGCAGTATACTCTCCCGATAAGCGAAACTGCATTTAATGTAACCGACGGCCTTGCAACTCTTTCCGGAAACAAAATAACCGCGGTAAAATCCGGTTTTGGCACAATGACATTTACCATAGGCGACCTTAAATTCAGCGCGTATTTATCCGTTGACGGCGTAATACCCGAAGACGCGTTTGCTGAAAAAGGCTCTTTTACGGATAATTTTGAAGCAGACAACGGCGTAGCTGTTTCCTACCCCACCGCAACGCCCTCCGCATATAAAATAAGCAATGAACAGGCGGCAGGCGGCAAAACCTCGGGCAAATTATGGTTTGACTTTAACAACGACATTACCGATTTGCAGTCCGCCTATGTTTCATTTACAAACCCTGCCGTGATACATGGTATAGGCGCCGCTCTTTCTCTTGATCTATACAGCCCGGGATATAAAAACAGCGTATTAAAAGCAATGTTCACCGATGCAAACGGTGATATAAAACGTATAACACTGTGCGGTGATCTTTCCTTCACCGGTTGGAAAAACGTAAGTATCGCTCTTCCCGACGATCTTTCTTATCCCGCAAAGCTTTCACGGATCTATGTCGTCGAAAACAGTGCCGGCTCCAAAGAACGGGGCGCGCTTTATTTTGATAATCTTGTATTAAACTACTCCGCTGCCGGAGATTATGCCGCAGATGTTCTTATATCCGATAATTTTACCCCGGATATTTCCGTCACGGGAGGAATAGAAAATACCGGAACTATATTGGATACGGCGGTATTGGGAAACATAGCCAAAACGCTGGAAAAATCCAAAATAAGCTATACTTTTGACAGTATGACCAAACCGTCAAATTTGATTTCAAAGAAAGTCTCCTCCGCAGACGGCGTCACGGTTCTTCATATAGATTCCGTCAATAACGATACTTTGGCTTCCATTGAAAATACTGCTGTAAGCGGAAAAGCCTTCGCCGTTATTATTGATAATTTTAATGAAATCCAAATGAACTCGGTAAACAATGCTCTTAGCGCGCATCTTGCGGCAAACAAAAATGTTTTTGTGGTTTTTAAAGGAAACTTCGTTATGGTTACAAACAACGGCGGGGTGCGTTATGTCAGCCTTCCGCCCCTGTCCCCTTCAATACTGACAAATCAGAAAACCTATGTTTCTTTTGACCTTTATGCCTCTGGAGACACGGTAAAATATAAATTAAACAGATTGCCTCTTTGGAATTGATAAGATTACATCACACATACATTTTGAATAAAACCATCAACCACCTTTACAATTAAACCTCTTTAGGCGGCAACCCCCTTTTATAAAGGCTCTTTGTCAATAGTTGGGGGTAAAACCTTATAAGAACCAAACTCAACCACCCTCGCCTGAAAAGCGAAGAACTTGAACCTATGATTGAGATAACAAATAGCGGGAGATAAAATTTTATCTCCCGCTATTTGTTTAAAGATTAAGAATTTATTTATAAATTCTTATTTTGTTTATGAAGTCGCAAGCTAATCTACAACATCATTGACTGTAAACGGCAAGCTTAAGCTTTATACATATTAACCGCGAACCTGCGCTTGAATGTCAGTGAATAA
>JAUZPZ010000149.1 GCA_030705675.1 Bacillota bacterium
CTTTTTCGGCAATTTTTTCCGGATATACATGTACATGAGCGTCAAATACTTTCATTGCAAACAACTCCTATATAAAATTAGATTATACCATCATCGTAAAATCTTGTCAAGATTTGGAGTCTTATATGAAAATGGGCATGTTAAAAGATAAAAGCAAAATCCGCCATCGCTGATTTCGATGACGGACTTATTTCAATGACAAATGAGTATTGTTATTGTGATAGCTGTTTTTTATTATTTTATAAAATAAGTTAAATTGCAATAATCCTATTAAAAATAACTGTGTGTTGCTGATCTACTTCTTTATCTAAATGGTAATGTCCAAAAAACCATTTTTTATATGACAGCTTATTATTAATCATATCTAAAAAATCAGTTAGTTCATTTTCATCATAAGTAGAATCAATTTGTCTTTGTATAGATGAAGCAATGCAATGAGTTATGATATAATCAACTTTCCAATTACAAATATCAAGATTATGAATTGCTTTTATATATTCGCCTTCAGACGGAACTTCTTCTTTCCACCAATTTATGCCTTCTTTTCTGCATTGTCTGTCATGAGAGCTTGCTCCACCAAATGTAAATATTTTTTTATTGTCGATTGTAAAAACTTCACCTCTTATCAGATGGTAAATTCCGTCATTGATTTTATGTGCGAATGGGACTACAGGGAGCTCATTAAGTAAAGAGTAATTCTCATGATTTCCATCGATAAATATAGTGGTGAAATTTTTTTTGCAAAGCCACTTTATCCAATATTTTTCTTCATTGCTATTATCCCATACACCACCAAAATCACCACAGATAATTAAGTAATCTTCCTTTG
Organism: Bacillota bacterium; assembly: GCA_030705675.1. Lineage (GTDB taxonomy): Bacteria > Bacillota > Clostridia > RUG12999 > RUG12999 > RUG12999. The sequence continues at coordinate 830 of JAUZPZ010000149.1, forward strand.
TTAATACTTTTTGGGCAGGGAATCTTTTTGTACTTAATTTTCCAATATCTATAGGAATATGTGTATCGCCTGTTATGCATATCATAGAAAAACCCCTAATTATTTTTTACTTTCCACTCAAACATTTCTTTAAAATCATCAAAACATTCTTTGCAAATCCAATAATACCTATCTTCTGTTGTGTAGGCATCTATCGTTTTTGAATCAATACGTTTTGAGCAGAATTCACAATGCTCATGTTCCCAGCCCTTTTTGAAGGGCTCAAATCGCATATTTAACAGCGTTTTCTTTTGTAAGTAATTCATTTGATTAGTCAAGCGCCAATCATTTTTATACATGGTTATTCCTCCCTTACTATTTTTTAACTTTTCTTCCGTCTGGGTACACCCGATATTTAATTCCATTAGAGTCTGTATAATCCCAATGAGGACCAATAGGATCTCCGTGCTTTAAATCTGCATTCCATTTCTCTCCTGTTTTTGGATTAAACCAATTCCCTTTACCTTTACTTGGAGTTGAACTGCCACGCCATTCGAATCCCTTACTGGGTGATTTGCTTGGATTATTTCCGGGATATTTTAGTGCTTTTTTAATTGATTTTGCTGCATCTGTAGATTTGTCTACTGCCTTTGCTGCATCAACAGCATTGTCAACCACTTTTGCAAGCTTTGCGGTATCCCCGATTTCTCCTATAACCGGAATTACACCAATCAAATCAAAGCCTGCTGATAAAAAGTCTCCGCGCGCTAAATCTACCGGTATTGAAGCTATATCTGTAAAAGTATCAAGTCCCGGTATTAGTGATACAACCGATAGAGCATCGCTAAGTGCGTCTAATTTACTGCCAATTGTATTACCGAAATTTCCAGCTTTGCTTGCACCCATTTCGTCACACCACGACCTTTCTGCTCACAAGTGACGATAAATTGTCGCTTGTGAGCTTTTCAGTCGGGTGTTCCTCTTTCCACAAAATCTCTGATTTTGTGAAAGTCTTTTCTGTTGACGTCTGCTTTCGGAATTTTGAAAACTCACTTTCAAACCTGATAATATTGATTCCTGCACCCTTATAAGACTTAAAAATACTATTAGGAGCAGCGCCGTAAACAATTATGTTTTTAGGAGACAGTCTTTTTACAAGCTCTGCAAGTCCTGTTTCAAAATAAGCCTTATCTTCTTTAAGTTTTAAACAGCCATGAGTGCCGACCGCTACTGTTTTATTTTTCTCAATTCCATCAAAACAAAACAAATATGTTCTTTCGTCATTAAATCTTACATTTGGAATTATTTCAATTCCATTGTTTTGTAGCCATGCAGCAAGCGCATGATTTCGGTATGTATTCCATATTTGCATACAAAGCGGCATATTACGGTAAAGACTAAAATCAGGAGAAATTACGCCTTTAAATTTTTTGAGCTTTTTAAGGTATGCTTTTGGATTATTCCATAGCCGTTCAAACTTTGTGTCATGCTCGTAAAAGATTACCCATGAGTCAAAGTCTGTACATGCTTTGGACATTGCTTTTGAAAAGGTAATAACCTTATCGGGAATAAACCTGCTTGTTCTAACCTTCGGCATCTCAAATAAGCCTTCGTAATCAGCATCTTCAACCAAAAAGGCATGAAATACATCATAATTATTAAATTTTTCTGTTGTCATAAGTTAAAATTAACCTCCGTAAATTAAATTTCTTTTGTTTAAAACAGAAAATTTGTTTTAAACACTTGATTTTGATTTACGGATATGCTAAAATATAGCCATGGTGAATGGATTGCTTTTTAGCATATCCGAGATAGGACACATTAAATCGTTGTTACCAGCAACTTTTTAATGTGTTTTTTCTTTACCCTCAATTTTCATCACTTCTTTCTTATTTGAGTTATTATTCTACAAAATTACCCTCACGGTACATTTTTTCGATATTATGTGCCGCTCGCAGTTCTTTATCTGTACAATTACATATATTTTCAATTTTATTGTTGTTCAATATAAAACAGCAATCAGGTCTTGTAAGCTTTGTATTCATTAATGTGACGCTATGCGTACTTACTATTGACTGCACATTTTCAAAGCTATGAATGATTTCCAAAACTTTTTCAGAGGTTTCGTAATGATAATATGCGTCAAATTCATCGATAACCAACAATGTTAAGTTTGAGAAATGAAGCATCCAGCAATAAAATAGCAGAAGCGTTCTTGTGCCGGATGAGCAAATGCTTTCAAATTCCACAACATGTCCGTTTTCAAACTTTGCACCCATGGTTAAAAGTCCACTCATTGTTTTAAGAGGCACAAGCATATAATTTAATTCAAACTGTTTTAAAAACTCGTTAAAATCCTCAAGTTTCCCATTATTCAATATAATATCATGTAGAAGTTCGCCGCCTAATTTATAGCCTATGTATTGATTGGCTTCTTTTAAGCTTCTGAAAAAAAGCATCCCCTGAACAAAATTCATAATTTTAAAAATCACAGAGTTCTCATCTTGTATCGTGTTATTGTAAATATACTTAATCACGGAAAGTCGTTTTTGCAAACCGTTTGTTTTTAAGTTTTCCGCACCCTTTATTTTAATATAGTTATCTTTTTCGTCAACAAAATTATGAAGAAGCACTTCTTTTCCATTTATAGTGATAA
>JAUZPZ010000015.1 GCA_030705675.1 Bacillota bacterium
AATACTCCGACACATAGAGCAATTATGTTTTTTAACGCTCCGCCAAGCTCAACTCCAATAATATCGTTATTTGTGTAAACGCGGAAATAGTCCGTCATAAATATTTCCTGAGCAAACTCTGCTGTCTCATCACTTGCGCTTGCCGCAACATTGGTAGTTATCATACCGCGTGCAACCTCTTCCGCGTGCGACGGTCCGGAAAGCACGGCAACATCAACGCCCGGTATGACCCTGCATATCACCTGGGAAATACGCTCCTGTGTATTGGCGTCAAGTCCCTTTGATACTGTCACCAGTTTCTGACTTTTTATATCTATATATTTTGCGATTTTTACGGCTGTTTCCTCCACAGCCTTTGAAGGTACCGCTGATACGACACACAATGCTCCTTTTATGCAGTACTCCATATCGTTGCTGAATTCTATGCCCTCTTCAAGCTTTATTCCAGGCAAAAAATGTAGGTTTTCATGATTTCTTTCCAGCTCTTCCTTTTCTTCTTTAAGATATACCCATACTCTTACATTGTAGCCCTTCTTTGACAAAAGATTTGCCAAAGCAGTGCCCCATCCGCCTGCACCTATAACAGCAATATATCTATCCATCGGTATTCTCCTTATTTTTTAGATTTTTGGGTTTTTATAACCTTAAGTCTTGCAAACTCCTCACGTTCTTTTTCTTCAAGAACATTTGCCATATTTGCAACAATAGCAGTGTACCTTGGAATTATTATATTTTTAAGCGCGTTTGCCCTTTTCTGAGTTTTTTTAACGTTCACGGCAAGCCTGTAAACAGATGTTTCAACTTCCGCAAGTTTCTCAGTAAGTTCTCGTACCTTTCGGAATTTTTCTAACGCGTCGTCAAGCATTGTGGATGTACCCATAAAGCCATAAACCAAATGTACTTTTTCCTCAGTTGAGACAACTTCCGGAATTTCAACGCCCATTACGCTGTGAAAACGTACGTTGATATTATTTGCGATAGGTACGGCCGCTGAAATTTCCTTTATACGGCTTATACCTTCTGAAATATTTGCACGTTGCAGCGCAACATAAGCGTCACTGAATGTCTGGTCAATCTGCGACTGTATATCTTCCGCTTTTCCTATCAGGCTCATCATCTCGTTTATTAAAATAGTTCTCTTTTTATCCAGCAAATCATAGCCCTGTTTTGACAATTTCAATGTATTCTTAGATAAAAGAAGATTACCCTTTGTGGGTACTAAATTGGTATCCATGATTTGCCTCCCTCACTGAAATTTATAATTCATAATATATATCAAGCGTTTTCGTGCTTATCCTGTCAAGATCCTCTCTTGGAAGCATACGAAGAAGCTTCCATGCAAGTTCAAGAGTTTCTGCAATACTGCGGTTTTCATTTACGCTTTGATTTAAAAATTCTCCTTCAAATGCCCTTCCGAACGCAAGGTACATTTTATCCGTTTCGCTTAACTCGTCTTCTCCTATTACGGAAGCAAGGGCCCTCGTATCATTAACCTTTGCGTATGCCGCAAACAGCTGGTTTCCAACTTCAGGGTGATCTTCACGAGTATAGCCTTTTCCTATTCCGTCTTTCATAAGTCTTGAAAGGGACGGAAGTACGGATACAGGCGGATAAATTCCCTTTAAGAAAAGTTCTCTTGAGAGAACAATCTGACCTTCTGTAATATATCCCGTAAGGTCGGGTATCGGATGTGTAATGTCGTCATTCGGCATAGTCAAAATAGGTATCTGGGTTACAGAACCCTTCTTGCCTTTTATCATACCGGCACGCTCATAAAGAGAAGCAAGGTCGGAATAAAGGTATCCGGGATATCCTTTTCTCGACGGAATTTCACCTTTTGAGGAAGACAATTCACGCACTGCTTCGGCATAGGAAGTTATATCCGTCATAACAACAAGCACATGCATATTATGCTCAAAAGCCAAATATTCAGCCGCCGTAAGAGCGCATCTCGGAGTAAGAATTCTTTCAACAACAGGGTCGTTTGAAAGATTAAGAAACATTACAACTCTTTCCAAAGCCCCGCTTTCCTCAAAGCTTTTTCTAAAATAATTTGCAACGTCATGTTTTACTCCCATTGCAACAAATATTATTACAAAATCTCCGCTACCTTCAGAAATTTTCGCCTGGCGCACAATTTGCACCGCCAATGAGTCGTGGGACATGCCGCTTCCCGAAAAAATAGGAAGCTTCTGCCCTCTTATGAGTGTCGCAAGTCCGTCAATTGAAGAAATTCCCGTCTGAATAAAGTTTCTGGGATATTCGCGCGAAACCGGGTTTATGGGATTTCCGTTTACATCTATCCTTTTTTCCGGAAATATTTCCCCAAGTCCGTCCACAGGACGTCCGACACCGTCAAACACTCTGCCCAGCATTTCTTTTGAAACAGGAAGTGCAAGAGTTTTTCCCGTAAATTTTGAAACAGTATTGTTAAGCGCCATGCCCGAACTGCCTTCAAACACCTGCACAATCGCCTTATCTTCAGAAATCGTAATTACCTGACCCGTTCTTTTTGAACCGTCACTCATGCGTATATCAACAATTTCGTCATATGCCGCACCTTTGACGCCCTCAATTGCAACCAGCGGTCCGTTTATTTCGTTAAGGCCCATATATTCTAAAGCCATGTGTCTTTCACCGCTTTCTAATTATTGTACTCCGCTTTTATAGATTCTTCCACTGTATCTATTTCTTTCTTATATTTTACAAATTCCTCCAGCTTATCGTTTGGAATATCATACTTTACAGATACCACTTTATTAAATATACCTGTCTTTGCTACAATCGAAAGAGGGATTCCCTTTTCCACAAGTCCCTTTGCCATATCATAAAGGTATAATATAAGCTCCATCATTTTAGCCTGCTTTTCCAAAGGCACATAAGTGTCTTCGGCATGAAAAGCGTTCTGCTGAAGGTATCCCACGCGTATTACCCTTGCTATTTCAAGGTCAAGCCGCTGACCGTCCGGCAATACATCGCTTCCGATAAGCTTTACTATTTCCATAAGGCTGCTTTCTTCCTGCAATATGCGAACAATGCGCGCCCTATTTTTTGCAAATTTGGAGTTTACGTTTTCTTCAAACCAGCTTTCTAGTTCGTCCTTATATTCGCTGTAACTGCCCAGCCAATTTATTGCGGGATAATGTCTTGCATAGGCAAGGTCTCTGTCCAGCGCCCAAAAACAGCGTATAAACCTCTTTGTATTTTGGGTTACGGGCTCGGAAAAATCTCCGCCCTGAGGTGATACCGCCCCTATTATTGTAACGCTACCGTCTGTGCCGTTAAGATTATTTACATACCCGGCTCTTTCATAAAATCCCGCCAAACGGGACGGAAGATATGCCGGGAACCCTTCCTCGGCAGGCATTTCCTCAAGCCGTCCTGATATTTCACGAAGTGCCTCCGCCCAGCGTGAGGTAGAGTCCGCCATTATCGCAACATGATAACCCATATCACGGTAATATTCAGCAAGTGTTATACCCGTATAAATTGACGCTTCACGCGCTGCAACAGGCATATTTGACGTGTTTGCAATAAGCACCGTTCTATCAAGAAGGGGTCTGTTTGTTTTAGGGTCAACAAGCTCACTGAACTCCTCCAGCACCTGTGTCATTTCATTTCCGCGTTCACCGCAGCCTATATAGACAATAATATCCGCATCCGCCCATTTCGCAAGCTGATGCTGTGTCATAGTCTTTCCGGTACCGAAACCGCCCGGGATTGCCGCCGTACCGCCCTTTGCTATCGGAAAAAGCGTATCTATTACTCGCTGCCCTGTAGTAAGAAGCTTATCAATTGTTTTCTTTTCCACATACGGACGTGTTTCTCTTATAGGCCATTCCTGAAGAAGACAAATTTCCTTTATATTTCCGTCAGACTGTTTAACTTTAACAATCCAGTCTGTTATTGTATACTGACCGCTCGGTCTTACCTCAACTATTTTACCGGAAATTTTCGGTGGAATCATTGCGCGGTGAACTATAATAGGGGTTTCCTGCACTTGTGCTATTATATATCCTCCCGAAACCTGATCCCCTTCCTTTGCGACAACATTTATATCCCACAACTTTTCATTGTCAAGCAGCGGAATTTGGACTCCCCTGTCCATAAAAGCCCCGCATTTTCCTTCAATAGTCACCAAAGGTCGCTCAATTCCGTCAAAGATGTTTCCTATTATCCCGGGTGCAAGCTGTACGGATAAAGGCGTACCATTTCCCACAACAGGCTCTCCAGGGCATATTCCTGACGTAGGCTCATAAACCTGAATTATCGTATCCCTTCCGTTTATACCTATAACTTCACCAATAAGTCCTGCATTGCCGACTCTAACCATTTCCATCATGGAAAATCCTTTAACATCGCGCACTTTTACTACAGGGCCGTTAATTTCATAAATTGTTCCGTTTGTCATTCTATCAGCCCCCTATATTAAGTCCTGAAATCTCAAGAAACTTATCCCTTTCCTCAATCAGTCTATCTACAATAGTATTGTCGCATACAACATTTTTTGTTATGTTGCAAACTCTGGCTCCGCCCTTGATATCAGATAAATCGAATTCAACCTTCACAGAAAACTCTTTTTCAACGGCGTCCTTTAACCCCGCGTCCGATTTATCAAGATATACAACGATATCCCCTTGCCCAACACTTTCTATACCATCATGGATTTTACCTTTTAGATATTGAAAATATTCGTCTGTTTTTCTGTATTCATTGATTTTATTTTCAATTTTTTCAAAAACGGCATCCATTATTTCCTGCCTTTTCACAAGCAATTCGCGTTTTCCCACCGCAAGAATTCCGGAAATTTCTTCATTTGCTTTTCTCTCAAGCTTTTCCGTTTCCGCTTTGAGCTTTTCCTCCGCTTCCCGGCGCGCTTTATTTTCCATTTCACTTGCAATTTGTTTTTTCTTTGCCTCAAATTCAGCAAGGATTTCATTGCTTTGCTTTTCGGCATCTTCCATAATGGTTTTCTCGAATGACTCAAGTTTTTCCTTTATATTACTCATTTTTTCACCTCTTCAGACCTTCACACCAATAGCCTCTTTTACATAAGAAGTTATTGAATCCGGAGTTCTTCCGGTTCCGTGACGGTCGGGAATTTCCACAACAAGTGGAAGCCGCATCCCTAACTTTATCTTAGCTATTTCGTTGGAAAAATTTTTTGCAAGCTTTTCCGTTACCAGCAATATCTCTATATTTTTATCATTGACAACACTCTCAAGGGCTTCTCTGATTTCACTTTGGGTATGTACTACCACACCTTCAACACCCGCAAGACGCATACCTGTCTGTGTATCAACATTGTCGCTTATTACATACATTTTCATGGCATTTGCCCTCTTTTAAATGTTATTTATAATAAGAATAGATACTAAAAGCCCATACAGAGCAATACCTTCAGCCATGGCAACATAAATAAGCGCTTTTCCGAACAGCTTTTCATTTTCGCTTATCGCACCTATCGCAGCTGTTGTTGATGCTCCTACCGCAATGCCGGCTCCAATTGTCGAAGCAAAGGTACAAAGGGCGGCAGCTATATAAGCAAGACCTGTTCCCACAGATATTTGTGCGACGCCCGCACCGCCTGCCGCAAACACAGGAATATTTGCAAAAGCAATAATATTTGCAGCAACTATTGCAGAAAAATAAGTACCTATATTAAACGCGAGTGCCCGTTTGGCACTTCTGATTTTATTGTTGCCCTTAACATAAATAATTGCGGGAACCGCAAAAGACATAACGATCATAACTATAATAACTGAAACTAACATAATTTAATTCCTCCGTAAAATTTATTTATTTTTAATATTTACCGACACAAACGGCTTTCCGTTTCCGTCATAGTATCTGCCCATCATCTCATAGAATTCAAGCCTTAGCACCTGAATGCATACTATAAATGCTTCCATTGCCATTACAAACATATTGCCGAATATAAGAACTGCAGTGTAGCCCATGCTGCCATTTGCCCCTACCATCCCCGCGAGCTGATATACAACCATCATCATGCCCGCATGCACAAGCGCAAAAGCTCCGAGCCTTATATATGAAATGGTGTTCGTAATGTATGTCAGCATTACATCAAACATTTCAAACCCATTAACCATACAATATTCACCCACACTGCCCATATGAAATCCTTTGCCCTCAAATACTCCTTCCATTGCTTCTTTAAGGAAGATGAGTACCACAGGCACAAGAATTACCGGAAGAGTAATCCATACAGGCACTTTTATACCATACGCAAGCCTGCATATCAAAATCACAAGCAAGCCGCAATAAAACACTATTCCCGCCACACCGTTTTGGGAACAGAAAGCGCTTGCGTAGTCCTTCTTTTTCAGCGAATTAGCCACATTCAGCGCCATAGCCATTACCATAAATACCGCCCCTATGGCAACCGCCGTTACAAGAAGGTTCTGCGTCTGCTTCATTGGGTTAAGCCATAAATAATGAATCAGACTCTCATTTCCGAATATACTGCCAAATAAAAATCCAAATACTACAGAAAATACTCCGGCAAGCGCCATTATTCCGGCAATTGCAAAATGCTTCCATTTATACAACGCGAAACCGCCAATTGCAAGAATAAGTCCCTGCCCCACATCTCCGTACATCATTCCGAAAATTATGGAAAAAGTCACTGCCATAATAGCAGTAGGGTCAATCTCGTCGTAATCGGGCGTTCCGTACATAGACAAAAACATTTCAAACGGCTTTGAAAAGAAATTGTGTTTTAGCTTTGTAGGAGGCGTAACTTTTCCGGCAACAGTTTTAGGATCCTGCTCCTGCACAATAATATTATCGTCTTTGTTTATGCTCTCCGTAAAACTGTCGCTTTCTTTTTCCGGCATCCAATCCGACATTACAAACATCGTCTTTGTCTTTGCTGCCGTCACACAGGTGTTCATTACCGAATATTTCCTTGACACAACGCTGAACACATTTTTTACCTTTTCTGCATTTCTGTTTCGGTAAAACTCAATTTCCGCATCAACGCTTTCCAGCTGTTTTATAAGGACGATATTTTCATCACTTATATTACGGTAAGCGTCACTCGGCGTCCCCTTTGCTTTACCTGAAATTTTTATCCTCTCGAAATTAAGTGAAGCAAATATGTTATCCACCTCACCACAGTACTCTTTCGGAGTAAGATACATTCCGTAAACATAATTTTTATCCTCGGCATTTTTAATAAATATTGCGTTTATGTCGCCCATGAAAGTTTCAAGCTTTGTATAAGCTTCTTTTTTCATCTTTCCAAATCTAAATTTAATAAACTTAAAGTTAAAAAGTTCTTCGAGTTTTGCGTTTGTACCTCTCATAAGGGCAAGCTGTTCGAGAAGAATGTTATTATCATATATCTTACGGGCTATTTCCTCGCGCCGCTCTTTATTTTTATTATAAAAACTACGCACTTCGCCAATAAAAGCTTCCGCTTCATCCGTCGTCAGCTTCTCCGACGGAGGTTCATATACTGCCGGGACATTCATGATTTCACAAATTTCCATTGCATCTTTATACAGCTCGGCATACGGGTTTACCCCTTCAAACCCGAAAAGTCCATTAATGTCTCCCATAACCTCCCTTGTATCTTCGGGGTGAACATCATGCTCGATTATATACTTATCAACTAAATTATCAAACTCGGATATAGGGGCAATTATATTCACCAGTTTCATTTTTTCAACTGCCAATGCGTCTCACCTCCATTTACCGCATAAATACGTATCTAAGGATCTCTGCTGAACTCAACGAATAACGAACACCCTCCGCTATTGAGCATATGTTTCCCAGTTCAAGTTCCTTTGCGTGCAGATACCACAAAACAGCCGAAATGTTAAGTCCACCTTTTCTCACTGAACGAAGCATATCTTTCAGCACAAAATCAATCATTGCCCTTTCAAACATCTGGGCGTCATTGTCAAGCGCTCCGGCGTATACTGTTCCCTCCAGCACTTTACTCATATCATCAGCATTTTCCGTAACCGCAAGACGCTGTATCATATCCGTAGTCAGCTTATAGTGAACAGGTATAAGATAACTGTAAACATAACTTGTATCAACTTTAAAATATTTTTTACTTCTGTATATCCACAAAATGTTATGCAAATCCGCTTCAGCGCCTATACATTCCGTTATTATTTTTTTATTTTCCTTGGAAGCTTTTTCCTTTTCCTTCCACAAGTTGGAAAAATAAGACATATCAAGGGAAATTTCTATATCAAACAACGTGGGGTCTTTTTCCCTTGAATAAAGCGATGTAATCACTTCATAATATGGGGTATCCTCCATCGCATGAATTACCTGTTCCATGCTTTTTACGCTTTCAATCTTTGTTTTTCTGAAAGAAGATGCCTCAAAAAAATCTTCTGTTTCAAAATCAAGCCGGGCTTCATTGCCGCTCATTACCTGCCGTACCATGTTCTTTATTATATTTATCTCATATTTTCGCATAAATGCTTCAATAAAAGCCTTATCCTCCTTTAAAAGATAATGCCGTACCTTAAGATAATCACTGTAAAGTGTGGTGTTTAGAATTTGTTCCAGTTTGTCACGGTTTACAGTTTCAGCCTTTATTCCCGAAAAAACACCTTGGTAATGTGTTTGCGTGTTTAAATATTCTATTATTTGCGCAATTGATTTCATAACAGACAATTTTTTATAATCATCGGGTTTCAGCAACTTTGCGGACATTCCTCTTATTTTTGTGACAATAGCGCCATACTGTATGTGTCCATCCATTTAAAGCCGCCTCCTTTCCGCATTAACTGGTATTTTAACCAAAAATATGCTTAAAGACAGTCTGCACCCAATTGTCTTCTTCTTTTTCAAATTTTTCGGTCATTTTTGACTTTTGCGTCTCAATATTTCCCCTTGCGTCTTTTTTCTTCTTTTCAATCATTTTTGAAAACTGCACCTTTGATTCCGCTATTTTTTTTTCAACATCATTATTTATTTTTTCAATTGCAGGTGCGGCTTCCTTCTCAGCCTCAAACTCTACCCCCGCATTGAGTTTTTCAGCTTTTTCCACTAATTCATCGGCATTTTTTTCAATTGTTATTATCTTTCTTATAACGTCATTCATAATTATGTCTCCTAATTTTTAAGACTATGAAGCGGGGCCGGTATTCTTCCTCCGCGCTTTACAAAAACATCGCTTCCAAAAGAATTAATCGGCATAACAGGTCCACTGCCCAGCAAACCGCCAAACTCCAACATATCTCCCACGCCTTTTCCTATTGCCGGAATTATTCTGACCGCTGTAGTTTTGCAATTTACCATTCCTATTGCCGCTTCATCCGCTATAATAGCCGAAATTGTTGCGGGAGAAGTGTCTCCGGGTACGGCAATCATATCCAATCCTACCGAGCATACGCAGGTCATTGCTTCCAGCTTTTCTATAGTAAGAGCGCCTGCACGGGCGGCACTTATCATACCTGCATCCTCGCTTACGGGAATAAACGCACCTGAAAGCCCTCCTACCGACGAGCTTGCCATAACGCCGCCTTTTTTAACCGCGTCGTTAAGCATTGCGAGTGCGGCGGTGGTGCCGTGAGTTCCGCATGTTCCCACACCCATTTCTTCTAAAATATATGCTACACTGTCTCCTATCGCCGGAGTGGGCGCAAGAGAAAGGTCGACTATACCGAAATCTACACCAAGCCTTTTTGAGGCTTCGCTCGCGACAAGCTGCCCCATACGTGTAATTTTAAACGCCGTTTTCTTTATAGTTTCCGCAACTTCATTTATGCTGGCTTCACTGCCCAGTTTTTTTATAGCATTTTGTACTACCCCAGGTCCGCTTACCCCTACATTTATTACGCATTCGCCCTCACCGATTCCGTGAAAGGCTCCCGCCATAAAAGGGTTGTCTTCAACCGCATTACAAAATACAACAAATTTTGCCGGTCCTATACACCCGTTATCCTTTGTAAGCTGGGCGGACTTACATATAATTTCCCCCATTTGCAAAACCGCATCCATATTTATTCCGGCTCTTGTAGAACCTATATTCACGGATGAGCACATTTTTTCCGTCCGGGCAAGAGCCTCCGGAATAGATTCTATAAGTTTTCTGTCGCCTTTTGTGTATCCTTTATGCACCAAAGCTGAATATCCGCCGATAAAGTTCACGCCGACTTCTTTTGCCGCTTTGTCAAGTGTCTCTGCTATTTTTACGAAATCTCCGTTGCATCCCTCCGCAACTATTGCTATAGGCGTCACCGAAATGCGTTTATGTATGATAGGTATGCCGTATTCGGTAGAAATTTCTTCGCACTGAGCAACAAGCCGCTCCGCCTTATTGGTTACCTTATCATATATTTTCTTACATAGTTTATCAATATCGTCACCTGCGCAATCACGAAGAGAAATACCCATTGTGACCGTACGTATATCCAGATTTTCATCTGATATCATATGTATGGTTTCTAAAATTTCACCTTTATTAATCATAATAATCTCCTACCGCCATTATATTCTGTGCATTGATTTAAAGATGCCCTCATGCTGAATTCTGATCTCCACACCGATTTCCTCACTTAACTTTTTCATCTCCGCCGCTATTTCATCTATATTCTTACCGGATTTATCTGTATCAACAAGCATGATCATAGTAAACAGATCCTGCATTATCGTTTGGGAAATATCAAGAATATTAATATTGAACATAGCAAGCCTTGTACTGACTTTTGCTATAATCCCTACCTTATCGTTTCCGACAACGGTAACTATTGCTTTCATATAAAATCTCTCCCTATTATTGTACTTTATTTACAGTATATTATTATACTGCTATAAAACAAAAAAGTCAACGGAAATTATGTAAATATTATTCATTAAAATCCTTTAAAAATTTACAGTTTTTATATATTTATATATCATTTTTTACAGTTTTTGTGTGTCAAATTCACCATGTTTGTAATATAATGAATAAAGGGGTGAGTTTCATGTTGCAAACAGATCTGCGTACGTTTGGATTTATTATTCTCTGCATCCTCCATTTACTATTTATTCTCGGAATTAATTATTTTGGTTTGGATGAATAAATACAGGTTTATTTTTCCCTTACCGGGGAAGAATAATTTTATCACACGAAAAGGAGGATTTTTTCATGAGTGAAATTCATACAGACCTTGCTCTTGAAGCCCACGAATATTTTAGTGGCAAGAAGGGTGGAATTCCGCCCGGAGTTACAATGGACAAGCGTAGTTTCGGCGGACTCCGCTACACAAGCATTTCCGTTACAAACGAAGAAGGTTCACGCTACCTTGAAAAGCCGCTCGGAACATATATTACAGTCGAAGCAGAGGATCTGCGCGGTTCAGATCCCGAAAGCTACAAGCAAAGCCGCAATTTTATCGCTCGGGAAATTGAAACTCTTTTGAAAAAAAATGGCATTTCCGAAAACGACCCCGTTCTTGTAATAGGTCTTGGCAATTGGGATATTACTCCCGACGCTCTCGGTCCGAAAGTTGTGTCGGCTCTTTTTGTTTCTCGCCATCTCTTTGAACATCTTCCTGAAGTAACCAGCAATAAAATGCGCCCCGTAAGCGCGATTTCTCCCGGTGTTCTCGGAACTACAGGTATAGAAACGCTTGAAATTGTGCGCGGCATAGTAGAGAGAACCCAACCTAAGTGCGTAATTGCAATTGACGCTCTTGTGTCCCGCAGTATCGAGCGTCTCGGAAAAAGCCTTCAAATTTCAGATTCCGGTATAAACCCCGGTTCAGGCGTAGGAAACCACAGAAAAGAACTGAGCAAAAATACATTAGGAGTACCTGTCATTTCCATAGGGGTTCCTACCGTAGTGGATGCAGCGACTATTGCGGACGACATTTTTGAAGGTTCGGTGGACATGCTTAAAAACTCGTCAAAGGATAACAACAAATTCTATTCACTTCTTTCATCCTTAAGTTCTGAGGAACGAAAATCAATGTTCAGTGCCGCTTTGTCGGGAATGTCCGGCGAATTGATCGTTACTCCGAAGGATATTGATGAAATGATTTCCGATATTTCGGATGTGGTCTCCTCTGCTCTGAATGTAGGCTTGCATTCAGATGATATAAGTTCTCTTATGCAATAGAAAAAAAGAGCAAATGGGTATTATACAGTAAACTGTAAACCCCTTTGCTCTTTTTTATTCTATAAGATTTTTTCTCGAGAGTGCATAATTTGTATATTTTCTGTCTTTTGTTACATCCCTGATTACTCTTATGTAATTCGGGATAACAAAAGACTGTCTTTCATCTAAAAGCTCAACTTCAAGAAAAGCTTTATCCTTCCAAAAAGGAAAGACATCTATTTCAAAATATGTCCCGTTTTCCATCAGGCAATAGCGTTTTTTTGTTATGGGTCTGCGGCACGGATCCGCTTCCTCCATCAATCTTTCATATTCAGCCTCTGATATTTTCTTTTCGTATTCCTCGCGGATTATATTGCTTATCTTCCTTTTCTCGGTAAAATAGCATACGTAATATCCGTTTTCTCCGCGTTTTCTTATCCTCCGGTTTGCGCCGTCTTTAGGAGTAAGATAAACCTGTTGAATATCCACACAGTGGCAATTGTACATTTTCTCAAGCAACTTTGTGTCGGGATACTTAATAAGAAACTTTCTCTCTATTTCAAGAGACTTTGGAACACCGAGGAAAAATTCAATTTCGCTAATAAGCCTTGCTACTTTTCCGTTAAAATCAGTGGAATTGTCAATAAGTCGCAAATGATTGTGCCCGACCCATGCCGCCAGCGTTCTTTTATCCAGATTTGCCGCTTGCTGTGCATTTTCCATTCGCACGGAATTTCCACCCGAAAAATAATATTTTTCCGCGCCCTCTGCCGCCGTAACCATATGAAATACAGCGTCGTAACGGTCTCTTGCGGATACTATGTTTCCACCTGTACCCCCAATTAACTTTTCATACGAAGGCTTATCGATGTAGGCCGCCATATCGGCAATACCCCGGTCACATACAATCAGTGTTTTCCCAAACACACTTTTTTCGGCCTTTTCCTCTTTTTCAAGCTGAACAGACATAACCGCATTTTGAAATTCTTCTGTTCCGCACCTTATTTGAGGCTGTGAAACAAGTATCTCAGAAGCGCTTTCACCAACCGTTATCACATTATATCCAATAAGCCTGAAATGTTTTTCAATAAAGGGAAGCGCAGATGTTTTACCGCCACACGGTCCGCCGGTAATAACAATTTTTATTATTTCTTTCATAATTCTACCCCTTGCAATGTCTAATTTTATCATCATAAGTGTCATTTGTCAATATTTTCTTTTAAAAAAACTTTTTTAAATAAAAAAAACTATTGCATTGTCCTCAAAGTTATGCTAAGATATTTACATAGATAATTTTTTATTAAGGAGGATTTACACTTATGAAAAGGAAATTAATTGCTTTTCTGGTACTTGCAGTGCTGGTATTGTCGACTTTCCCCGTACTTGCATCATTTCCTGATATGGAAAGCTCCTCATGGGATTGGTCGCGAAGCGCAATTGATAAAATGACAAGCCTCGGTATAATCAAAGGTTACAGTGACGGTACATTTCGTCCCGGCAATAGCATTACAAAAGGTGAGGCTATGGTGCTTCTTTCGAGGGCTGCCGGCTACACTACAGATGGCAATAAAAAATACGTTGAGCAGTCAACCGCCTATTATTCAAAACTTGTTTCTTCGCTCTCAACACCATATAGAGGAGAAATTTCATACCTTATTTATAGAGGGATTCTCACAGAGTCGGACTATCTTACATATGCAGCAGATAATGTTGTAAATGCTCCTCTTAAACGTTATGAAGCAGCTGAGCTTTTGGCTAAACTCGCTTCCAATAACGCTAAACTTTCAGGGTCTGTAACCCAGCTCACTTTTTCGGATATAGCAAGTATAACCACTGCTATGGCTCCTTATATAAAATATGTTGTAGACAGCGGTATAATGCTTGGCATGGGAAACGGCACTTTCAGTCCCAATGAAACCGTGACGAGGGCGCAGATTACCGTAATGTTAAGCAGAATAATTCCTTTTCTTTCCTATTCTTACTATGACGGAACAATTAAATCTTACGACAGCACAACGGGTACTCTTAATTTTGTGCTTACTGACGGAACAGCCGAAGCAATAGAGGTTCCCGAAGATGTAATCGTCAGGATAGACGGCGCGCCTGCTTCAATAGATACCATTCTTGCAGACAGTACGGCGAGGATCACCGTAAGTAATGAGAATGTCGTAATAATTGAAACAATTTCACCTGACTACGATACTGTGGTCAACGGTAAATACAGAAAAATAGAAGCAATTGATAAGAATACAAACGCAATCTCGATAACCGATCCCACAACCGGCGATGTTCTTACCTACGCACTTGATAAATCTGTGACTGTACAGAAAAACGATTCTAAAATAACCGTCACAGACCTTACAAAAGATGATTATGTTGTTCTCAGCATAAAATCCGGCGTGGTAATTTCAATTGTAGCCGACTCAAAAACACAAACAACAGAAGGAAAAGTAACAGCTATTTCCTTTACCCCAACCTTCAAAATGACTATTCTTACAAGTGGTCAGAGTGTAAGTTATGAGTTTTCTGAAAATGTTACAGTAACCAGAAACAAAAAATCCTCCACACTTGAAAATATTTTAGTGGGCGACAACGTATCTATCACAACCACTTACGGTGTAATAAGCGCAATTGACGCTACAAGTAAAACTTCTTCTATCGAAGGAAGCATAACCTCTCTTACAATTTCAAATACGCCTTCGATAACCGTAACTGATAAATCAAACAAATCTTATACTTACGCTATTGTAAAAACACCTTCAATAACAACACAGTCAGGTGTTGAAAAAGATTTTTATGACCTGCGTGTCGGTGATAAAGTTTCGCTTGATATTGACGCCTCTACCGTTACATCCATTAAAATTGTATCATCTTTCGCAGGCGGAAACGGTGAAGGCAGTTCCGTAAATATAAACGGCATTGTTGAATATGTCAATACTACATACGGTTATATCAAACTTGTTGATTCATCAGAACTTATATTTGTCTCAAAAGCAACAATTTCCGACTCTACCGGAAAAACAATTGCCCTTAAATCCATTTCGGCAGGTGATTCTATCACGGCGTTCGGTGTAGCTTCAAACGGAAGTTATACTGCCACAATGGTTGTAGCACACAAATAAATCGGCTAAGAATAAAAATAGTCCGGGTGCCTTTAGGCACCCGGACTATTTTTATTCTTCATCTTCAATAATATTTAATCTACTTACAGAAATTTCAAACGCTTTTTTTACTACAACATCTTCGTTTTCAAGGCGTTTTTGATATTCTCTGCTTTGCATCCGTCCCCATATTTCAACATTGTCTCCAACTTTTAGTTTTGCCGTATATTTTGCATTTCTTCCCCAGGTTATGCATGGTATGTAGTCTGATTTTCCATAAGCCCTGTTTACTGCTATAAGAAGATCGGTAATTTCCCTTCCGAACGGGGTTGTTCTGTAAACCGGCTCCTTGCATATAAATCCATTCAAATGAAGATAGTTTGGTTTTACATCTTCCATAAATATACTTTCTCCCCGTGGTTCTATCTCTTTTGCAAAAAGCACAAGCACAAGCTTATTTCCTATTCCGCTGTAATTATTATATGAACGGAACTGACCGTGGACCTCAAAAATATCTCCTTCCTCAATTGAACCTATATCGTACAATTTTTCCGAAAGCATTATATTTATTGTATCACTGTTTTCACTAAGGCGCGGTACTTCAAGTGTAAGCGTATAAAAATCTTCATCATAATGGGTGTGGCTGAACATAACTTCTCCAACCACTTTTCCTATTGCCACAGCCTCATTATTATTAACTTTTTCCCCCATGTCAAAGCCTCCCGTTAAAATTTAATATTTCGATTGTTCACCACTATTGTCTATTGTATAGTCTTCGTGGTATACAAGGTCTCCCACTTTTACAAATTGATATCCTTCTTTTTTCAACTCCGGAATAAGAATTTTTAATGCCGCGACAGTATTTTTTGCCCCGTTATGGCAAAGAATTATTGATCCACTCTTTACGTTGCTTTTTACCCGTGCAACAATTTCGTCGGCGGACAGATCTTTCCAGTCAAGAGAGTCTACGTCCCATTGAATGGTAAGATACCCCTGCTCTTTTGCAAGTGCCACAACTTTATCATTATAATCGCCGTACGGCGCACGAAACAATTTTAAAGACTTTCCGGTAACTTTTTCGATTTTTCCTTCACAGTTGTTAATTTCATTAATAACCTGCTCCTTAGAAAGATCTGTCATATGCAAATGCGAATCCGAATGGTTGAGTATTTCATGACCGTTGTCATAAAATTTTTTTACTGACTGCGGATATCTGTCAATAAAGCCTCCTACCATGAAAAAGCTTGCTTTTATGCCGTTCTGCTCAAGAACCGAAATGATACTGTCTGTGTCTTTATCGTCCCACGCCGCGTCAAAGGTCAACGCTACTTTCTTTTCGTCGGTATTTACTCTATATATGGGGATCTCCGACGGTGCGGTGGCATTGGTAATTACAGTCTCGCTCATTGTGCCAACTGTAAACATTCCCACTAGCACAAGAATTACCAGCGCATAAATTAAAATGGTGTCCTTGGATAAGACAAAAATTTTCATTGAATGCACATCCTTTTTCCCTGATATATATATTCTATTCTGTCAAAGATGTGTTAATGACAAAAAAGAAAAGCTTTGAGAATTTTTACTCCTCAAAGCCCGACATAATATTATTTTTTATTTACTTGTACTGCCAAAACCGCCGTTTCTCACGCCCTGCGCGGTATCGTCCACCGTAATTCCGTATTCAACAAAAATTCCCTGTGCAAACCCGTCTCCTTTTTTTACCGTTATCACTTTGTCTTCATTTGTATCATTTGTGATCTTTATAAATATATGCCCCTCGTTATCCGAATTATAATAATCACCGTCTATTATTCCGACCGTATTGTTCAGCTGAAGGCGATATTTAAAACCGAGTCCGCTTCGGGGATATATTTTAAGTACCCATCCATCTTCTATTTTCACTCTTATTCCGGTTGGTATTTTAATGGTCTCACCCGGGTTTAAAGTAAAATCTAAAGGAGAATAGAAATCATACCCCGCCGAGCCGCTTGTAGCCCTCTTAGGAAATTCTATTTCATCGTATACATCAGTTTCATTATCAAAAGTATCCTTCCAGTCATTAATGAATTGCTGATAGGAAACCTTTTCAAACTGCGCAACTCTCTTCATAACTATTACCTCTTTTTTGTTTTCTATAAAAGCAAAATAGATTACTTGTTATTTTTATTTTTTATCTGTGCCTGCACTTTAATAGGAAGCCCAAACAGATTAATAAAGCCTGCGGCATCTGCCTGGTTATATACTTCGTCCGC
Source organism: Bacillota bacterium (assembly GCA_030705675.1). Classification (GTDB taxonomy): domain Bacteria; phylum Bacillota; class Clostridia; order RUG12999; family RUG12999; genus RUG12999. Next base: position 17,424 of record JAUZPZ010000015.1, read on the forward strand.
TCCGAACGTCGCAATCTCCTCGGAATAAAGCGAATGCTCGCTCCATACCCCGGCTTTAATTATATTGCCTTTGTAAAGCTTAAGTTTTACTTTTCCCGTAACATTTTCCTGAGTTTTGTCAACAAAAGCGGTCAATGCCTCGCGAAGAGGAGTATACCACTGACCATTATAAACAAGTTCGGCAAAGCATACTGAAATCTCCTGTTTTTTATGCGCCGTCATTTTATCAAGACAAACCGTTTCAAGATAGTTATGAGCAAAATATAAAATCTCACCGCCCGGTGTTTCATAAACTCCACGGCATTTCATGCCTACAAGACGGTTTTCAACTATATCCAGCAGACCTATTCCATTCTCTCCGCCTATTTTATTAAGTTCAAGAATAATTTCCTTCGCACTCATTTTCTTATCATTAAGTGCGACGGGAACTCCTTTTTCAAATTCCATTGTTATATATTCAGGCTTGTCAGGAGCCACAATCGGAGAAACGCCCATTTCCAGAAAACCTTCTTTTTCATACATCGGTTCATTTCCGGCATCCTCAAGGTCAAGCCCTTCATGGGACAAATGCCAAAGGTTTTTATCCTTTGAGTAATTTGTCTCTCTTGTTATTTTAAGCGGAATGTTATGCGCCTCAGCATACTCAATTTCCTCATCACGGGACTTAATGGACCATTCCCTCCAAGGCGCGATTATAGGCATATCCGGCGCAAACGCCTTTATTGCAAGCTCAAAACGCACCTGATCGTTACCCTTGCCTGTACAGCCGTGACAAATAGCATCGGCATTTTCGGCAAGTGCAATTTCAACGATTCTCTTTGCTATAATTGGACGCGCAAAAGATGTGCCCAGCATATATTCTTCATATTTTGCGCCCGCCTGTACGGTAGGAATTATAAACTCGTCCACAAAAGCATCTGTCAGATCCTCAACATAAAGCTTTGAAGCTCCCGTTTTAAGCGCTTTTTCCTCCAAACCTTCAAGTTCGTCCGCCTGACCTACATTTCCTGAAACAGCTATTACTTCACAATTATTATAGTTCTCTTTAAGCCACGGAATAATAATAGAGGTATCCAATCCGCCGGAATATGCAAGAACCACTTTTTTAATTTTACTTTTATCCATTTTTATATTCCTCCAATTGTCATATATAATCTTTATACATTGATTATACACCTTGTTGAATAAAAATGCAATCATTTTTTATATGTATTCAAGATTTTTTACTATAATAAACAAAACCATATGTTTTCTCATATCTGTTATTGTGTATTTTTATACACTTAAATTAATTGTTTCTGAAGTTCGGAAAGCGCATTGCCCCTATGGCTTATAAGATTTTTTTCATCAGGCGAAAGTTGTGCAAAAGTTTTGCCGTATTTTTCAATATAAAATACAGGGTCATAGCCAAAACCGTTTTTGCCTTTAGGCTCACGGGCAATTGTTCCTTCACAGGTTCCACGCGCCGTAATTATATCGCCGTCCGTGAAGCAAAGAGTAATGACCGAAACAAAGCGTGCCGTTCTCTTTCCATCCGGTATTTTCTTCATTTTTTCCAATAAAAATTCCACTCTGTCCGCATCGCTGCCCTCACAATATCGTGCGGAATAAATTCCCGGCTCACCGTTTAAACCATCTACCATGAGTCCTGAATCATCCGCCAAGGCCGCTATATTTGTCGCTTCCATTATCGCTTTAGCTTTCAGCAATGAATTTTCCTCAAATGTCGAACCTGTTTCCTCCACTTCGATATTCATATTCAAATCTTTAAGACTTATCACATGGTACCCAAGAGGAGCAAGAATTTCAACAAATTCTCTAAGTTTGTTTTTATTATTTGTTGCCGCTACTATTTTCATATCCATTTAAGTTCACTCCACCGCTATATTATAATAATAAATAGGCTGTCCGCCGTTTTGCACTGATACTTCAACCTCTTTATATTCCTTTTCAACCTTTTCGGCAAGCTTCTTTGCATCGTTTTCTTTAACTTCAGCGCCGTAATAAATCGTAACCAACGCGCTCTCATCGCCAATAAGGTTTCTGCATACTTCAAAGGCCACTTCATTTATATTTTTGCCGCTTTCCACAATGCCGTTTTTGCTCAGACCTATTATGTCATCCTTTTTTACGCCATCATTTAAACTGTCACGAACAGCATAAGTTACCAATCCCGTGCTTACCGCCTTTGCCGCCTGTGCCATTGTTTCCGCATTATCCTCCGCCTTACTTTCTTCATCAAAAGCAATAAGCGCCGCAATGCCTTCGGGAACGGATTTCGTCTGTATAACAAAGACATTTGCATCAGACATATCTTTTGCCGCTTCCGCCGCCATAATTATGTTTTTGTTGTTTGGCAGTACATAAACAGTTTTGGCATTAACCTTATTTATCGCCTCCAGAATATCCCCCGCGCTCGGATTCATTGTTTGTCCGCCTTCGATTATGCCGTCAACGCCCAGCTGGCTCATTATAGCGGAGTATCCCTCGCCTGCCGAAACCGACACTATCGCATATTCTTTTTTCGGTTCGCGGGCAGTCTGCTCCTGAGCCTTTATTATTTTTTCGCTATGCTGATAGCGCATATTGTCAATTTTTATGTCGTTTAAACTTCCCATTTTCAGCGCATTTTGAATTATTATACCGGGGTTGTCTGTATGAACGTGTACTTTTACAACATCGAAATCTTCAATTACCACCATACAGTCTCCTATTTTCGAGATTGTTTTTTTGAACTGCTCCACATTCACCTCAGGTGATTTTTTATCAACAAGAAATTCTGTGCAATAAGTAAAAGTTATTTCTTCCATCTCATTTACAAGATTGCTTTGCGCCTTTTCCTTTGCCGGACCTTCGTACAATTCTATTACCTTGCCTTTTTCAAGGAAGTAGAGCATACCTTCCAGCACAATTACCCAGCCTTTTCCGCCTGCGTCCACAACCCCTGCCTGTTTTAATTTCGGCAGCAGTTCAGGAGTGTGCTCAAGGGATATATTCGCCGCCCGTACCGCTTCACGCATGATTGCAATGCATTCTTTATCAGTGGTGGCAAACTTAACTATCGCTTCCGCGCTTTCACGCGCAACAGTAAGAATTGTCCCCTCGGTAGGTTTCATTACGGCGCTGTATGCCGTAACGGACGCGGCTGAAAAGCAGCGCGCAAATAACGTGCCGGTCACATATTTTTTACCTTTAATCTCTTTTGCCATACCTCTCAAAAGCTGAGAAAGTATTACGCCCGAATTTCCACGGGCGCCGCGGAGTGTCTCCATTGCAACTTTTTCCGCAACCGTGCCTATATTTGTTTCGCCGCCTTTTAAAGCGTCCTCCGCGGCAGTTTTTGCGCCCGCGATACTCATAGACATGTTTTTTCCGGTATCTCCGTCCGGTACGGGAAATACATTCATCTCATTAAGCAGTTCCTTGTTGTTATTCAAGTTATTTGCGGCAGAGATAATCATTTTTGCATATTGTTCTCCTGTTATCATAGCCTTACTCCTTATTCTGAAACCGACATTTTTTCAATATGAACTATTACCCGCTCTACACAAATACCCATCATATGCTCAATTTCATATTTGATATTTTTGCAGATACTTTCGCTTATTGTCTGCACATTTACCCCAAAAGCCGCAATAATGTGCAGGTCAATAATAAGTTTTGTGCCATTTGCCCTTATTTTCACGCCTTTTGAAAGCTGTGAAATATTATCTTTTCTGAGAGTTTTTCCGCCGTAAGAAAAGCCTACTACTCCGTAGCATCCCGTGCAGACATTAGCAATAGTCTTAACAATCACCTTATTGGTGATTATTACCTGACCTCTGTTTGTATTAATTTTTACCGCCATATTATGCACTCTCCTTTTTAGTCATTTTCAGGTTGAATTTAAAAGTCGTATATCTTGTCTGTTCTTCAGGACAATCCCTGCATGAAACAGTTATCCGCTCTCCATGGCCGTTTATTATTCTTTTCACTATATACAGCCCCAGTCCCGCTCCGTTTTTATCCATACTGCGCGACTTATCCGTCTTGTAAAATTTATCCCATATAAGGTTAATATCCTCATCCGATATTCCGTTACCGCTGTTTGTTATTGAAATTTCAGCTTTTTCTCCGGCCGGCTTTGATGAAATTATTATTTTACCGCCTTTAGGAGTAAATTTTACTGCGTTATCTATAAGATTTGTAAGCACACGGTCAATATTATCACTGTCGGCGCTTACATACAGTTCATCACCGGCAAAATCCGCGTGTACTTTTATCTCTTTATCCGTAATTGTCCCACGAAACCTAAACACATTTTTTCTTATTTTCTCGTTTATATCAAAAACCGTAAATTCGGGAATGCCCGCATTCGCTTCCATTCTTGCCACATCAAGCAGTTGTGATACCATACGCGAAAGCCTTCTGCTTTCCTCAAGGCATATTCCTATATATTTTTCCCGCTCGCTGTTTTCTATTGTTCCATCCAGTATTCCCTGAAGAAACCCTATGATTATCGTCATAGGCGTACGCAGTTCATGAGATACATCCGAAATAAAACTGTTTTTCATTTTGTCCGCGCTTTCAAGCGCCGCCGTCATCTCATTAAAATTCCGCGCAAGCTCCCCTATTTCGTTCTTGCTGTCTATATTTACTCTCTTTGAAAGATCTCCCTGTGCTATAAGCTTTGAAGCGCGGCTTATTTGGGTAAGAGGCCCTGTTATGCTGCGCGACGCCACGTAAGCACCCACTATAACAAGAAGCAAAACCGGTACTGTCACAAATAAGATAGAGTACATTGTACTTGCGCGCAGATTTTCCAGATATTCAGTAGAAACGCTGCATATGACCGCCCCTATTATCTCTCCCGAATCTTTAACGGGATAGGCGGCCGTTATTACTTTTTGCTTGTAATAGTCGGATAAATCCGTCGTACCCTCGCACACTTTGCCTCCAAGAATACTTTCTATAAATTTAGACGGAACACCATTCTTATTCATTTTCTTTGTTGCATTCGATGATGAAAAAATTACTCTGTCATATTTATCAGCGGTAATTATATAATATCCCGTACTCTCACTGTACGCCTGAATATCATCCGCATACACCATTTCAAGCACATTTGTATAATCAAGATTGCTGATATCCGTCTTTCTCATAACTCTGTCGGCTACATTTGTAATGCGTTTTGCAGTGTCGCTCAAATTTTTCCCCTCACGTCTGATATATACGTTGCCAAGGGAATAATAGACGCTACACGCAACAGCAATAAAGCAAACCGACACAATAAGAATAAGCACCGCTGTAAGCCTTGTCTTTATGCTTTTCATTCTATGCTCACTTCGTTTCAAATTTATACCCTACGCCGCTTACTGTTTTAAGCCCCCATGACGCATCCACACCGTCAAGTTTTTCGCGCAGCCTGTGTATATGAACATCTACCGTTCTCGTATTTCCAAAAAACTCATAACCCCATACATTGTCAAGCAACTGATCCCGAGTATAAACCTTATCGTGGTTAGACGCTAGAAAATATAAAAGCTCCAGTTCCTTCCGCGGAATTTCAACGCTTTCCCCTGCAATTTTAAGCTTATATGTTGTTAAATTTATGCTGAGTTTAGGGTAAATTATTTCCTTTGCCTCAAGAACTCTTGCCTCCGTACGTCTCAGCACAGCCTTTACCCTTGCCAGAAGCTCTCGGGGTTCAAAAGGCTTTACCACATAGTCATCTGCACCCATTTCAAGACCTAACACCTTGTCAAAAGTCTCTCCCTTTGCAGTCAACATTATTATTGGAACTTCACTTGTTTTTCTTATTTCCCTGCAAACTTCCATTCCGTCTATTTTCGGAAGCATCAGGTCAAGCAGAACAATATCCGGTGTGATATCACGGAACACGCTTAACGCTTCTTCTCCGTCATGAGCAAAAGAAACCGCATATCCTTCTTTTTCAAGGTACATTCTTACCAAATCACAAATATTGTGATCGTCATCCACCACAAAAACTGTCGCCATAGCCCACGCCCTCCTGTGATTTTCATCTCAAAAACCACGCTTGCTATTAAAAAAATTTACTCAACAGGTTTATTATACCATAAAAATTCCAAAAAATCTATTGCTAATTTAAAAAAATATGATATAATATTATATATAATTTGTAAATATTTAATATTTGCGTCTTGTTTCACAGATTTTCTATGTAAATTGACGCTTTTTATACCGTATTCAAAGCGGTAGAAACGGAGGATAAAAATGAAACTCGGTATAGTCGGATTACCAAATGTAGGAAAAAGCACACTTTTTAATGCTATTACAAAAGCGGGAGCGGAATCTGCAAACTACCCCTTTTGTACCATTGAGCCTAATATCGGAGTTGTGGCGGTTCCTGATGAACGCCTGAATAAATTGGCTGAAATGTATAACCCCCAGAAAATCACCCCCGCGATAATCGAATTTGTCGATATTGCCGGTCTTGTAAAAGGTGCAAGCAAAGGAGAGGGTCTTGGAAACAGATTCCTTTCGCACATCCGTGAGGTTGACGCGATAATTCATGTCGTACGCTGCTTTGAAGATAGCAATATCATTCATGTTGACGGCAATGTTGACCCGCTGCGCGATATTGAAACGATAAATTTTGAACTTATTTTTGCTGATCTTGAAACTCTTGAAAAAAGAATAGACAGAGCCGTCAAGGCGTCAAAAGGTGATAAAACCCAGCTTGCTGTAATCGAAGTGCTGAATAAACTCAAATCTGCACTTGAACAAGGTCGCTCTGCAAGAAGCGTAGAGCTTACTGAGGATGAAAAGGAGCTAATTACAGACTGCATCCTGCTTACAAACAAACCGGTAATTTATGCCGCAAATGTTGCCGAAGATGACTTTTCAAAAGGAATTGACAATAACAAATTTTACAATTCCGTAAAGGACTTTGCCGCCGGCGAAAATTCGGGCGTACTCCCAATATCGGCAAGAATTGAAGATGAAATTTCCGAGCTTGACGATGATGATAAAAAAGTTTTCCTTGAAGATATGGGGCTTAAAGAATCGGGGCTGGATCGCCTTATAAAAGCAAGCTACTTCCTTCTCGGTCTGATAAGCTATCTCACAGCCGGCGAACCGGAAGTAAGGGCATGGACAATAACTAACGGGACAAAGGCTCCACAGGCAGCCGGTAAAATCCACAGCGACTTTGAACGTGGATTTATTCGCGCCGAAGTCGTAGCATATGACGACCTTATTGAATGCGGCTCAATGTCCGCCGCAAAGGAGAAGGGTCTGGTACGCTCTGAAGGAAAAGAATATGTTATGAAAGACGGAGACATTGTATTGTTCAGGTTTAATGTATAAAAGCCTGGCTTAAAAAATTTATCATGTTCATTTTGTAGCGGCGGAGGAAACTTTGCCGCTTTTTTCTTTTACATTTTCCTTCTTTTTACTTAATGTTCCTTTTTTACCTTATATTTTGCATTGATTTGTATAAATGTCTGATGTTATAATTAAAATGGTTCTTTATAAAGAGGAACTAAAATCTTTACGAAAGGAATGACCAAATATGAAACGCTTCGCAGGCGCTTTGGTCTCTCTGATACTGCTTTTTTCAGTATCAGCACAGGCATCATCTTGCAACCTTCAATCTAACGGTAGAAGTTTATTCGGGGGGAGTTCATGCTCACCGGTAAGCTGTGGCTCGCAAGCAACCGGCAACTCAAGTTGCAATAATACAAATTCATGCACCGGATCAATTCCTTCAAATATATATAATATTTTGAACGGATCTGCCGGAACAAACACACCATGCAGTTCAGGAAACTGCGAAACTTATTGTCCTTCGGGAAATTGTGACACATCCTGCCCTTCAGGAAATTGTGACACAAACACTTGTCCTTCAGGAAATTGTGACACAAAAACTTGTCTTTCAGGAAACTGCGACACATCCTGCCCTACAGGAACTTGTGACACAAACACTTGTCCTACAGGAACTTGTAACACATCAAAAGTCTCTGACGCAACATCAAATGCTGGAAGCCAAAAGAATTGTAATGTCATTATGAATCTTAACACCGGGTCAAAAACTTGTCCCTCTGCAATAATTGTCAATGACAGAACAATGCTTCCGGTAAGAGCTCTTGCTGAATCACTTGGGGCAAAAGTAGGCTGGAACAACAGCCAACGCAAGGTAACAATTAACAGAAATGGTTGTGGAACAATATCCTTCTGTCCCGGAAATAACTGCATTTCAAACGGTAATTCAACCGTTACAACCGACTGTGCGCCCATAATCATTAATGACAAAACATATGCTCCTATAAGAGTAATATGCGAATTGCTTGGTCTTAATGTAAACTGGGACGGCAAAAATGTAATTGTTAATCAGAACCCAGATGATCAAAATTCAAACGGTTCTTCGAACACTTCCGGAGACGAAATCACAAACGGTTCTTCGAATACCTCCGACGATAATGCGGCTACCACTGAGTTTGCGAAAGAGGTTCTCTCTCTTGTAAACCAACAGCGCGCAAATTATGGACTTAAAGCTCTCTCTTACAGCACAAAGCTTGAGGCAGTAGCTTATTTGCACAGTGAAGATATGGCAAAAAATAATTATTTTTCTCATACATCACTTGCAGGTCAGTCTCCCTTTGATCGTCTTAAAGATGCTGGAATAACATACTCTATAGCAGAAGAAAATATTGCAGCAGGTCAGAAAACCCCTCAAGAAGTAATGGATTCCTGGATGAACTCAGAAGGCCACAGAGCCAATATACTGAATGCCGATGTAACAGAAATGGGAATTGGTATATATGAAGGCGGAAGCTACGGTATCTATTGGACTCAAATGTTCATAGGTTAATATTAATCATCTCTAAAAAATGCCAGCGCATTTCTGCGCCGGCATTTTTTATGCTTTACAGCTCAAATAAATTCACCTGACTTGTTTCGGGAATTCCGCTTAGATACCCTTTTTCCCTCATAATCTGAATTATGGTTTTCGATACCTTTGTTCTTTCCCTAAAATCATCAATCGTCCTGAACGGGCCGTCTTTGCGCGCTTCCAAAACGCTCTCCGCCGCCTGACCTCCAAACCCCGCAATGGAGTTTAATGGGAGCAGTATTCCGTCTTCCTTCGGCAAAAAACGAGTGGAATCCGACTCATAAATGTCAATCGGCAAAAATTCAATGCCTCTGGCGTACATTTCATTGCATATTTCAAGAATTGTGACCATGTTTTTTTCTTTTGTGGTAGCATCTTCCTTATCCCTGAATTCAAGCAGATTTTCTTTTATTTTCTCTTTACCTACAGCCATGTAATCCGCATCAAATTCATCCGCACGCACAGTAAAATAAGTTGCGTAATATGCTTTCGGATAATACACTTTAAAATAAGCGACGCGAAACGCCATCATAACATAGGCAACGGCATGTGCTTTCGGGAAAAGATATTTAATTTTTTTACACGACTCGATATACCATTCGGGAACATTATTCTCACGCATAAG
>JAUZPZ010000150.1 GCA_030705675.1 Bacillota bacterium
GTACAGGTCATATGATACTTGTAAATCAATTCATTAATTTTATGAGTGACAACCGTTCGTTTCGTGATCTTTTCCTTGTGGTAATACAGTTTGGCTCAATACTTGCCGTTGTAACTTTATATTTCCATAAGTTAAACCCTTTTTCCCCCTCCAAAACCATGCATGAAAAAGCAGATACCTGGTCAATGTGGCTGAAAGTGCTTGTCGCATGTGTACCGGCGGGCGTAATCGGTTTGCTTTTTGACGATATGATAGATACATACTTATATAAAGCATCCGTTGTCGCCGCAACCCTTATTATCTACGGTATTGCTTTTATCATAATTGAAAATATGCATAGAGTCCCATCTGCAGACAGTATCGGCGCTATTACCTATAAAACAGCCGCGTTTATCGGTGTTTTCCAGGTACTTTCCCTTATCCCCGGCACGTCGCGTTCAGGCGCAACTATCCTCGGTGCGGTAATACTTGGCTGTTCAAGAACCGTTGCGGCAGAGTTTTCTTTTTTCCTTGCCGTTCCCATAATGCTTGGCGCAAGCGGTCTTAAAATCTTCAAATATCTGCTTGAATCCGGAACCTTTAGCGTAAACGAGATTACAATTCTTATTATCGGCATGGCGGTCGCTTATTTTGTATCGATCCTTGCAATAAAATTTCTTATTGATTATATACGTAAACATGACTTCAAGATATTTGGCTGGTATCGTATCCTGCTTGGTATTGCGGTAATTATCTACTTTACAATATCACATGCCAAAGTTATCTGATTTTTACGAAAGGAAATGAAATATGGCTGAGACAAAAACTAAGAAAAAGACTGCTCCGTTGGCAAAAAACACTAAAGGGAAAAAATCTGCCGCTTCTGCCAAAGAAGAAAATAGTTTTCTCGGCGAAATTTTAACGATTATTGCGGCAGTTTTAGGGGTATTTGTAATGGTAAGCCTGTGGTTTAATGCCGGTGGCATGATAGGCGGATGGACAAACACCCTTTTGAAAGGTCTGTTCGGATGCGGCGCGTATATTATTCCCATAGCGGTTATCTCCGCATCAGTCTGCCATTTTGCCGTAAAGGATGAATCAAAAACAACCTTCATTGCACTGTTGTTCCTGCTTATATGCGTGATCTTACATTATATGTATGTAATTGATAACGATTACATAAAAACAGGCATAAAAGGGTTATGGCTTTATGGAACAGATGCCTTGGGCGGCGGAGTTGTGGGAGGAATTATTGCGGAGCCTCTTGTTAGGCTTCTCGGCAAGATAACCTGCGCAATCCTGCTTGTAGCTCTTACGATGATTGATGTTATACTTTTATTTAAGGTGTCGGTTTTTTCAGTTTTGGGGAAATTTTTTCGTTTTATCGGAAGAAATATACGGGATTGTTTTGTATCTGTCGGCAGTATAGATGATGATAACAGTTTTGAAAGTTTTGAAGATAAGAAGGGCGAGACTCACGCCCTGAAAACCTCCAATGCCTGGGAAAATACTCCGAATATTACTATTCTTCCTCCCACTCTTGATGACGAGGAGGAAATCTCAATTAATAACCCGCTGGATTTTGTTTCTTCGAATGAGGATACCAAGTTGCCTGAAATTAAAGAGCAGCTACCTCTTGAGCCTGCCGATGATCAGAAAACTTCTGCCGTTTCGGTTGACGAGGAAATAGTAAAACAGCTTGACGAAAACAAAGAACAGCCTATGCGCGAATATGTTTTCCCCGGCTATGAGCTGCTTGACAAAGGAGTTCCTTCAACGAAAGTTGAAAAAGTGGACAAGCTCAAAGAAAACGCGGCGCGGCTGCTTGAAATCCTTGAAAGTTTCGGCGTCGAGGCGAAAATCACAAATGTGACCCGCGGCTCCAGCGTTACCAGATTTGAAGTAGTTCCGGCGTCAGGAGTGAAAGTAAGCAAGATTACCGCTTTGGATCAGGACATCGCAATGCGGCTTCCTGCCCAAAATGTCAGAATTGAAGTCTTGCAGGGTAGCGTAGGCATTGAAGCTTCCAACGATAAAGTATCCTCTGTATACATACGCGATATAATAGAAAGCAAAGAGTTTATAAATCATCCTTCAAAACTTGCGGTTGCTTTGGGCCGTGATATTGACGGAAAGGTTGTTGTCGTAGACATTTCAAAAACTCCCCATCTTTTAATTGCCGGTGCTACCGGCTCAGGTAAGAGCGTATGCATAAACGCAATGATAACAAGTATTCTTTATAAATCAACGCCCGATGAGGTTCGCCTTGTAATGGTGGATCCAAAGGTTGTTGAACTTGGCATGTATAATGGAATTCCCCATTTGCTGGTACCTATCGTCACCGACCCGCGCAAGGCGGCAGGCGCGCTTTGCTGGGCGGTAAACGAAATGGAAGAACGGTATGGAAAATTTGCAAAGCTGTCCGTAAGGAACATTTCGGGATATAACGAAAAACTTGAAGCGGCAGGCGAAAAAAAGCTGCCTCAAATTGTAATTATCATTGATGAGCTTGCGGATCTTATGATGGTGGCACCCGGAGAAGTTCAGGATTATATCTGCCGTCTTGCCCAAAAGGCGAGAGCCGCCGGAATGCATCTTATTCTTGCCACTCAAAGACCTTCTGTTGATGTAATAACAGGTCTTATAAAAGCCAATATCCCGTCCCGTTTCTCCTTTCAAGTATCCAGCCATATTGATTCACGTACAATTCTTGACTGTGGCGGTGCCGAGAAACTTATGGGCCGCGGAGATATGCTTATGATGCTTTCAAGTAGTTCTAAACTTTTACGTGTTCAGGGCGCATATGTTTCTGATGACGACGTTGAAAGGGTAACAGCTTTTATAAAAAATACTTGCGACGCCGATTACAGTGAGGATATACAAAAATCGATTGAAGGCAATTCCGTGGAGGCAAAATCATCTTCCAACAATTCCGGGGAAGAAATTGATGAGCTTTTCGACGAGGCTGTCGATATTGCCTTTGAGCTTGACCAGATTTCCACATCAATGCTCCAGCGCCGTTTGAAAATTGGTTATGCGCGCGCCGGAAGGCTTATTGACCTTATGGATAAAATGCAAGTTATTTCGTCATATGACGGAAGCAACAAACCACGTACCCTGCGCATGACCCGCGAACAATTTTACGCTATGCGTGCCGCTCACGGCGGCGAAAGCAACGGTGATTAGTCTCCGAAAGGATTTAACCTAATGACAAGTGATTTTATACCTATATGTAAAAAAGATATGACACAGCGAGGGTGGACCCAGCCTGATTTTATATTTATATCAGCTGATGCCTATGTCGACCATCCTTCTTTTGCAGCAGCAATACTTTCAAGAGTGCTTGAAAGCTACGGATTCAAGGTTGCTATAATTGCTCAGCCCGGAATTAAAAATACAGAGGATATAAAAAAGTGCGGCACCCCAAGGCTTGGTGTTTTTATA
>JAUZPZ010000151.1 GCA_030705675.1 Bacillota bacterium
CAACGCTGTCAAAGAGGCAGATAGGTATGATTTTGGCTGGGGGACTATTAAACTATACAAGAGAAAATAATTAGGAGTGGGGCGCATGACGGAAAAGAAGGATAAATTCCCTCTTGGAGCTGTCCTTCTTGACAAGCTGAGAGAGAAGATAATCAGCGGGGAATACAAAGCGGGCGAAAATCTTACCGAAATGAAGCTTGCCAACGAGTATGGAATAAGCCGCACACCGATACGCGAAGCATTGAGAAAGCTTGAAGGCGAAGGGCTTGTAGAAATAATTCCAAATAAGGGCGCCGTTATAGTAGGGCTTACGGACAGTGAGATAAGCGATGTATACAATATAAGGATGCGCATAGAAAGCATGGCAGCTTATCTTGCAGCAAAAAATATAAGCGACGAACAGCTGGAAAGGCTTAGAGAGGCACACGAACTTTTTGTTTTCTATGTTCGCAATGGAAATGAAGGAAGAATAAGCGAAATTGACTTTACCTTTCACGATATTATCTATGAAGCTTCAAAGAGCCGTCCTTTGCAAAGTATACTACATGGTCTTAGTTGCTATATACGTTGTACCCGTCATGAAACCCTTAAAATAGAGGGCAGAAAAGAAAAGGCAGCCCGGGAACATGAGGCAATACTTAAGGCTATTGAAGAAAGAAACGCGGACCTTGCGGAAAAACTCGCGTATGAGCATATAATAAATGCGGCTTCAAGCAACAAAGCGTGCCACACACTTCCGCTTGGAGGCAGAAAGTTACAGGAGGTTAAATTAAACAATGACTGAACACAAAAAAGTTTCAAGCGTTGTAATACGCCGTCTTCCCCGTTATTACCGTTACCTGGGCGATTTGCTTTCGAACGGAGTAACAAGAATTTCATCAAAGGACCTCAGCAACTTTATGAATGTCACAGCTTCGCAGATAAGACAGGATTTTAACTGTTTTGGCGGGTTTGGGCAGCAGGGATACGGCTATAATGTTGAGTATTTATATAATGAAATAAGTGGTATACTCGGGATACAAAAAGGCAGAACAATGATAATCGTAGGGACGGGAAATTTGGGTATGTCTATTGCCGGGTACGCTAATTTCAAAAAAAGAGGTTTTACCATTGTAGGGCTGTTTGACCATAATCCGGATCTTTACGGCAAGGTGGTAAGCGGAGTTGAAATTATGCCGATTACACAGCTTCAGGAGTTTCTTGAAAGAAAGTCGGTGGATATTGCCGTTCTGACTATGCCCAAAGAAAGCGTTCAGGAAATACTGCCTTATATAAAAGGAAGAGTTAAAGGAATATGGAATTTTTCTCATAAGGAAATACTGTCAGATGATGGACTTGCAGTGGAAAATGTGCATTTAAGTGACAGCCTTATGACTCTTTCGTGTAAAATCGGAAGAATAGAACTAGAAAAAAACAAAAAGAAAGACAAATAGCTCTTGCATTTTTACTCGAATTGATGTATAATATACAAGTGACTTGCAGACAAATGACAAAAAATGTGTCAAATTGGAGGATTTACGAAATGTTAACAGCAATTGTGGGAATTAACTGGGGCGATGAAGGAAAGGGCAGAATGGTTGACCTTCTTTCAAGCGATTATGACGTTGTAGTGCGCTATCAGGGCGGCAACAACGCGGGACATACCGTTATTAACCATTTGGGGAAATTTGTTCTCAATCTGCTTCCTTCAGGAATTCTTCGTGAAGATGTGGTAAACGTTATGGGTAATGGAATGGTGGTTGATTTAGAGCATCTTTGCGGTGAAATTGCAAGGTTACGCGAAAAGGGCGTAAAAGTAAGCCCTGAAAATTTGAAAATCAGTGACAGAGCGGTTATATGCATGCCCTATCATGTAATGCAGGATTGCCTTGAAGAGGACAGGCTGGGGGATGCAAAATATGGTTCTACAAGACGCGGGATAGCTCCCGTTTATGGCGATAAATATCTTAAAAAAGCTATCAGAATGGGTGATTTGCTTTACCCCGAAAGTATGGAGAAAAGACTCCGCGGGATAATTGAATGGAAAAATCTTACGATTAGCGGCGCATATAAGGCTGAAAAAATTACATTAGAAAATATGATGAAATGGCTTGATGAATTTGGCGGACAGTTAAAAAGCTATATTTGTGATACGGGTGTACTTCTTGAAGACGCGCTTAAAAAAGGTAAAAAAGTTATGTTCGAGGCTCAGCTTGGCGCACTTAGGGATATTGATTACGGGATTTATCCTTACACATCTTCATCATCGACAATTGCCGCGTATGCTCCTATAGGCGCTGGTATTGCCGGACACAAGCTGGATAACACGATTGGCATTATGAAAGCGTATTCGACCTGTGTGGGTGAGGGTCCGTTTGTTGCCGAGATGTTTGGCGATGAGGCTGAAACGCTGCGTAAAGCGGGCGGGGAATACGGTGCCGCCACGGGAAGGCCGAGGCGTGTGGGCCCGTTTGATGTTGTTGCATCAAAATACGGCGTGCGTGTTCAGGGTGCAGATTCAATTGCACTTACAAAGCTGGACATTTTGTCGGATATTAATCCTATAAAAGTATGTACAGGTTATAAAATAGGAACTGAAATAGTTAAAGAGTTTCCGTTTGGCGACCTAATTAATGATGCAGAGCCTGTGTTTGAAGAACTTCCGGGTTGGACAGGGGATATTTCATCATGCAGAAAGTTGGAAGACCTGCCTAAAGAAGCTATTGACTATATCCGTTACATAGAAAAGGCTGTCGATTGTACGGTTTCTTATGTATCGGTGGGCGCAGACCGCGAGCAGTATATAAAGCTTATATAAAAAAACAGTGTCTGCCGCAGACCGCGGCATACGCCCGCTTGATGATTTTGTCATCAAGCGGGCGGACACTAAAATATGCCCCTTTAGTTAAACGGATATAACAGACCCCTCCTAAGGGTCAGTTATCGGTTCGATTCCGGTAAGGGGTGCCACCAGCGTGACGCTGGACAAAATAGCCTTCGGTGGGAAACGCCGAAGGCTATTTTGTATTTATCTGCATCTTTTTTGTATAACAAAGACATTATTAAAAGCCTTTGACAGCAATGCGATCAAAGGCTTAAATTTTTATATAATAAAAAAACACGACTAATTGAGAAGTACCCTAAAGTGTATATTAAAGGAAAACCACTCTTTAGATACGGGTAATAAACCGGGCAAAAATAAAAAGGAAAGAAAGGCAGAGCGGTTTATTAAAAGAGTGGCGTATTGCTTAATGAAAAACAACTTTAAAGGTTGAACCTAAATTTTCTTTGCTGAATACTTCAATTGTGGCATTATTTATTTGAGCCGCGTGTTTTGCTATTGAAAG
>JAUZPZ010000152.1 GCA_030705675.1 Bacillota bacterium
CCTATATAACCTGCGCCGCCCGTAACCAAAACTTTCATCTGATAATCTCCTTTCTACCATTACCTTTTTAATTTTTTAATAAGTCCTTTAATGCGTGTGAATATAAACTTGAATTCTTCGGTACGGCCAAAAATAGCAAGCAAAACACCGCCGCTTATAATAACCGCAATTATACCCCTTAATATAAGCCATAAAATTGTATGCTGTGGCAATAAATCTACTACCCATTCTGTTCCCCATCCAAGCACGAGAAGTATAGTTATATGTAATATATAATCACGCAAGAACGGCAAAAGCGAACGCTTAAAGCCATATTTGTGCACAACATAAGGGTCAAACCACGAAAGTGTTGCTAAGCGGCTTATGAGCGATCCCAAAAACACACCCAGCATTCCATAATCATGTACCCACCACAATGACAATCCAAGGTTTATTATAGTCATTGCAACAGGTCTATATCTGCCCTGTCTGAATAATCCGTACGCGTTTCTGAAGGCAGTAGTAGAGGTTTGTATACCACAAACATAAAAATTTGCAATCAGTACAAAAACTACGGCAGGCGACAACATAATTATATCTGTTTTCCCTATCCACCATTTTATAAAAGGATTGAGCATTACCCAAAAAACCACAGAGCACATACCAAAAAAATAAAAATTTGCAAAATGCAAAGCTCTGAAAGTCTTATATGCGCGTTCATTATCTTCTTCTGCACAATTACCGTTAATTTTATTTGCTTTTGCAATAAGGTTACCAACACTTGCAGTAATGGACTCAAACACCTGAGACAAAAGAGCATTTACTGCGCCTATCAGCAGATTATAGTTTGAGTAACTGCCCACACTGTTCATTCCTCCGGAAACAAAATGTACAATAATTATATTATCTGTTCCGCTCATTACCACTATTGAAATTCTGTACAAAAACAGTGAATAAATATCTTTGCCAAGCTTTCGAATATCCTCTTTAAGCATCTTGGTCTTTTCTTTAACCTTTATAAATGGATAAAGAACGTTACATTTATGCGCTATATAAATATTCCTTAAAATATTAAATACTATGTTGAATATAAGATAAACATAATAACTGTACCAGCGTCCGCTAAAAATTTCCAGCCCGGCAATCTGCAATACCGTAAGGACAACCGAAAACCACATATAAATATTTCTTACTATATAACGTTTCTGATCTGCTTCAATAAGAGTTTGTTTATATGCGCAAAAATAAGAAACCGTCGAATTTAATACATACCAAAAATATACAAATGCAATATTTATATTATTGTCTGCCAGCATTTTTATGTCCTTGGCATTAATTATTTTATGTAAAAAGGGCATAATAGACATTCCTGCAACAAAAACTACCAGCCCTATCGCTGTGTAAACCTTAGAATAAAAGTTTGTCAGTATTCTTATTCTTTTCTCATCGCGATCTGCCAGCGGTTTATAGTATGTATGAGCCATTGCAACGCCAATGCCTAAATCCGCTAGTGACAGCATGGTAAGTATATTGCTGAATAACCCGTTAATACCCAGGTAATTTACACCCAAAGTATACATGAATACTGTTCTTACAGCAAAATTCAGTGCCTGCGCCACTATATTACTGGTAACGGAAAACAACATGTTTTTTGCCGTTTTTTGTGAGCGTGAACCTTCTGCCACCCTACTTCACTCCAATTCGTTTATCGCAAAAGCTCCGCGGCGCTCTTTGCTTTTTCTATGTAATCGGGCATGGTTTTTTCAAGTCTGCTTCTTATCGCATCCTTGTTTTCAATAAGCCATTTTGCTCCTTCAACCACTACATTATCATTATCAATTGTATGTATCGGAATAACATAATTTTTATCAGTTCCAAATATATCCGTCGCCAATCCCTTTGATTTTACGGAATAACCTATTACCAATGTAGGAACACAGGTTGAATATGCGGCAATTGTTGAATGTGTCCTTGCTCCGACATAAACCTCACATTTTGAAATTATATATTTAAGCTCAGATGCTCCAAGTCTTTCATTTTCTACCAAAAGTACCCTGTCTGAATCTTTATACTTTTCGTAAAGAAGCGATAATACTGACATATCCGCATTATTCATTACATGAGGAATAAGGACAACATTCATATCGGTCTCATTTATAATATAATTAATAAGAGTATGGTAAGATTTAAGAACTTTCTCTTTATCTCCGCCATATTTGCTGCGCAAAATAAGATTGCTCAAATTAAGCCCAAACATCTTGCCCTCTTTCCAGCCTTGTGGCAATGGACACTCTTCTTTTTCAATTACCAATGCCGGATCGGGATAATATTTAACGTCTTTTACCCCCGCATCAGTAAGGTTCTTAAGAGAAATACTGTCTCTCGCGGTTACTATATCAGCTTCATTAAAACAACGTACTATGCTGTCATTTATATTCTCAGCACTCATTGAGCAACCATAAATTACAATTTTTGCGTTATTCTGCTCTTTAAGTCTTTGATATAATTTTCTGTTGCCGTCAAAATTAATATCCGGTCTTATATCAAAATCGTCTCCTGCTGTTATTATTATAAAGTCCGCTTTTTTGGCAGCTTTAAGAAGTCCATCATATCTTATCTTAGTCGCAATTTTATTCATTCTTAAAATTTTAGCAAAAACAGCAGCAACAATTGACTTTGGTGATTTTTTACTTTTAAAGCTATATTTTTTTACATATTCGTCAACATAAGGAAGATTTATATCTGCCGAAAAATTAGGTTCCGATGAGCTAACTATTACGTAAGCATTTTCTGCAAAATTTTTACATATATATGAAACTCCTCTTACTAATGCCTCTGATCCTTTATTATAAACAACAGCATTACCCATTACAAGAAATGTTTTCATACTGCCTCCTCCTTTATTATTCTTTTGAGAACTTCAATTGATTTTCTTCTCTCTTTTTCCATTTTACGATTTAAACTTTCGTAATCGATACTATCATTCTTATGCTCATTTTTACCATTAATAATGAGCCTGTCACGAAGGGAAAATAAGTCAAGAATATTTTCCATTCTGGAATTACGAGTACTTGGGGGCGGCGGCAGTTCAATAAAAAATTGTTTATTTAAGTTTATTGAAAATGCTGTGCCGTGAAATGAATTTGTAACCACATAAGAGGCATTGTAAAATAAATCTATAAATTCTTCGGGACTTACTGCCTTCGCATAAATGGCGTCATGCCTTTTCCACATATTATCACTTATTAAAATAAGGTCTATGCCCTTTTCCTTTGATAAACCTTTAG
>JAUZPZ010000153.1 GCA_030705675.1 Bacillota bacterium
AATGTATACAGAAAAAGTAATGGAAGAGTTCAGCAACCCGAAAAATGTAGGTGAAATAGAAGACGCAAACGCTGTCGGTGAAGTAGGAAACGCTGTTTGCGGCGACATAATGAAAATTTACATGAAAATCAAAAATGACGTAATAACAGACATAAAATTTAAAACTTTTGGCTGTGGCGCGGCAATTGCGACAAGCTCTATAGCAACTCAGCTTGTTAAAGGCAAAACTATTGAGGAAGCCATTCACATTACCAATAAACAGGTTATAGATCAGTTGGGCGGACTTCCCCCGCAAAAAATCCATTGCAGTGTACTCGCCGAGGAGGCTATTGCGGCGGCCCTCAAAAATTATTTTGAGCAGCAGGGCAGAGAAATACCGGAAGAACTAAAAAATAAATGTACCGGCAACTGTGATTCTTGTCATGTCCATGACGCAAGCTAAGATCTTTAGGCTAATTTATAAATTCCGCCAATTAAGAGGCTACAAAATATTACAGGACATGCACTGTACTTATGCAGAACCACTTGCAAAGGGTTTTTCAGACCTTTTTGCAAGTGGTTCTGCTATATATTTATATGGCTTAAACTCAAAGAGTTTAAGACTATTATATCATGCTTTCCAGATGAGCTATTATTTCTTCCCCTTTTTTCCCTATTTCCTCAAAATTCATATTCGGTATATAGAAGCTTTCAAGCTTATCGTGAAGGGTCTTTGCACTAAGTATAATTTTGCACGCTTCTTCCGACTGTCTTTCCATGGCAACGCGGCAATTATCCAATTCTTCGGTATATTCTTCAAAAACATATTTATCGGCGGCGTGGCTTAGATCCATAATTATCGCCTTATCCTGCTTAACTCCGCTCAAAGCATCTCCTGTAAATATCCCGACATCAAGCTCGGGAACATAAATATGCAGCACTTCTTTTTCCGGGGAAAGAGGGTTATAAAATAATTCCGTATCATAATCGTATTCATTAAATGCCGCCGCAACGCGTTTCAATACAAATTCCGTTCCTATACCGCTTATTACATATTTTTTATTGCAAGATATCGTATCCGCATAGGAAATATATCCCGTCGGACCGAATGCAGACGCAAACAATTTTCTCTCATATCCTGTTCCTCTGTCCGAAAAATCCTTTATCTCACTGTAAATTATCTCGCCTGCTGTTTTCTCGATAGCCTCTTTCTTTACCAGTTTTTTATGAAGCTTTTCTATAGCCTCATAAAGGCAGCCTGCCGCCCGGAGATGGTCATAGGCAAAGCTGTACTTTTCCTTTATCTGTTTATTTATACTTATTATTTCTTCCTTATTTTTTTTAATTTCTTCCCTGTACCAGCAATCTCCCATATAAAGAATCGTATCAACCGCACCCGGATTTTTGGGATCAACCACGTGGGGAGCCGTTCCATCCACAATTGCCGCATTTATTTTAGGGATCACAAGTCCGTCTAAAGAATCGGGATCGGAAGAACAATAGATGTAATCGGCTTCAAGTCCGTTTGCTTCCGCCCACTTTCCGATTTTTTTCATCAAGGTTGATTTACCCGTTCCCGGACCGCCTTTGATAATATAAATAATTTCAGCATCTTGCTGTTTTATAAGATAGTCATAATAAGAATAAAAACCCATAGGCGTATTTCCGCCCAACAAATATTTTCTCACAATAGCACCTTCCTTTAAGAAAATTATTTACTCCTGTTTGGCACTCTATACTCACATTTTACTATTTCTTTGCTGTTTTTATGACATAACCTGTCAAATAATATGAGGTTGATTTTTTTTGCATTTTATGTTACAATATATATATGATTATTCCCTTTTTTAAGAGAGGATGAAAAATATGAAAAGGCTCAGTATTTTTTTAATATTTAACTTGATTTTTAGTACACTTGTTTTTGTACACGCTGAAAGCATAAATACTTCCGAAATCTCCGAACCTGTTTCAGAAGAAACCGCCACGAATCCGGATTTTGTTGCGCCCAGCTCCGAACAAACCGTTCAAAGCGAACAAGACATTACGGCAACTGAACCTGTTTCAGAAGAAATTTCACCAATTCAGCAAAGTGGCGGTAACACCGAAGAAATTGCCCCTGCCGTGGATACAGGCGGACTTTCCGTGAATTCCGGCACAGACGGCAGTTCCGATGTAACTTCAGATGCCGGCGCGGAACTTTCAAATGAGAATCAAGTCACAGAGCAACCTTCAAATGAGCAGGAAATTCCTATATTGCCGAAAAGCGATGATATGGCAAATGAAAACTTAACAGTCTCTGCCCAATCAATCTTTGAAGGCAATATACCTGTATTTACAAATCCTCTCTCATTTACCGAAGATTTTTCCGTGCCTAAGAATCCCCTTGTTCCTACAGTCGGAGACAGCGCCCCATATTCTCAATTTGCATCCGTTAAATACTGGGGAGGAAACGATGCCAGCAGTTTAAGCGCAAATAACGGAATTATTATGCCCGATTCCCAAGAAAGTTACTCTGTAAGTACACTTCAGCCTGTAACGGGCAACCATATATTTAATTTTAATATCACTCACCCTACATATAACAATTTAAACAGCGGAATTTATATAGGTATGCGCACTTCATCACAGTTTGTGAATTTTGATGGGGCTTCATATACTGACCTTCCTTCCGACGGCATATGGCTTGGTATATCATATAATTTTGTGGGCATAGGAACTGACCTTGTTGACGGTACAAATTCAAAACGTTTTACAATGAACGACGACTTTGTTAATTACTCCCATTTCATGGTTTGCGACGACGTAGATTCAGGCATTATATCGTACTATTACATAAACGATGCTACCAATGAAGCGACTTTATTCGCGCGGATTGATATTACTGAAGACGTTGAAACCTCTACAACTTCTCTTACATATTCCGTAAATACAAGTTCCGGGCTTTCCGCTTATACTGTGACCGTAAACGGTCTGATTTCTAACGGAAAAAGCGATACATACCCTCAACTGTTTGTCAATAAATATAAATGCGATCTTCATTCATTCGGCATAACCTGTGAAGGTAATGAAAACGCTGTTCTTAACGGCATTTCGGTAAACGGCGCTGAAGTTTCGCCGGAAATTTCTCTTGATAACACTGCATATACCGTTAAAACTCCGCGC
>JAUZPZ010000154.1 GCA_030705675.1 Bacillota bacterium
AACAATTTCATTTGTTCATAAGTTACTTTATCGTCAAGTGACAGTGTTGTGTCTGATGTTCCGGCAACAATGCCTGCTGAAAGGATATTATCAAGTTCGGTAGTTGAGCAATCAGGTAAATCTGTAAAATTAGAATAAGGATATGCACTTCTTGCATTATCGCCTGCTGGAACAGGCAGCTTTCCGAATGCACGGGAAAGCATAACAAGTGCCTCTGCCCTTGTTATATAAGAATCTTCGTCAAGCTTTCCGTCGCCTTGTCCTTGTATTATGTCTGATTTCTTAACTCCTGTGTTGTAATCATCCGCAGCGGTAAGAAGCATTTCTGCCGCTTCTTCGCGTGTTACATAATCACCTTCAGCAGCAAAGGTCATAGCGGGTATTGTGCCAATAAGCATTACTGCCACAATCAACATAGCCAATAATTTATTTATTTTATTCATTATGATTACCTCTTTTAAATTTAATTTACTTTATATATTTTTTCCGAAATAATAATTGAAACAATATTTATAATAATTGCACTTACAATTAATATAATTCCAATAAGAGCTATATTAGGTTTCTCAAACTTAAGTAAAGCGGCAAGTTTTTTCCCAAATGCCATACCTCCCAAAGCTGCAACAGCTATAAGTGCGGAAAATGCAAGTCTTCCTTTTTCAACACCAAATCTAAATATAAACGGAAGCGTAAATGATTGCAGTAATAAAGCTATACAAATTACTACAACGATAAATACAATGCCTTCCACTTCAAAGTTCGTATGCTTATACAGGTTTACTGCAATCTGTGCTATAACAGAAATGATTGCCGTCATACCTATTGAGATATAGCCCAAAACATACTTGCTCATCACAATACTGCTTCGTGAATAAGGCATCATAGCTGCAAGTGTATTCCATTTTGAGCGTTCATCATAAGCAAGTGCAGTAATCGGTAACATTGAAGCGTAAATTATTGCAAAACTTGACATTGAATAGCCGGGAACACAAGCAAAAAATAAAATTAGTATTAAAAATTTTTTCATTTGACGTGCAATTGTATAATAATCCTTTAACATCAATGCTTTCATCAGTTATTTCCCTCCTTTGCAAGGAACAGTATTATGTCTTCTAATGTTGTGTGCTCCGTTGCAATTGCACTTGAAATATTAGATTTAAGAACAAGTGCTTCTACTCCAAATTTACTTTTCTTCGTCCCTTTAATAGCCTCCGGCGGTATCACTTCAAAATCGGAATTTGACATTTTTACAATTGCATATTCTTCAATTAATTTGTCTTTTTCTTCACAGAAAATAAGCTTTCCTTTATGAACAAAGGCAATATAATCGCATATTTTTTCAAGGTCACTCACGATATGAGAGGATAGTAAAACCGAATGGGTTTCGTCACGGGTAAATTCATTGAAAATATTAAGAATTTCATCCCTTACCATTGGATCAAGTCCGCTTGTAGCCTCATCCAAAATTAAAAGCTTTGGATTGTGTGAAAGTGCAACCGCTATGGCAAGTTTCATTTTCATACCTTTTGAAAAATTCTTAAATGCCTTGGTAAGAGGAAGAGAAAATTTATTAATATACTCATAATATAGCTTTTCATCCCAATTTTGGTATGTATTTTTCATTATAACATTTACGTGTTTAGGCGTTATTACTTCAGGAAAATATGCTTCATCCAAAACAATTCCAATGTCATTTTTAACATTATTAAATTCCTTGCTTTGGTTATCAATTCCTAAAACCGATATTTGTCCTGAGTCACTCTTAATTGCATTCATAATAAGATTAATAATCGTACTCTTACCGGCACCATTTTCTCCGACAAGTCCCAAAATACTGCCGGTTGGCAATGCAAGCTCTATGTTGTCAAGGCAAAAATCTGTATATTTTTTTGTAAGTCCCTTTACTTCAATAGTATTCATATTTTTTATTCCTCCTTTTGAATAATGCGAAACATTTCAATAATATCCTTGTCTGATAACTTGCATGACGGGGCAAGCTCAATTATTTTTCGCATATGCTCTTCAATTTTTCTCAAATGTGCTTCTCTTATGAGTTCTGTATTCTTTTCTGCAACATAACAGCCTTTAGATGCAACCGTAAATATAAATCCGTCTTTTTCGAGTTCGTCATAAGCTCGCTTTGTTGTTATAACGCTAATCCTTAAATCCTTCGCAAGGGAGCGTATAGATGGAAGTATATTGCCTTCAGCCAGTTCGCCCGAAATAATACAGCTTTTAATCTGCGTGTATATCTGTTCGTAAATCGGCTTACCGTTTGCATTGCTTATTATGATATTCAATCAATCACCGCCTTTTCTGTATATAAACAGTATATACATTATATACTGTTTATATGAAATTGTCAATATGTAATCAAATAAATTTCACGAACAAATTTTGTCGCCTCTTTCAAGCATGTTGCAAAAAAGTCATCTGCTTCGACATATTTGTGTGACACTGAATATATTCCTCGCAATTAGGGCGAGCCGTTAATACATAATTCATAAACATCCGTCAATAAACTGAACCCTATTTAACGGACACAAAATAAAAGCTGTCGCAACATTTGAATTGTGACAGCTTTTAAAAAAATGTTAAAATATCAAATTTCAGTCCAGTAAGAACTCATCATCGTCCTCATAGGGAGATTCTTTTGAACCTGTGATTTTAATAATACAACCACCTATTATTCCTGCTATGAATGCTAAAGCTACAGTAAATACAATACCAATTAATTGCGCTTTCGCAATATTCGGAACAACCAGTATTGCAACTAAACCACCAAACAATCCAGGCATACCGTGCAAGTTATGAACACCGCACGTATCAACTACTTTTAGCTTAGCTGAAATCAAGGGTTGTATTATTACATATCCAACAACGCACAATGTGCCTGCTCCTATGCCAATTCCGAATGCTCCCAATGGGCTAACCACATTACAGATTGCACCGATTGCTACGCCCCCTGCAAGCGAAGCATTTGCAATGTCACCAATTGCAATCTTTCCTTTATGAAGAATCAAACTTATTAAATATGTGCCAAGAGTTGCACCGCATAGAGCCAAAATTGTATTAATCGCTGTTATTTGAACTTGCTCAGGAGCTACGACAGCACAACAAAAGCTCGGCCAAA
>JAUZPZ010000155.1 GCA_030705675.1 Bacillota bacterium
CCGTTCATCGTAACTGTAGCTGTCGCCGGTGTTACATTAAAGGTTACATCTGATGTTGTAATCTGGTCAAGACTAACCGTAACCGGACTCGTATTAGCCACAACATCTACAGATCCTGTTTTGTCTGTATATCCGTTAGCGGATACTGTATAATTATATGTTCCAAAATCCACATCGTTAAATGTCGCTACGCCACCTACTGCCGTTACACTGTTTCCGTTCATCGTAACTGTAGCTGTCGCCGGTGTTACATTAAAGGTTACATCTGATGTTGTAATCTGGTCAAGACTAACCGTAACCGGACTCGTATTAGCCACAACATCTACAGATCCTGTTTTGTCTGTATATCCGTCAGCGGATACTGTATAATTATATGTTCCAAAATCCACATCGTTAAATGTCGCTACGCCGCCTACTGCCGTTACACTGTTTCCGTTCATCGTAACTGTAGCTGTCGCCGGTGTTACATTAAACACTACATCTGATGTTGTTATAGGAGTTTCTATTGTAACATTACAGCCTGTGAAGGTTGCATCCTCGTCAAGTGCGTCAACTGTAGCCACGCCGCCCTGTACAAGAGCGTCATCAGGTCTTACAAGGCTAAATGTAAGAGGCGTTGTTGTACCTGTCGAAGCGCCATCTTTAATCTTAAAGCTGAGTGTTGCTATCGTTCCGCCCTCGGTAATAGAAGAAGTAGTCGGATTCTCGGTTGAGAATATAATACCTACTGCATTGGAGCCATCCGCAACACCACCTACAGAAAGCTGAGTCACACCGTTAAGTGCGCCGTCTGTATAACCTGTATATTCAAGAACATTACTGTCATATTCAACGCAAAACGCGCCTGATACAACATAGGAATTAGCTGAAATATTTACGGGTACACTTACTGTTTCACCGGGAGTAGCAGAAGCCGCGCCAAGTGTAACCTGTGCGGGAGAATACTCGCTTGTACCGCTAATGGAAACCTCTCCGTTGATTGCGTTAACCTCAACGGCATTCTTATCTACATCAAAAAGTCCCATATTGTCGGTTTCTCTAACATTTGTAAAATTAAATGTAAGAGCTGTTGTCGTAGTGGGAACGTTTTGGCTAATCTTAAATACAAGATTAAACAAAACTCCTCCGTTTGCATCAACGGGTTCTGTCAGTGAATCCCCGATAAATGCAACCCCGATCTGATTTGCATTATCAGCAGTCACTCCAACCTGGCAATTACCAAGCGCTACCATGCCGTCTGCGTTGCTCTCAACATCCGTGAGCGTAAGATAAGAACTGTTAAAATCAATCGCAAATGAACCGGAAGCTACGCCGGAATTCGCCGCAATGGATACGGGAACAGTTACTGTATCACCTGCTGCTCCGGAAACAGATCCAGTTGTAAGATCAACCGCAACTGTTTCAGCTGCAACCATTATTGCCGTTACGCTAATTACGAGTAAGCATACAAGCAAAAGGCTTAAGCTTTTCTTAATTGTTTTTTTCATAAGATAACCCTCCTTAATTTATGAGTATGTTGCTTGAAAACGTTTCAAATCTATCCAGAAACCTTTTCCATGCTATCATATTGATTACAATTATATTACATTTTCATTATAAAGTCAATGTTTAAAATGTAGAATTATAAGCCCTGTTTTTGTTGCTTTTGTCCAAATAAAACTCCCCTACCTTTTCACAATATTTTCTATATATTGAGGTGAAATAAATATTTAACAAAAAACGAACATATATGTTGTGCAGATTTTCATTTTTAAAACCAATTTGACATTTTATGTATATAATTGCTATCGACAAAATAATGTAAGATACTTAAAACACTTAACGTACTTACATTTTAATTATAACACTTTGAATTTTTTTTTGCAATACTTTTTACATTTTTTTATAACTGATTTTCAGCTTTTATTCGCAGTTTTTCGCGCTTGTTGCATACCACCTGCAAACTAAAAAGGAGCGAAAAGACTCCGCCCCCATAGATGAATATATTCATTTTTACAGCAATGAACCTAATCGGTCAAAGATAAAACCATTTTGCCACTTAAAATTTCAAAATGTTTTTTGTATTATCTGTGCAAATTGTGATATAAATAATGAAAATAAATTTTATTTTTTAAAAAAGCGTCATTTGCACCGGCAAGCGTGACAGGAGAAGATAAAATTGACTTTGGTATTAAATTTATAAGATAATTGTATTATAATAGCAATGTTGCTCAAAAAAATTTTGTAAAGGATGATACCTTTTGAAAAATGTGTGGAAGTCGAAATTATTTGATTTTTTATATATTAATTTAGGGGTTTTACTTATTGCGGTAGGCGTATATTTTTTCAAGATTCCTAATGGATTTTCCACGGGCGGCGTAAGCGGTATAGGTACAATTTTAGGCAAGGCGGCACCTATATTGTCGCCCGCTATATGGATGTTGCTTATAAACGCAGTATTGCTATTTGTAGGTTTTATTTTTCTCGGCAGTGAAACCGGAGCAAAGACCGTTTATTGCAGTTTGGCATATTCGGGATTAATATGGGTTTTTGAATTAATTATTCCTCTTAAAAAACCTCTTACAGATCAGCCTTTTCTTGAATTGACCTATGCTATTCTTCTTACCGCCATAGGCTCGGCAATAATATTTAATCAATTTGCTTCGTCGGGAGGAACGGATATTGTTGCACTGATATTAAAAAAATACACAAAAACAAATGTGGGGAAAGCGCTGCTGTATACAGACTTTTTGATTGCGTTTAGTTCTTTTTTTGTATTTGGTGTAAAAGCCGGCTTATTTTCAATGCTTGGCCTGTTTATAAAAGCCTTTTTGGTAGATGGTATAATAGAATCTATTAATAGTTATAAATATTTCATTGTTGTTACAAATAAGCATGATGAGGTTTCCGCATACATAATGCAGACGCTGCATCATGGCGTAACATCCACAAAGGCGGTAGGCGAGTTTACCGGGTCGCAGAAATTTATGATCCATACGGTATGCCGCAGAATAGAAGCGATACACCTTAGAAGTAGAATTCTTGAAATTGACCCCCATGCCTTTACGATTATCACGACGACGAGTGAAATAATCGGGCGGGGCTTCAGAAGCGTATAAAAA
>JAUZPZ010000156.1 GCA_030705675.1 Bacillota bacterium
ATTCACTTAGGAAAGCGGTGGGTCCTGATGCCCAACCATGGCACAGGCTGTGCCTGAACCCTTTGTAGCAGTATGCGCCATTATCTCCGTGAACGTCATATTCGCCCTCTTTGAGTATAGAGTCAATCGGTTTTGCGCCCTTTGCCCACTCCATGTTAAAATCTTCCCAGAATGTTGTGGCTCCCAACTTTATCATTTCGCCCCAGAAAACTCTTGCAAGATCTATCGCACCCTGCACATCTCCGGCGGCGGCTCTTGCTTTAAGCACATAATAGCCCAGGAATGTCGAAACTCCCACATACGGGTTCACGCTGAGCAGTTTTTCATTTGTTTCTTTCAGGTCAATAACCCCCGCAAGCGCCATAAGTGACGCCGCCTGTTTGTTTTCTCCCGTAGATGGAGTATGTTTTGCAAGTTTTGCAAGCGCATCACCGCATTTTTTTGCCACTTCTGTATTGCCAAATATCTCAAATATTTCTTTTGCGTTCTTTATCGAATGTACCATAAGGGCATGAACGCCGCCGCGTTGGGCCTCCGGATTTGTATAAGATGGCCAATCAATAAAATATGCCGAGCCGCTCGCATTTTCACCTATTGTATTTGTTCCGTCCTCGTTAATAAGGTTAAACAATCTGTCAAGCAGCTGTTCCATATAGGAAAGTTGCTTTTTAAGATATTCTTTGTCGCCGCTTTGCATATACCAGTCGTGCTGAATTCTTATCCACCAAAGAGAATATGATGGAATTCCGTTCATCCACTTTGTTGGCGGAGTATCATCTCTCACAAGGTCAAGGCTTCTCGGAACCGCCTTGTCATAACCGAATATTGCCTGTATGGTTGATGTTTCAGGGTGCATATCGCCTATCCACACAAGGCGGTCACGCTTTGCTCCATCCCATATATATTCCTGTGTGTTGAGAAATACCGTATACGCCCCAACTTCCCAGATTTTATTCAGCAGCTCATCGTTGCTTTTAAAGCTACCCTTCATCTCAATATCCCTGTGAAGATATACCGTCCTTACCATTCTAAAATATATAGGCGCGTCATGCAATGAATCAATTCTTACAAATCTAAAAGCTGTATTTCCAATTTCAACGCTACCTAAATTTGAAACTGCAACCTCAATATCCCTCGGCGAATGGTCGTTTGTCGCGCCTTTTTCCCCGATACTGCTCATTGCTTCCATTGCGGACTCGCCGAAACGTACTCTTACTTTTGCCTGTTTGCCGGTTTTACTTGCCTCCACGCACTGCACGATAAGCTGTATGCCACCGTGGTATTGTTTGCCGAAATCCAGTACAAATCCGCCGCCCGGCATAACCTTGCAAAGATTTGAAAAATTAAATGATGCCTGAGGTGCCTTATTTTGCAAAATAAGCTGTTCACTATCCTCTACGGTTTCGCCTGTAGTCCAAATTACACGGTCAGGCATAATATAATCTCTGACTCTTTCATCTCTTTCCATAAACATATAAAAATCCCCCAATATTTTTACATTTCATCAAGAGTAAGTGAAAATCCCTTCATAAAATGCTCTATGAAATATGCCACTTCCGGAATATTACAATCTTCCAGCCACTTTTCAAGTGTTTTCTTCGCAGTTGCAAACTCGCCGTTTCCCGCGTTTGTTTCCTCAATACATTTTATATACGCGCCCAGTTTGTCTGCCGCTTTAATAATTTTCCTAACCTCTTCATCTTCGCAGAAAAACAGTTCTTTGTATTCTTCCCTCATTTCTTCGGGCAAAAAGCTTATGATTTTCTCATTTGCCTTAGCTTCCAAATCCTTATATGAAGAAATAATTTCCGTATTGTAATATTTTACCGGCGTGGGCATATCTCCCGTTATTATCTCACTGGCATCATGAAACATAGCCACCGTTGCTACTGTCCGGGCATCTATGTTTCCGCCGAAATATTTATTTCTTATCACTGCCAGACCATGGGCGATTATAGCAACTTGCAAACTGTGTTCCTGTATGTTTTCCACATAATTGTTCCGCATAAGTCCCCAGCGGTTTATATATTTCATTCTATTTAAGAACGCAAAGAAATTATTTTTCATTTTCCTCTCCTCATCAGCAGGGAGGCCAGCCCATTTCACAGCCGGCAATAAGGTGAAAATGCATGTGAAACACACTTTGTCCCGCCTTTTCACCGCAATTGTTTACAATGCGATAACCGTCTTTCAAATCAAGCCGCTTCGCAATTTTGGCGATTGCCTCAAAAACCTTCGCGATGTTCCCGCTGTTTTCTTCCGTTACTTCGCCGGCTCCGCAAATATGTTCTTTGGGAATTATAAGAATATGCACCGGCGCCACCGGATTTATATCGTTGAACGCATAAACATATTCGTCCTCATATACCTTTGATGAAGGTATTTCGCCTTTTATGATTTTACAAAATAAGCAGCTGTCCATAAAAACCTTCTCCTTTATTTAATCATGTCAAGCAGTATGCGAGCCGCGGCTTCTACCGCCTCGTCCAGCTTGGAAATATCTTTTCCGGCGCCCTGGGCCATATCCGGTTTTCCACCACCGCCGCCGCCGGCAATCTTTGTAACTTCTTTTATGCAGTTTCCAATGTGTATGCCTTTGGCAACAGCCTCCTTTGTTGCCATTCCCACAAAGGTGATCTGCTCCTGATCAACACCCGCGAGAATCATTGCCGAGGCGGAAAGCCTGTCTTTAATTCTGTCACATAACGTACGAAGCTCGTCGCCCTTCATGCCGCTTATGCTTTTTGCAATCACGCTTACCCCATTTTTCTCATTTGCGTCCGCAATGATTTCATCCAGCATACCTCCGACAAGTTTGGATTTCATCTGCTCAAGCTCTTTTTGCAAATCTTTTATCTCGATAATCACATTTTTTGCTTTTGTTGGAAGTTCATTTTCAGATGTTTTAAGAGTTTCCGCAACCTCTGTAAGAAGATCGTCCTTTCCTCTTATATACTCAAGGACGCCAAATCCGGTTACACCTTCAATTCTTCTTACTCCGGCGGCAACCCCCGTTTCCGAAAGAATTTTAAATATTCCGGCATTTGCGGTATTTTTAAGATGGCAGCCTCCGCAAAA
>JAUZPZ010000157.1 GCA_030705675.1 Bacillota bacterium
AGATATTCTTGCGCGCATGGGCGGCGACGAATTTATAATTGTTTTGGACTGTGAGTCAAAAGAGATTTTGGATAAAATGGTTGAAAAGATAAACGCGAAGCTGCAACAGTATAATAAAAAATCGGGGAAAAAATATAATCTTGAATGCAGCTTTGGAGCGGATATTTTTGATAACGGTTATTCGGGGATAGAACAGTTTTTAAATCATATAGATAAACTTATGTACAAGAATAAAAGGGAAAAACGAAATAATTAAGAACTGAGTTGTGCATATGGTAGAATATGCCGTTAATCCGCATATCTAAAAGAAAATAAACATGGCAATAGAGAAGGTAAAAGAATTTTTTGAAAACACAGGAATGCAGGGCAGAATAATGTAGAGCTTACCGTTGAAGAAGCAGATGTATGCAAGCTTCCTGAACAAATATATAAAGCAGAGAAAAAAGAAGAAAGACAAAATAAAAACGAATTTATAAGGCCGGTAGAATAGATGAAAATGCTTGGAACAATATTCAATGCCGTTACCATAATTTTGGGAGGCGGATTGGGACTTCTGTTTAAAAGAGGAATTCCCGAAAGATTTAGCGATATACTTTTGAAAGGTATGTCATTGTGTGTGGGTTACATAGGAATAAGTGGAATGCTGAAAGGGAAAAGCGGGCTTGTGCTGGTACTGTCCATCACAATTGGTGCAATAATCGGGGAGGCACTTAACTTGGACGGTAAAATGAAATGTTTGGGAGATTGGGTACAAAGCAGATTTAAAAATAACAACAGTCCGGTTTCGGAAGGGTTTGTAACCGCGACACTACTGTTTGGAGTGGGCGCAATGGCAATTGTGGGGTCGCTGCAAAGCGGTCTTACGGGTGATAACTCAACTCTTTTTACGAAGTCTATACTTGATGGCATTACGGCAATCATATTCACTTCCCAAATGGGTTTTGGAGTAATTTTTTCAGCAATACCCATATTTTTTTATCAGGGCACAATAACGGCGCTGGCGGGCATACTTGCGCCTGTGCTTACGAAAGTTGCAATTGCGGAAATGACGTGCGTAGGTTCGCTTCTTATCTTTGCGCTTGCACTCAATATGCTGGGACTTACAAAAATTAAAGTTATAAACTACATTCCGGCAATTATTATTGCGGCGGTTCTTGCGCAGTTTCCGATGTTCTATTAAAAATTTCCGCTTATCATCCCATAATTAGTTTTGAAAGAGGTCTAATAGATACGATCCCCCAAAAAAACGTTCAAAATATTTTGAATGTCTTTTTTCGGGGATTTTTAAAGCCGGTATTCTTAAAAAAGATGCCGATTTTCTTTTTTGTGTATTTTGGTATAAAAATATCAGTTATATGCTTTAAAACATTAAAAACTGATTGACTTAAACAGGAAAATATTGTATAATGAACATATGTGGTTGCAAGGAGGTTATAACGGATATGAAAAAAATATTAATATCTGTGGCGGCGGTTTGTATGGCTATTTTTATGGTCGAAGCTTGTTCGTATGCCGGAGGGTTTGCAAATGATTTTCAAAAACATGAAATCCTAAGTACACAAAATAGAGCTGTTGTGGGTACGGACGCGGGCAGCCTTATAGCGTATTGCCTGAGCGACGGTAAAATAAGCGCTTATGATATCGTAGAGGATAAAAAAATATTTGATTTTAATGAAGAGTGGAATCACGTGGGTCCATTCTATTCGGACGGTACCGCCATTGTGACAGACAGTAAAGGAAACGCTGTCGGTTTTGTCAATAAAAAAGGGAAGATTACAGCAGAAATAAGTGGTAACTATGCTTACTGCCAGGAATATTCAAATGGAATGGTATGTTTTATAAACAAAGATCTTCAGGAGAATGTTTATACTATAATGAGCCGCAAGGGAGAGATTATAGCTGAAAATTTTTTTGAACCTGAGTGCGAGCTTTCTGACCAAAGCATAATAATTGCAAATGAGGGTGGCGGTTACAGCAGAATACTCTCCGACGGAAGGGTAAGAAAAATTTTTTGCAATAAACGTATTGAAATAGAAGATGCCGTAACTTTATACGGTAAAACCTACCTCGATATGGACGGTGGCGTGCATAACCTTAACGGTAAACTGCTTTATAAGAATGATGCTTTTACCAGCATTGCACCTATAAACAGCAAGTGGGCTGTCGGAATTAAGAAAACCGAGACAGGATACGAGGAATATGTGGTAAATATAAAGAAAAATGAAATAAAACAGATTGAAACAAACAATGTTATTACCGGTTATGCTTATACAAACGGGGATGTTTACGAAGACCGCGCATTTGTAGGTAATGTGGATTCAAGGGTACTTGTGGATTTAAAGACAGGGAAAATTCTTTCGAAACCTGTTTTGAAAGTCTGCGCGTTTACCAATGGGGTGTGTACTGTAGAGGCTGATAATGGCGGAGATAGAAAATATCGCTTTATGAAAAGCGACGGCACTTTTATGGGTGAGGAAAAATATGATTTTGCCACAGATTTAGGTGAAGGATACGCCCTTGCTTTAAAGAAAGAAAAGGAAAAAACCATAGTGTATGCGGTTTCGTCCTCGGGAGAAAAAACGGTTTTGTATGTATGCGAACCCTATAATAACCTTACTATAGACGGGCAAAAAGCTGAGATAAATGTGCCGCGGAAAAACGGAAAAGATAATAGTATAAATATAGCAAAAACTGCGGGAGGCAACCTGTATGTCGGCGAAAATGGCGGTATGGGAGATATATATGTACGAAATAAAGAAGTAAATATAATTAGCCGTGTCTTAAGTTCGGGAGCGGCGGGCGTTGCGGTTTTAATCATCGTACTTGCGGCGGTTGTAACGGTAAGGCGCAAAAGAAAGAAAAAGGCAAAAAATAATTATAGTGAATAAGGATATTTATTCACTGACATTCAAGCGCAGGTTCGCGGTTAATATGTATAAAGCTTAAGCTTGCCGTTTACAGTCAATGATGTTGTAGATTAGCTTGCGACTTCATAAACAAAATAAGAATTTATAAATAAATTCTTAATCTTTAAA
>JAUZPZ010000158.1 GCA_030705675.1 Bacillota bacterium
ACGGTATTGTCGGAAAAAACCATAATCTACAGCGAGGATTACAATGTATAAAATAGGATTTATTTCTTTGGGGTGTCCCAAAAATTTGACCGATACCGAAAGTATGATAGGACTGCTAAGTGGGCAGTATGAGATTGTAAACGACCCTATGCAGGCGGATATAATAATAGTAAACACCTGTGGGTTTATAGAAAGCGCAAAGCAGGAATCCATTGATACCGTTCTGGAAATGGCGCAGTATAAAAAAAGGGGACGCCTTAAAAAGCTTATAGTTACAGGCTGCCTTGCACAGCGTTACCATGAGGAATTGCTGAAGGAGATACCTGAAGCGGACGCGGTGGTGGGCACCGGAAGCTATCAGAATATTTTGGACGCCGTGACAAATGTCTTAAAAGGCGAAACCGCGCAGCTTTTGGATGATATAAACGGAGAAATTCCGGAGGATCTTCCGAGAACGCTGTCTACGCCCTCTTACACGGCATATCTTAAAATTGCCGATGGGTGTGATAATCACTGTACTTATTGCATTATCCCATTTTTGCGTGGCAGATACCGTAGCAGAAGAATGGAAAAGATCCTTGAGGAAGCCCGTTCGCTGGCGGATAGGGGAGTAAGTGAACTGATAGTGATTGCCCAGGACACCACCGGCTACGGTACGGATTTATATGAAGAACAAAAACTTCCGCAGCTACTGGAAAAACTGTCGGAAATTGAAGGCATACACTGGATACGGCTTCATTACTGTTATCCGGAGAGGGTTACGGATAAGCTTATAAAGGCAATGGCGGAAAACCCGAAGGTGTGCAGATACATAGATATTCCGATGCAACATGCGTCGGACAAGATTTTAAAGCGCATGGGAAGACATGTTACAAAAGAAAATCTTGTTCGCCTTGTGCAAAAGCTTAGGAAAGCTATGCCGGATATTACAATCCGCACGACTTTTATAACGGGCTTTTCGGGAGAAACCGAGGAGGATTTTGCGGAACTTTACGACTTTGTAAAGGAAATGAAGTTTGAGCGGATGGGAGTGTTTCCGTTTTCCCTTGAGGAAGGGACTCCGGCTGAAAAGCTGGACGGCGTTGTAGAGGAAGAAACAAAAAAGAAACGCGCGGACAAGCTGCTTGAATTACAGCAGAATATTTCACTTGAAAACAACAGAAGGAAAATAGGCGAAATGGTAATGACGCTGTGCGAGGGTCAGCTGCGCGACGGCAGATATGTCGGACGGACGGTGGGAGACTCACCCGATATTGACGGGAAAGTGGTTTTCGAGGGTGATAATATAAAAACGGGACAGTATGTAAATGTACTTATTACCGAGGCCAGCGAATACGATTTGGAAGGGAAAATCCCCGAAAATTTTGAGGAGGAAGACCTATGAATATAGCAAATAAACTTACAGTAATGCGGGTAATTATAATCCCATTGTTTATTGTATGCGGACTTATACAAAGTACGGTTTGTCAATATGGCGCGCTTGCACTTTTTGTAATAGCCTCGTATACAGACTATCTTGACGGTCATCTTGCAAGAAAACTTAATCTGGTAAGTGATTTCGGAAAATTTATGGACCCCCTTGCGGATAAACTGCTGGTACTTGCGGCGCTGTCGCTTCTTGTATACAGAGGAGAAATCTCAGTATGGATAATGTTCATAGTTGTGATAAGAGAACTGACGGTAACGGGACTAAGGCTTATTGCCGCGTCAAACGGCAGGGTCATCCAGGCGGGAATGACAGGAAAAATCAAGACGGTAATTCAGATGACGGTAATAATTCTCGCGCTTGTTCCGTGGATAAAGGATAATATCCTCATGGTGGAAGCCGTAGGCAGTGTGACGGTGCTGGATATTTTAATGTATATAATGGTTGCAATCACGCTTGTTTCGGGAACAGAATATATTGTCAGGAATAAAGATGTGATTAAGCCGTAAGGAGAACATAAATATGAAATTATATAACAGCATGACAAGAAAAAAAGAAGAATTTGTACCACTTCACGAGGGCGAGGTGCTCATGTATTCCTGCGGACCTACGGTGTACAATTTTTTTCATTTGGGCAACGCGCGCCCCTTTATAATTTTTGACACACTTAGAAGGTATCTTGAGTTTAAAGGGTACAAAGTAAAGTTTGTGCAGAATTTTACCGATGTTGACGATAAAATGATTAGGAATGCAAATGAACAGGGGATAACGGTGTCTGACCTTGCTGA
Organism: Bacillota bacterium; assembly: GCA_030705675.1. Taxonomy (GTDB): domain Bacteria; phylum Bacillota; class Clostridia; order RUG12999; family RUG12999; genus RUG12999. The sequence goes on from JAUZPZ010000158.1 coordinate 2,215, forward strand.
AAAATTTATAGGAGAATATTTTGTTGACGCGGGAGGACTGGGCATCAAAAAGGCCACCCTGCACCCCAGGGCAACAGAGAATATCGACGAGATAATAAACCTCGTTCAGGCCCTCATTGATAAAGGATACGCCTATGAAGCAGGCGGAGACGTATATTTTCGTACGCTCAAATTTAAGGATTACGGAAAACTGTCACATCAGCCTCTTGACGACCTTAAACTGGGCGCGAGAATCGAAGTCGGGGACAAAAAAGAGGACCCAATGGATTTTGCTTTGTGGAAAGCTAAAAAACCCGGTGAACCTTCGTGGAAATGCCCATGGGGCGAAGGCAGACCCGGTTGGCATGTGGAATGCTCCGCAATGGCGAACAAATATTTAGGCAGGACTATAGATATTCACAGCGGAGGAAAAGACCTTATTTTCCCCCATCATGAAAACGAGATTGCGCAGAGCGAAGCGGCAAACGGACAGACTTTTGCGCGTTATTGGCTGCATAATGGATTTATAAATGTAAACAATGAAAAAATGTCGAAATCTCTCGGTAATTTCTTTACCATTCGTGATATTGCAAAGAAGTATGATTATGAAGTTATCCGTTTCTTTATGCTTTCGGCGCATTACCGCAGCCCCATAAACTTTTCGGAAGAGCTTATGGAGCAGTCAAAGACTTCTCTTGAAAGGCTGTACACTTGCGTGCAGCAGCTTGATTTTCTTATTTCCAAAGCGGAGGAAAAAGAGGAAACGAATGAAGAGAAGGCACTTTATGAGAAAATTACTTCCTACCGTCAGAAATTTATTGACGCTATGGATGA
>JAUZPZ010000159.1 GCA_030705675.1 Bacillota bacterium
AATGAAGTATATACCGGGCGAAAAGAAGGTAAATATTCATGCGAATTATCAGGAAGCGGATACTTTTGTAGATCGTAACGAAATTGAACCGGAGCATTTTGCAAATTGGGCAAATTGGGCTGTAAAACAGGGCGTAGGTCTTGATTTTAACCCGACATATTTTTCACATCCCAAGAGCGAACACGGTACATTGTCGGCAGCAGATGAGGATATTCGTAAATTCTGGATAGAACACGGTATTCGTTGCCGTAAAATTGGTGAGTACTTCTACAAAAAGACAGGTAAAACATGCGTTATCAACCATTGGACCCCGGACGGCGACAAAGAGGTTCCTATGGATACTATAGGACCGAGAAAGCGCCTGAAAGACAGCTACGACCAGATTTTTGAGGCAACAAAAGAGGTTGAGGGCGTTATGGACGGTATTGAATCAAAGGTATTCGGTATCGGTGCGGAAAGCTTCACAGCGGGATCTCATGAATTCTGCATGGGATATGTAATGAGCAAGAATATTGACCATATCATGCTTACGCTTGACACAGGTCACTATCATCCGACAGAAGTTGTTTCAGCAAAGCTTGCTTCCGTATATACATTTGCGGATCATGTACTGCTTCATGTTTCAAGACCTATCCGTTGGGATTCCGACCATGTTGTAGCATTTGACGATGAGACAAAGGCTATTATGGAGGAACTTGTACGCTTAGGCAAGCTTCAGGATACGTATATTGCAACAGATTTCTTTGACGCATCAATCAACAGGGTTGTTGCATGGGTAACAGGTCTTAGAAATACAAAAAAAGCTATTCTTGCGGCTCTTCTTCAGCCTGTGGACATGCTTAAAAAGATTGAAGCGGACGGAGACGTAAGCGGCAGACTTGCTGTTGCTCAAGAATTTAAGGCAGCTCCCTTTAGTCTTGTTTGGGATTACTATTGCCAGCAGAAGGATGCGGGAGTAGGACTTGAATGGCTTGAAGATGTAAGAGCATATGAAAAAGATGTTCTTTCAAAGAGATAATTAACGGTTTGATTTATAAAAGTTTTTAGGATTAAAACCGCTATGATCGGCGCGGAGCGCGGTTCGCGTTATGGCGTAGATTGAATTTTAAATTATATGGACGCTGCCCAACAATTAAAATTGTTAGGCAGCGTATCTTTTAATCCCCAAATTAGTTTTTCTACTGTTGAAACGGTGGTCGCTTGTTTGCCCCAAAAGTACATAATGCCACAAAATGACCGAGCTGTAAATATCACTTTTTTTATTTTTTGCAGGGTAAGTGGATTTTGGACTTATTTTACATAGCAAAAGTAGGTTTGTCAGCAGTAGGTATAACAAAAAAACCAATTAAAAGTTTCTATTTAATATAAAGTATATTAAAGATACCATAATCGTGTGACTTTTATGTTTGACAACTGTAGAGACTCCTTTATTGTAAATTTTTTATATAATAGTTGACAAAATTTGCGTTTTGTTATATAATATCATCGTTTAAAAATTTTAAAATGTATAAAATTGAGTACAAAGACTATAAATTTCTATTTTTTTAAGCTGAATATTTTATTTTACGGAGGTAAAAAATGCAAACTATAACAGTTGGTTCAATTGGAAAAAGAAATAATTCCATAGATATGTTTAGGTTAATCTGTGCTATAATGGTAGTATCAATACATACCCGTCCTTTTTCTGAAATAAATAGTAGTCTTGGATACTTCTTCGAGAATATTTTCCCACTAATCGGGGTTCCTTTTTTCTTTGCGATTGCAGGATATTATTATCTGGGATCGCTGATGTCAGGAAAAAAAGTGTTTATTAAATATACCAAAAAGTTATTAATAGTGTACTCGTTGTGGAGTGCTATATATTTTCTTATACTTTTTTTTCAACTTGTGGTGTTTGGAAATTATTCTATAGTAACTTACATTTATCAGCGCATTATAAGTTATTTTATTTTGGGAAGTTATTATCATTTTTGGTTTTTCCCCGCCCTTTTCTTTTCAATAATTACGGCTACGGTCTGCTATAAAATGAAGCTCCTTAAAGTGCTTGCATATGCTTCAATTCCGTTGTACATAATAGGATGCCTTGGCTGTTCTTATTATGCTATGGGAGCACAGATACCAGGTATATCCTCACTTATAAATTTGTCTGTGTTCACCATTGTACGCAGAGTTTTGTTTTCGGGGCTGCCGTTTTTCATGATAGGATATTTTTTGCACGCAGTAAAACCGAAACTTGATAAGCTCGGTAACAAAAAGTTATATTTTGCCATAGGCTTGACACTTATACTGATGCTGCTTGAAATATTTTTCATTATAAAATTAGGCTTACAAAAAAATATTATTGTTACAATATTTTTGTATATTTTGCTTTTCTTAGTAATTGCATTTTTGATAAATAACCCATTGTCCGAGATGAGCAGTGTTGGCAGAAAAACAAGAATAATATCTAATTTTATGTATTATTCTCATCCGCTTTTTTTGCAAATAATAAGATTTTTAATGCATCCATTAAAGATGCCCAAATATGGAACTGCTTGTTTTTTCCTTACAGTTGGAGCAACAATTGTTGTTGGTTTAATTATTGAAAAAGTTAACAATAAGTGGCTTAATAAGTTAGTTTAACCATTATTCATTTATAATGGAAACGGTACGGTTGGCTTCAAGATACTCTTTTGGGGTAACTCCGAATTCCTTTTTGAAAGCGCGGTTAAACGTGCGTATGCAGCCAAATCCGCAGGAAAGGGCATTAGAGGTAATATTCCTGTCCGACTCCTGTTGAATATTAATAAAACGCCTAAGCCTTAACATATTTATGTAATCCGTAAAGCTGCATCTAAAATAACTGTTAAAAAATTTTGAAATATAATAACTGTTGTAACCAAGCTCTTCGGCAATATTA
>JAUZPZ010000016.1 GCA_030705675.1 Bacillota bacterium
AAAATAAGCAGTTTTTTCATTTTTACATTCTTTCAGGAGCGTTTATACCGAGAATAGAGAGATCGGAAGCGAGCACGGTCTTTACGGCAGAGACAAGCGCAATACGAGCTTGCATCAGTGCTTCATCTTCACATTTTACGCGGCATGAATTATAAAAACTATGAAACATCGACGCCAGATCAAGAGCGTAACGAGTAAGTCTTGATGGGTCATAATGCTCCGCGGCAGCAAGTATTTCCTCGGGAAAGTCGCCCAATTTATCAATAAGTTCAATTTCTTCATGTTCTTTAAGAAGTGTAAAGTTTATTTCGTCGGCACTCCTTAGTGCAACTCCTTCAGTTTCCATAATATGCAGGATGCTGCATATACGCGCATGGGCATACTGAACGTAAAATACAGGGTTTTCGTTTGTCTGGCTTTTGGCGAGGTCAAGATCAAATTCAAGGTGGCTATCTGCCTGACGGAGGTTAAAGAAAAATCTTGTAGGTTCAAGACCTATTTCATCAATGAGATCATTTAATGTAATCATATTTCCGGTACGTTTTGAAATTCTTACGATTTCGCCGTCCTGCATAAGACGTACAAGCTGCATAAGCACTACGTGCAGTCTTTCTGGGTTTACGCCGAGTGCCTGCATTGCGCCTTTCATTCGGGCGACATGACCGTGGTGGTCCGCCCCCCAGACATTTATGACCTTGTCAAATCCGCGGATTATAAATTTGTTTCTGTGATAAGCAATGTCCACCGCAAAATATGTGGGGATACCGGTATTTCTTACAAGCACATCATCTTTTTCAAGACCGAACTCCGTGGATTTAAACCAGAGCGCTCCGTCATGTTCATAAGTGTAGCCGGATTTTTTCAGCTGATCTATCGTCTCTTCAACCTCTCCGCTTTTGTATAAATCGCTTTCGGGAAACCATACATCATAGTTTATCTTATATGCGGCAAGATCCTTATGAAGCGCAGCAATATTTTTCTTTAAAACATAGTCAACTATAACCTTTTTACGCTCATCTTCCGAAACATTCAGGTATTTGTCACCCGTTTCAGCAATAAAAGTTTCCATATGTTCGGTTATATCCTTGCCGTGGTATCCGTCCTCGGGAAAAGTAACCGCATCTTCACCTTTAAAATGTTGTTGGTAGCGCGCTTCAAGAGATTTACCCAGTTTAACAATCTGAGCGCCGGCATCGTTGAGATAAAACTCGCGTGTCACATCTGCGCCTGTCCATTCAAGTACTGCCGCAAGACTGTCGCCCAAAGCTCCGCCGCGCGCGTTACCCATATGCATGGGACCGGTTGGGTTAGCACTTACAAATTCAAGCATTATTTTTTGACACTTTTTAACAATGCTTTTGCCATAACCGGCACCTTCCTTGCAGATGGCTTTTAAAATGACTTCACGTTGGTTACCATTAAGAAAAAAGTTTATAAAACCAGGGCCGGCAATTTCAGCTTTTTCTATGTAAGAGGTGTCTAAATCCATATTTGAAACGAGAACTTCAGCAATTGCTCGGGGAGCTTTTTTTGCGGGTCTCGCAAGCTGCATGGCAATATTTGCGGAAAAATCACCATGAACCTTTTCATGCGGTTTTTCAATAATATAGCCTTCGCAAAATTCACATTCTAAATCCGCTTTTTCAAAAGCATCCCGAATGATTTTATCAATCTGATTTTTTATTTCTTCCACAATGTTACTCATCGTCTGTTCATCCTTTTATAATTATTTCTTTTTATATATTAAGCAAAAGTTATTTTCTGAAATTTCATCTTCATTTACAGTCAGGTCATAGCCAAGATCTATTTTTCCCGACATACCGCTTACTTCAATGCTTATAGAACGAGTCTTTATATCCATGATAAAAGAACCGAACGGCGTAATATAGCGGCTTTTAAAAATACGTGCCGACTCAAATATAAAATGTGATGAGGATTCGCCGCGCCGCGTCATAGACACGGTTTTTTCGTCTGTTTTAAGCACTACCGAAGCTCCTCCGTTCTCGGAAGGCTCGGTGTATTTTATGTAATATTTACCGTCCCGAAACAGTATTTCACCGTCACAGGAAAAATTATTGCTGTCGGTATCTGAATTTTCACAGTGCCGGCGGCTTTCTACGGTAATTAAAATATTATTTTTCATATGTTCATACCATATAATTTTCTATATTGATTTTTTCTATGTTGCCACTTATTTCTTTTTGAAGGAACATACTTGCCGTATGTGAAAAATTATCCACAAAATCACTTATGTAGAATTTATACTCAGGCTCTTTTCCTGCCGGATCAACCTCGTGTGCGTCAATTGTCGAGCGTGCATACAGGGCGGTTTCCTTTCCGGGATCAATAAGGGCAACGTGTTGACCGACAATGTCGGAAATCACTTTTTTTATAAGAGGATAATGTGTACAGCCGAGTATGATGGTGTCTACCCCGGCGTCCATGAGGGGAGCGAGATATTCCTGCGCAATCATATATGTAACCTTGCTGTCTAAATATCCGTTTTCTACGAGAGGTACAAACATGGGGCAGGCTTTTGAATAAACCTGCAAATCTTTATTTAAAGATTTAAGGTATTGTTCGTATTTGCCTGAATTTATACTTCCGTTTGTGCCTATTACGCCAATTTTTCCATTTTCTGTCAAGCTGCTAGCCGCCGCTGCCGAAGGAGCGACTACGCCCATTATGTTGACGTCAAATCTATCCTTTACATATTCAAGGGCGGTGGAGCTTGCAGTTCCGCACGCAATTATGATAAGCTTAGGGTCAAACTGTTTAAGGAAGCGTATATCGCTTTCCGTGTATTTAATTATGGTTTCCGCACTGCGGGTACCATAAGGAACCCTTCCCGTGTCTCCAAAGTAAACTATGCTTTCGTAGGGTAGCAGTTTCATTATCTCTTTCACGCAGGTAAGACCGCCTAAACCCGAATCAAAAACACCTACACATCTATTGTCCATTGATTTCCCTCCACATTAAAAACCTACTGTTTTTCTTCTGGACCATACATTCATCACCAGTCCTACAGCTATAAGATTTGTCACAAGAGATGAACCGCCGGAACTAAAAAACGGGAGAGGTATTCCGGTAACGGGCATAAGACCCATACACATTCCCACATTTTCGTAAACGTGAAATATGAACATTGCCGCAACCCCGATGCAAATATAAGAACCCATGCTTGTGCGGGCGGTTTTTGCGGTATGAATGCATTTGTATATTATGCAGAAAAGGAAGCCTATGACGATAGTGCATCCTACAAGACCCATTTCCTCGGCAATTGAGGAAAAAATAAAATCGGTATGGCTTGCGGGCAAAGTACCCGTTTGAACCAGTGCACCGTGAAAAAGACCTTTTCCAACGATACCTCCGGAGCCTATCGCGACCTTTGACTGTACTACCTGATAACCTGTTCCTAACATATCCCTTTCCGGGTTTAAAAAATTGAAAAATCTATCTTTCTGGTAAGGTTTAAGCACAAAAAGCCACATTATTGTACTGACGGGCAAAAATGCGCATATAGCACCGATAAGATATTTGTAACTGATTTTAGCGGAAAACAGCATACATATGAAAATAAACATATATACAAGAGCCGTACCGTAATCAGGTTGAAGCAAAACCAGAAATATAAGAAAACCGCCGTGCGCCAGTAGACCGAGAAGGGGAAGGGGACTGTTTATATATTCTTCCACGGCGGAAAGATGCGCCGCGAATGTTATTATAAAAAGTATCTTTACAATTTCAGAAGGCTGAACTCCTACTCCGGCAAAACGTATCCAGCTTTGTGAACCGGCCTGATCGCCTCCGGTGCCCACAAAAAGCACGATAATTAAAAGAATCGCGCTGACAATATAAAGATGTTTTGCTATGGCGGCGTATGAGTTGTAATCGACCACCATAACGGCAAACATAGCGACGATACCTGCAATAAAGGCAGCTCCCTGTACGATTACAAACTTGTTTGTTTCGTATACTCTGGTAGCTGACAAAATGGCAATAATGCCGAAGAGGCAGGCAAAGGTTACAATAAGCAACATAAATTTATCTGTATCGCGCCATAACCGTTTGATTTCTCCAAACATTTTCCCGCTCCCTTTACATCAGCAAATTATTATACTATTTTATTATACTATACAAATGAATTAAAATCAAGTATTTATTGCGTTTAAGCACTAAAAATTTCAAAACGCATTGACATAAAAAGGAAAATAGTATAAAATATTTGACATAATAGAAATTTATATATGAATTATTTTCTGATTTTAATGGTTTCTACATTTAAATTAGGAAACCGAGAAATACTTATTATTAAAGTCAAATAATAATTTATAATGCGGTAAAGGAACGGATTTTTATGAATATTAAACAAATCGAGAAGAGAATAAATGAACTAAGAGAAAAGATAGCCTACCATTCCAATAAATATTATAATAACGACGCGCCGGAGATAAGCGATTTTGAATATGATAATCTTTATCGTGAGCTGGAGACGCTTGAAAATGAGTACCCTCAGTTTCACGACGAAAATTCGCCCACGGTAAAAGTGGGCGGGAGTGTGTCGGCACAGTTTTCGGAGGTAACTCACAGTGTACCCATGCAAAGTTTAGGGGATGTCTTTTCAGAGGAAGAACTGAAGAATTTTATCAGTCGTACGAATGAGGCACTCGGAGAGGACACGGAGTATAGTGTCGAACCCAAAATAGACGGCTTGTCCGTTTCGCTTGAATATTCAAATGGTGTATTTGTGCGCGGGTCGACGCGCGGCAACGGCACCGTTGGGGAAGATGTTACGGCAAATTTGAAAACAGTGTCGGGTATACCCATGACTATTCCGGACGCGCCCAGTTTTTTGGAAGTACGCGGGGAGGTGTATATGCCAATAAAGTCTTTTATTGCTCTAAATGAGGCGCGTGAAGCTGCTGAGGAACCTGCTTTTGCAAATCCACGCAATGCGGCGGCGGGGTCACTTCGCCAGTTGGACAGTAAAATTACGGCGCAGAGGAATTTAAGCGTATTCATTTTTAATATTCAGCAAATCGAGGGCAAAGAGTTTTCACGCCACAGCGAGGGACTGGACTATTTAAAACAAAGCGGATTTTCTGTGGTGGAAAACAGAGCGGTTTTAAAAGGCGCGGAAAATATATGCGCACATATACAAAAAATAGCTGAAATGCGGGGCGAGTTTTCTTATGGTATAGATGGGGCGGTAGTTAAAGCGGATATTCTTGAACTCCGTAAAAAACTTGGGTCTACAACGAAGGCTCCACGCTGGGCAATAGCATATAAATACCCACCCGAAGAAAAGGAAACATTGCTTGAAAAAATTTATGTAAAGGTAGGCAGAACAGGTGTGCTTACACCTAATGCCATACTTAAAACAGTGCGCCTTGCGGGTACAAATGTGTCAAAGGCAACACTGCATAATATGAACAATATAAGAGAGAAAGATATACGCATAGGAGATATTGTTGTTGTGCGCAAAGCGGGAGATATAATCCCCGAGGTGGTTCGCCCTGTTAAAGATAAGAGAACAGGAGATGAGCGCGTTTTCGAGATGCCCTGTGTTTGCCCGGAATGCGGCTCAAAAGTAGTTCAGATAGAGGGCGAAGCGGCTTACCGGTGTACGGGGAGCAATTGTCCGGCACAGCGCTTGCGCAATATAATCCATTACGCTTCAAAACCATGCATGAATATAGAGGGTCTGGGTGAGGCAGTCGCGGCGGGATTAGTGGAAAAAAACCTTATACGTGATGTTTCTGATATTTACACGCTTACGGAAAATGAGGTAATGGAGCTGGACAAATTTGCTGAAAAGTCGGCGGAAAACTTGATTTCGGCAATTGAAAAATCGAAAAACGCGGGTCTTGGACGTCTGCTTTTTGCGCTGGGGATACCGCTCATAGGAAGCAAGGGCGCGAAACTCATTGCGGAGCATTTCGGCACAATAGAAGCGGTCATGAGGGCGGCTGCGCCGGAAATTTCCTTTATTGACGATATTGGTGATAAAATGGCGGAAAGCATTGTGAGTTATTTTGAAAATGAGGCAAACCGTGCGCTTGTAAGCCGTCTTGAGCAGTATGGGGTGAATATGGTACAGGAAAAGAGAAATACCGCTGATTTAAGATTTGCGGGCAGGACATTTGTGCTTACGGGGACTCTTTCGGGATATACAAGAGACGAGGCGAAAGAAATTATTGAGAAATTCGGCGGAAAAGCCGCCGGAAGCGTGTCGAAAAAAACCGATTTTGTTCTTGCCGGAGACGAGGCGGGAAGTAAACTGGATAAGGCAATTGAGCTGGGAGTAAAAGTTATTTCTGAAGAAGAGTTTAAAGAAATGATAAAGGAAGATTAAAATGGAAAAGCTTTATTGTTGAAAACTTAACAGGAAGTTAGAAGAAAGCATTGAAAAAATGTGCGTGATGGGGAAATAGCGAAAGCGGGAGCAATTGTTTTAAAGGCAGATAAAACGGTATGCTACAGACGTTTCGGCTATTCAGATACGGATAAAAAAACGCCGCTTGAAAAAGGGGCGTTGTTTCGTCTTGCGTCCGTGACAAAGCCGATAGTTACAATTGCTGTCATGATACAGGTGCAAAGGGGCGCTTTTTTGTTGGAAGATAAGGTATCAAAGTTTTCCTAAGGCTCTAAGTAGCGAATGTCAGAAGGTTTTTGCAACTTATAAGGATACATACCATTATGGACGGCAGTGCTTGCACTCGTTTATCTTGTCGCAAAAAACTGGTTTGGCATTGACATACCCTCGTGGGCGGACATATCAAGTCAGATCCTCGCCATACTTGCAATTGTTTTCGATGTGGTTGACAATCCGACAGACAAAGGGTCATTTTAGGGTAAAAAAGGGCGGTTATTCCGCCCCTGTTTTTTATTAGTATGCCCACGGAGATGGATCTACTGCAATTTTTAAAGACTCCAAGAGATTTTTTATGTAGTGGAATAATTTATCATTATCGAATGAAATCAGGTTTTTTATGCCTTTTTCAAGATTAATTATTTTTTGAACATCTATTACATTAGAGGCATATTCCTTTTTGCCAATAAAAAATTGTGTTGTTTTCGTCTGATGAAGGTGTTCGATTTCTTCGTAAAGAGGTTTGCCTTTGTGTTTAATATAATTGTATAAGTCTCTAATCTCACTGTTTGAAAAGTCTTTCCAAAATTCTGTTATCAAATCAACGGCCTCAGAAAATTCTGGTGTCATTTTCTTTAAATAGCTAAATGGATTTACTTCTGAAAGCGGAGATACAACAACTTTTTCTGCTTTTCTTAAAAGGTCATATGATTCTTCAAGTGGGAGCACGTCTTGTATTTTATTAATATTCTTAATGCTGTCATCAGAATCAAAATCGTATAAAGCAAATTCTGCGGAAACATAAGTCAATGTCCACGATAAATCGACAACAATATTATAATGTATCAAAGCAGTTTCGTATAAATTGGCTTTAAAAATCAATTCAAATGCCTTTTGAGTGGTAGGGTTGGATACTGGGGAAAACCAATAACTCCAGTTATCGTTTTGTGTGTTGCTTAAAAAACTTCTAGCAGAGCTATATCGAAAAAAAAGTTCTCTCCACTTTGCAACAAAATACAAGTCTTGGTTAGTAGGTAGTGAAGTACCCGTAGAACTATTTGAAGGGTATATAATTGAAATGTCTTCATTAAAAGGATTCCACATAAAACCACTCTCCTAATATGTTTTTTACATCATATCATATAAAGTGGCGTTTTTCAATTGACAAAATGCACAAAATATAGGATTTTTTATAAAAATAAATCAATCGCCCGGATTACTTCCGGGCGATTATCACGCCAAATAGAACGTTTAAAATGTAGAGGGCAAATGTTTTTCTGCATAGAAAAACGGAGCAAAGCGAACTTTGCTCCGATATGGTATCCCGAACAGGAATCGAACCCGCATCAGCTGAACCGGAATCAGCCGTCTTATCCATTAGACTATCGGGACAAAAATCTTTACATTACAAAATTATATCATAAAAAAACAATTTTGTAAAGTAGTAATTTTGAAAAGACTAATGGAAAAATACATGTGCCAAATGCAAGCTCTTTATTTTTATGTAAATAACAAATGAAATATTAGTTATTTAAAACCTCTGCTGATTCGATTTTATTTATATTTTGAGCTAAAAAGGATTATTACATAAGGCTTTCAAGAAGTTTTCTTGCCGCGATAATATCAATACTTTGTTGCTCTCCGAAAATTTCACGCTCAATTGTAATTGAACCGTTGTAACCTACCTCTTTAAGTTTTGCCATAAACGCGGGATAGTTTACTGAGCCTTGACCCATAGGCATTTCCTTACCCAGATTTTTGCCGTCCGTCGGATAGTTACCGTCTTTGCCGTGAATACCGCGCACATATTTTCCAAACACAGTGAGTGCGTCAATGGGATTTGCCTTACCATACATAATAAGATTAGCGGGATCTAAATTTATTCCAAGATTGCCTGTGCCGACATCTTCAATTGTACGGCGCAGAGTGACCGGGGTTTCTTGTCCTGTTTCAAACAGAAAATACTGTCCGTTACTTTTATATATTTCCGCAATATAGCGTATAACGCTGACTATTTCATTATATTCGGTAGTGGCGGGATTTTCAGGAAGAAAGCCCACGTGTGTTGCAATGTCGGTAACGCCGAGCAGCTTTGCAAACTCACTGCCTTCGACAAGCTGGTTTATTCTGTCGTTTCTGTATTCACGTGGCAGCAGACCAAGGGTAATAGGACCCTGATAAAAGTCCCAAACGCGCGGACCTGCTTCCCAACCGCACCAAAAAGCACTTATTTTGATATCGTATTTTTTTGCTGATTCAACAATAATTTTAGCGACATCAGCTGTCATAAATTTGCGATTCCAGCAATTTACCTGACAGGTCGTAACGCCAAGGTTTTTTGCCTGAGCAAACTTTGCGTCGATTTCCATATCCAATATAGGGATAATTACGCCTATTTCCCTCATTTATCAATCCTTCCAAAAGTTTAATAACAGTTATATAATACAATCTATCAATAAAAAAGTAAATGCATTTTTTTACTTAAAAAGTGTACTTTTGTGTTTACGGCAAATAAAATACGTAGATTAATGAAGTAAATATACATCGTCCAAATAGGGCTTATGTTTTTCAAGAATGTACCCTCTTGATTTCAGAATCAGAGTTCGATTTCAGGCAGATTTTTTATAAGAAAAACATGAACTCGAGTGAAGCACCATGCAAAAAAGTTCTTAAGCCTGTCCAATATAATTATTTTATAATCGGTTATTGGTCTATCTTGTTTTATGTGCTTATCAATTATATTAACTATGGTCTTTTTACAAAAAAGATATGCTCTGCCTATAAGGGCAAGACTGAATGTAAGTATGAAAAGTTCAAATTTTAATAGCATATGTTTCACCCCTTTTCATATGTATGCTAACAACTTTTTGTTTTTCCTATTTGCACAACATAGCGCGCACAACGGCGGTAATCCTTGCAATTTCTTCAACCGACAGATGTTCAATTTCTTTTGTAACATCGTTTAGAATAAGTGGAATGTCTCTGTCAACAGAATCACAAAGCAGCTCGTCAGCGGTTTTGTTTAACGCATTTGCCAAATCCACAAAGGTTGAAAGGCTTGGATATTTTGCCCCACGCTCAATCTCCCGCACATAATAAACTGAAATACCGGCTTTTTCCGCAAGTGTTTCGGCAGGCATTTTCAGTTCTTTGCGCGCGCTTTGCACCCGTTTACCAAAAGCTTTTATATTGAGCATATACATAACCCCCTTTACTTGTTCTGTAAGCAGTTGTTTCTACTATTAGTATACCAATTTTGTGCAATAAATTAAATATACCAATAGTACAAAATAATGCTATATGTAAAGTTGAAAGTTCTGTTTTTGTTGACATCTTTTGACTAAATACATGAAAATTCTCTACTTAATAATATTTTTTATTATAATATAAAATGATATAAGCTTTTTGATGGATTTAATGTTTTAAATGTTTTGCAGGTTAGCAAGATTTTAAGCAAGATAGCCATAGAAGCTGCTCGGTATAGTGGTTTATTTGTTGGATAGCGCGGCTTCAAGCTTTGTTTAGGTGTTGTAAATTCCTATTGACTGAGGATATTCAGGAGTATAATTATAGGTAAGCATAAAAAAATCCTTTGGAAACAAATCCAAAGGATTTTTTATGCTAATAGATATAAGTTTTATTATTTTATGCCTTTATGCTTTTCCCACATTACCCAAAGCGGACCGGCTATACAAATCGTGGAGTAAGAGCCGGAAATCAAACCAATTATCATTGGAAGTGAGAATATTACTATGGACTGAATTCCATATGCATACGCAAAAATGCACAGCATAAGCATACTTGCTATAGTAGCCAAGGTAGTGTTTATTGAACGAGTGATAGACTGTGTTATACTTTTGTTTACAACAGCGGCTACGCCAAGCTTCTGCTTTAATGGAGCATTCTCTCTTATTCTGTCATAAATAACGATTGTATCGTTAACTGAAAATCCTAAAATTGTAAGGATAATCGCAATAAACGATTCGTTTATTGGCAACCTGAATATTACAAATGCACAGAATACGACAAAGCAGTCGTGGAAAAGAGCGATAAGCGCCATTACTCCGGCAGAAGGGCCGGAAGAAATTTTCTTAAATCTAAACCAAACATATAGAACAATCAATACCGAGGAAAGAGCTATTGCAAGAATACCTCTATTTAAAAATCTTTTGCCTATAAAGGGCTCAACCATATTTGACTCAGACAAGGAAAGGTTATTATCCTTAAATTCCTGTTTAAGAGCGGTGTCAAGCTTCTCCTGTTGTTCGGGAGTAAGGCTTTGATTTCCTGCAAGCGAAATTGAAAGTTTATTTACGCCGGTAGCCACATCTTTTGTTGTCTGAACGTTTACTTCTCTTGATAAAGTATTTCTTACAGTTGTTTCAACGGCTGCTGCATCAATATTATTTTCATAGGTGTATTTTAAAATAGCTCCGCCACTGAAAGAAATGTCAAGTTTAATTCCGTTAATAAAAATTGACGCTATGCCTATAACGAATATTGCAAGTGATATTGCAAAGTATATATATCTTTTCTCATAAAATTTAATCATCTTGACTTACCTCCATACAAAAACGGTTTCTGCAGCGCTGGGTATTTACTAAGTGATGTTATCATAAGTTTTGAAGAAAGAACTCCGGATAAGAAGTTCAAAAGAACACCACTAAGAAGGGTATAGCCAAATGAAAGCATAGCTCCGGAACCAAGTGCCATAAGAACTATTGCAACTATAGCAGCAGTTATATTGCCATCGAATACGGCGGAAAAGGCTCTGTGATAACCAAGATCTATAGCCGCGGGTATGGATTTTCCGGATCTTATTTCTTCTTTTATTCTCTCTGAAATAATAACGTTCGCGTCAACGCCCATACCTATTGAAAGTATGACACCCGCGATACCGGGAAGAGTAAGCGTTATCTGAGGAATTGAAAGCAGAAGCAACTGAATTGCTAGCTGCAATGCAAGACCGAACCAGGCAACAAGGCCGGGAAGTCTGTAGTATAAAAGCATAAACAGGCAAACAAGAATAAATGCAAATAAACCTGCCATAAGCATTACTTTAAGTGTGCCGCTTCCAAGCGAGGGGCTTATAATGCTGTAGTTTTTAGACTCTATTGAGAAAGGAAGAGAACCCGAATTGATCTTGCTTGCAAGTTCTCTCGCGTTGTCCATTGTTTCCATGCCTGTGATTACCGCGCTGCCACCTGAAATTCTCTGGTTTACTTTCGGATTTGAAATAAGTGTCTGATCCATATAGATACCCATTTGCTGTCCTACAAGTTTTGCAGTTGCATTTTCAAATGCAGTGGCTCCGGCAGAATCAAATTCAAGCTTGACTACATATTCATTAGTCTGCTGATCTAATTCAGCCATGGCAGACTTTACATTTTTTCCTTCAACCAAAATGTTTCCCTGCGGATCCCTGAATGTCAGAAGGGCGGTTTCACCAAGCTCGCTTATAGCTTTCCGCGGGTTAAAATCAGTTTGTCCTGATTTCCAAGGGAAACGCAGTATTACTTCGCCGTTGTTTTTATCAACAGTTATTTCCCTGTCAAGAATATTTTTGGCATCAAGTCTTGTTTCAAGAACTGTTCTTGTTGCTTCAAGCTCGCTGGCGGTAGGCTTTCTATTTAAGTCCTTAGGAGAAAATATCGCTTCAACGCCGCCTCTGATATCAGTACCAAACCTTATATCCCGGACGCCTTTGATGTTCAAAATACCATAATGCAGTCCGAAGGCCGCAAGCAATGATATTGCTATAGTAACCATAGCAGTTAAAAAGACCGTTCCTTTATTAATTTTTTTCAAAAGTTTCACCTCATGTATCAATATTTAATAGTATTAGAAAGTATTTAAAAAATTATCGCATACGCCTCTATTTGATGAGAATCTCGCCTTTTGGCTCGGTATGCCAAATAACAACGGTTATTCACCCTTCGCGCGCCTTGCAAAGCAAAATTCTCACCTAAATATCCGGGCGCAGGCATTTTTCAAGCACGTCCTATCCACGTTATGTTTTACCGTCCTTTAATTGTCTGAATTTTATTGTTAACGCCTGAATTGACAATACACACAAAAGATTAATAAACAACGTCCACATTTTAATATTGGAATAAATAAAATTCGCATTTACGTTTGCAAGTGGCGACACAATATTATATTTTTCAAAGTTAGGTGTTTTAGAGGATTCCTCAAATTCAGTATAATATGCCGGTTTAAAAAAAATGCTTGCCATATCGCCTATGCCAAGCAAGGAAAAGCCGTTTTCTTTGCCTAGCGCCCCTTTATTATCCGCAGATATATTACAATGAATAAAACAAAAGGTTGATAGTAATGTTATAAGGGACACTAAAACAATGAACCTTTCGGTTCGTTTGCTCATAAATTAAACACCTCTTTTCCTTAGCGACAGGTATATTAAGGTATACTATATGTAGTATATTGACATATACTTATTTTATGCATATTCTATATGATACCAGTTATTGGGGTTATTGGCAATACTGCAAATTATGATTTGGCACATTATTAACACTATTTGATATTTCTTAACAAAATCTAAACACTAAAATTTAATGCAGTTATTTAAATTTCAATTAATTTATGGTAAAATATAATTAACAAAGATAAACTGCAAAATAAGTATGAAACAGCAGAATTGTACTTTAGGGGGAAAAATTTTGAATAATAAACGCACTGTCCTGATTGCGCAGGCAGAACATTCTATAAATAAGTTTATATATGAATTGCTTAAATCAAATAATTATCTTGTTATATCCGCTGAATCCGGAATGACGGCAATCTCAATGACAAAAAGTTATATTCCGGATATGATTCTTCTTGACTTGGATCTTCCTGATATGGACGGAACGGAGATAATAAAGGATATAAGAGATTGGTCGAATATACCGATAATTGTCGTATCATCGAGGGACCATGAACGGGATAAAGTTACCGCTCTTGATTTGGGAGCGGATGACTACATTACAAAGCCCTTTTCTACCGAGGAATTTCTTGCGAGGATAAGAACAGCCCTTCGCCACAAGAGGACAAATTTTGATGATGAGATGAAAAAAACGAGAAAATATACAAAAGGCAGTCTTGCTATAGACTTTGACAGATATTACATATCCGTTGACAATGATGAAGTTCATCTTACAAACATAGAGTTCAAGCTAATTGAATTACTGTGCAAATATTCGGGACGAGTTCTTACCTACGATTATATTTTAAAGGAAATTTGGGGGCCCGCGGCGCGTAAAGATAATAAAACCCTTCGTGTAAATATGGCAAATATTCGCCGTAAAACAGAAAAAAATCCAGCGAAACCGGAGTACTTTTTTACCGAACCCGGTGTAGGTTACAAAATGGCGGAACCGGACTAAATTATAAATATTAATATCTGAAAAGCATAACAAATTGGAAAATGCCTGAAAAATTTTACCGTAAATAACAGACAGGACTATGCCGCGAACAGGCGGGAAGGACGTATTTGCGGTGGGCGGATATTTTCAGTTTTAAATAATATAGTTACAAAGCACGTATTCGAATTTTCAATTATCACAAAGCGGGTTTTCAAAATTATTTTTACATACTTTGAAAAAAGCTTGATTTTTGGCAGAAAATATTGTAAAATAATTATTGTCTGTAAAGTATAGTGGGCAAAAAATATTATTTATGAGGCCGGAAATCATGTATAGAATAGTTATAATCTCCGATACGCATCGCCACATTGATTATGTTGTGCGTTTGCTTGACAATATTCGTGAATTTGATATGATAGTGCATTTGGGAGATCATAGCTCCGATGCAAAAAAAATTGCCGAAATGTACCCTTTGGCAAAGGTTCTTGCCGTACAGGGAAATAATGATTTACCGAGCTTATTTGCGCCAAAGGAAATTATATGCGATATTGAAAATATACGTTTTTTTATAACTCACGGACATAATTACGGAGTAAAATACGGATACGAACGGATATGTTACCGCGCAAAAGAAGAAAGCGCGCGGGTACTGCTTTTTGGACATACCCATGTGCCTTTATGCGAGCGCGAAGAAGATTTGCTTATTTTAAATCCGGGTGGATACAACTCCGCGGGACCTTCTGTCGGAATTGTTGAAATTGAAAACGGTCGGGCAAAAGGTTGCCTGTATCCATGCTGAAAGAAGGCGGACAATGAAAGACTACATAATAAAGTGCCTCATGGAAAATCATGGAGGATATGTTTCCGGAGAGTATCTTTGTGAACATTCCGGCGTTACCAGAAGTGCTGTTTGGAAATATATTTCCAATTTACGCGAGGAAGGGTTCGGGATAGAGGCTGTGGCGGGGAAGGGTTATGCGCTGACGGAAATTCCGGACGTGCTGTGCGGTGCGGCTATTGAATATTATACGGAAAATACAAAGTTTTGGAAAAGAATAATAGTTATCAATATGGTGGATTCAACCAATCTTTATGTGCGCAGTTTGTGTAATCTCCGCATTGAGGAGGGAACGGCGGTTTTTGCCGCATGTCAAACTGACGGACGCGGAAGAATGGGAAGAGTTTGGCACTCACCGGATACAGATGGGATTTATATGTCGGTACTCTTTACGCCCGACCTTCCTTACGGACAAGTTCCGGTGCTCAGTCTTTATGCCGCCATGGCGGTTCGCAGGGCGATTTTGCAGGTTTGCGGATTGGAATGTGATATAAAATGGCCTAACGATTTGCAGTATAAAGGTAAGAAGCTGTGCGGCATATTATGTGAAGTTATAGGTGAAATAAATAATGATTTTTGCTGTATTGTCGGGATCGGAATAAATGCAAATAACAAAAAACGCTCCTTTGAAAAGGATATTCGTGATGTTGCCACTTCGATTATGATAGAAACAGGCATGAACGTGGATAGATGTAAACTGGGTGCGGCCGTGCTTAACCATCTTGAACGGCTTTATAAGGGCGGGGAGTTTTCAATAGAGGAATATAAAAAATATTGTATAACCGTCGGTAAAGATGTCACTGTCATAAGGGGCAAAGAGGAAATGCAGGCCTATGCATACGATATAACCCCGGGCGGCGGGCTTATGGTAAAAACAGCTGATGGCAGACATAAAGAGGTAAATTCGGGTGAGGTTTCCATAAGACCGGCGAAGGAGTAAAAACTGGTTTTTGTAAACAAGATGAAGCATGATATAGAATTCAAATAGGTAAGATATTTATTAGCATAGGTTCGGAAAACTGTGAAGGAATATTAAAAGATATGAAAAAAGCATTTTGGGTTCTTTAAATATTTATTAAAAAATAAGGTTAAAGGCTACATAACTTTTATATAAAAATTAACCCGGCAGAAATTTCTGCCGGGTTAATTAAAATCTTTAGATTATTTATATAACTTATTTATAAAGCTGAATGAATGCATTCGCGGTAGCGGATTTGAATGATTCAGCCTGAGGACCTACTACGATTAAGCCTTTGTTGCCGTCTGCGAAGTAATTAACCTGCTGACCAAGGGCATTGGCAATTACACGAAGAGGCACCATTGTTCTGCCATTGATTATCCGTGCGGGAACGTCAAGAGGAAAAGCTTCGCCACTTATACGAAATTCAGAAGCTCCAAGTACAATACTTACTAAAGTATTGTCCGTTTCGATTATAACCGCCTGTGCGTCTTCGTCCCATGTAACAACTGCGCCAAGCTTTTCAGCAACAAATCTTGCAGGAACGAGAGTTCTGCCATTTATAACAGTGGGAGCAACGTCAAGAGCTTCTTCAACGCTCTTAACAAACGCCTTGTTATTGTCAACATACATGACTATGTTTGAAGAATCTTTTGGAATGCCGTTGCTATTTAAATTGTTAGAAGAACCTGCAATAACTTTTGCTCCGTCAGCGGCGTATTCGATGCGGGTTTCCAAACAACCTTCCATTTCCGTGCCGCCAAGATATGAAGTTTGTTCAATATCTGTATCAATGTTATCAAAAGCGGATTTCCATACGCCTACTTTTTGCACGGGATTCGTAAGAGTCCACATATATTCGCCACTTGCAAAAGCATTTCCATCGCCGGCGGAAATAGAAAGCCATGAGTTATCGTTAAAGTCGGTAAATGTTGCCTTTTTGATAGGCATGCCGTTGATTGTTGAATCGTAGTCGCCGTTCCACGGATACAAAGTAAGTGTAAGAGAACCTATATTGTCACTGTAGCTTGGGCAGCATACCATTACTGTTGAAAAATTTTTGTCAATATTGAGGTATTGAGCAACGACTTTACTTGTTGTTACTTCAACAGGTGAATGGGCCGTTGTTGTGTCATTTACATTAATAATTGCATTAGTGGGGCCGTCAGTTGTTTCTGCAAGAGTTGTAACTCCGCATGCTACTATAAGGGTAAGAGCCAAAATAGCTGAGATAAACTTTTTCATGTTTTTCCCTCCAAAAAATATTTCCTTGCGTTTATATTTTATCACAAGAATTATTATTCTTCAATAGACTATTACATAGAAAATACACAAACTTTTTTGTGCATATTTAACAAAAGTATTCTAATATTATAAATTCAGCCGCAATTGCACGACAGCGCGCTTTTCTTTGCTTTAGCAATTTTTTAAAAAATATTATATGTTTTTTTATTGTAATGAAAAATATAAAGATTAATTGGTCTTTTTTGGTATATTTTATTCAGAACTTTAAGCAAATATTAAAAATTTAAATACTGAAAGCTTTTTAGCTTTTTTGGCATTTTAAACATTTTTTCTTTGTTTCTCAATAAAAAATGCATAAAGTTTCCATAAAAAGACTGTTAAACTATTGACGAATCTTTTTATTCGTAGTATAATAATATAAGTCGTTAAACGTATAAAATTTATTTTGGGAGGAAAACAAAAATGAACAGAGTTTATAACTTTTCTGCAGGTCCATCAATGCTACCCGAATCAGTACTTAAGAAAGCGGCGGATGAAATGCTTTCTTATGAAGGCTGTGGTATGTCCGTAATGGAGATGAGCCATCGTTCAAAAGTTTATGAGAGTATTATTTACGGTGCGGAGGAATTGTTGCGTGAATTAATGAATATTCCTGAAGATTATTATGTATTCTTCCTTCAGGGCGGGGCTTCATCGCAGTTTTCCATGATTCCGATGAACCTTATGAACAAGAATAATAAGGCTGATTTCGTAATAACGGGTCAATGGGCAAAAAAGGCCTTTTCTGAAGCTTCAAGATACGGTCAGACACGTAAGGTCGCTTCAAGTGAAGACGCT
Organism: Bacillota bacterium; assembly: GCA_030705675.1. Classification (GTDB taxonomy): domain Bacteria; phylum Bacillota; class Clostridia; order RUG12999; family RUG12999; genus RUG12999. The sequence goes on from JAUZPZ010000016.1 coordinate 17,835, forward strand.
GTTTTCAATTACATACCAAAACTTGATAAATCAATGTTTGATCCCGAAGCAGACTATGTTCACATTACACATAATAATACAATTTACGGAACAAGATACACATCTCTTCCGGATACGGGAAAGGTTCCGCTTATTGCAGACGTATCCTCAGATATTCTTTCCGAAGTGATTGATGTCAGCAAGTTTGGTCTCATATATGCGGGCGCTCAGAAGAACATGGCTCCGGCGGGACTTACCGTTGTTATTGTAAAAAAGGATCTTGTAGGCAATGCAATGGACTTTACTCCCGTTATGCTTAACTATGCAACACATGTTAAAGACCGTTCAATGTATAATACCCCTCCGACATATTGTATTTATATAATGAAGCTTGTTCTTGAATGGCTAAAGGGGTTGGGAGGAGTTCCCGCAATGCAGAAAATAAATGAGGAAAAGGCTTCTGTTCTTTATAATTTCCTTGATAGCAGCGATATGTTTAAAGGTACAGTTGTAAAGGAAGACCGTTCAATGATGAATGTTCCCTTCGTATGCCCGACAGAGGAGCTTAACGCAAAGTTTGTTGCCGAGGCAATCGGGGCAGGTTTTGTAAATCTTAAAGGTCACAGAACAGTAGGTGGCATGAGAGCAAGCATTTACAATGCAATGCCGCGTGAAGGCGTTGTTAAACTGGTTGAATTTATGAAGGATTTTGAAACTAAAAACAAATAATTAAGTTTAAGGACGTGAACAAATGTTTAAAATTCAAACTTTAAATAAGATTGCAAAATGCGGTCTTGATAACTTCGACGCAAAGTATGATGTTTCGGATACAGCGGAAAATCCTGATGGCATTATTCTCAGAAGTTTCAAGATGCATGATATGAAAGTTGGAGATAATCTTAAGGCCGTAGCCCGTGCAGGTGCAGGCACAAATAATATTCCCGTTGATGAATACAGTAAAAAGGGAATTGTTGTTTTTAACACTCCAGGTGCAAATGCAAATGCCGTTAAAGAGCTTACCGTTACAGGTCTTTTTATTTCTTCAAGAAAAATTACCGATGCTATAGAGTGGGCAAAAACTCTTAAAGGTAACGGGGAAGATGTTCCAGCAATGGTTGAAAAAGGAAAATCATCCTTTGCCGGTCCTGAAGTTATGGGTAAAACTCTTGGTGTAATTGGTCTTGGCGCTATAGGTGTTTTAGTTGCAAACGCGGCTGAAGCTCTCGGAATGAAAGTTATCGGCTATGATCCTTACCTTTCCGTGGACGCGGCGTGGGCAATCAATAAAAATATCAAAAAATCAAATGATATAAATCAGATATTTGCCGTGAGCGATTATATTTCACTTCATCTTCCACTCAACAATGAAACAAAAGGCATGGTAAACGCCGCCCTTCTTGAAAATGCAAATGAGGGCATACGTATCCTTAATTTTGCGCGCGGCGAGCTTGTTGATACAGAGGCTGTGAAAAATGCTCTTGAGAGTGGAAAAGTTGCATGTTATGTAACCGATTTTCCGAACGATGAAGTAATAGGAGTAAAAAATGTCATTGCAATTCCTCATCTTGGCGCTTCAACTCCGGAATCCGAAGATAATTGTGCCACGATGGCAGGCGCGCAGCTTGTTGATTACCTGGAAAATGGTAATATAACAAATTCCGTAAACTTCCCTTCATGCTCAATGCAAAGAAGCGGCGTGTTGCGTATTACTATCGCTCACTTAAACAAACAGGCAATGCTTAGCCGGATTTCTGGGTTCATTTCAGAACGCGGCATAAATATTGAAAACATGATTAATAAATCCAAAAAGGATTACGCGTATACCATAATTGATACAGACGGTGATATTAATCCCGCTGATATTGAGGCTCTTGCGGCTATTGAAGGGGTACTCAGGGTTCGTGTAATAAAATAAAGTCCTTAAAATTTTCTAAATGGTATTGATTTTTACTTAAATTTGTGTTATACTATAGCGGTGTAATTCAAAAAGAAAAATTTAGGAGTGATTTTTAAAATGAATTGGAATATTATTAATATCATAGTTGGTATAATACAAATTCTTGTGTCTATAGTATTGATTGCCTCCGTACTTATGCAGTCTGCAAAGGATCAAAATATGGCAGGTATTATGGGCGGTTCTTCTGATACATTCTTTGGTAAAGGCAAGGCCAAAACAAAGGATGCTAAATTTGCGGTTGTTACTAAAGTCTGTGCCATTATATTCCTTGTTTCTTCTTTGTTCCTTTCTTATGGAATGCTTGCAGTTCAAAATTCCACAGGAAGTTCAAGGACCACACAACAGGGTACAAACGGTTCAACTGGCAATGCAACAGGTGGTATTAAGGCTGCTTATGATAAAAACGGTAATCTTGTAAACGCAGAGACCGGTAAGATTCTTATGACTGCCGATGAAGTTGCAAAACAGAAAGCAAAACAGAATGCTACGGCAGGGCAGGGTAATACCGCTGCTACACAGAAAAATGGAACAACACAAAACAATACACCGGGCAGTACAACAACAAATACGAAAAATGCTCAGTAGTTATTGAATTTGGTTAATTAGCTCACAGCACACCAGTTTTAAATCTGGTGTGCTGTATTTTTTTAGCTACACTAAACAGGATAGCACAGTCTTAAAACCTTTGGTACAGGCTTAAAATCAAAGATTTTAAGCCATTAGAAGAATTGTTGGCGGAGCACAGCTCCCCCTGCTACTGTGTGGTAGCATCACAATTCTTTAGGGGGTTGCATAGTCTTAAAATCTTTGATTTTAAGCCATTAGAAGAATTGTTGGTGGAGCACAGCTCCCCCTGCTGCTGCGGCAGCATCACAATTCTTTAGGGGGTTGCATAGTCTTAAAATCTTTGATTTTAAGCCATTAGAAGAATTGTTGGCGGAGCACAGCTCCCCCTGCTGCTGCGGCAGCACCATAATTTTTTACTTTTGGTTGAAACGCGGATGCGAATAAGTGTAGCATAACTGTAATTTATGATATAAACACATAAGGCGTGTTTATTATATAGCTAAATGCATAGTGCCCGGGATTTTTTCGCCCTTCGGCTGAGCCACATGTAGGCGAAACGCACATGGGCAATTATATCAAAATTCTTACGAATTTATGATATAATAAACACATAAACGTGTTTATTATATAGCTAAACGCATAGTGCCCGCGATTTTTTCGCCCTTCGGCTGAGCCACATGTGGTCGAAACGCGGATGCACAGAATTATATCATAACTTACCGTTACGATATAATAAAGCCTTCCGAATAAAAATTCGGAAGGCTAATAAAGACGGTTATTTAAATTTTGGATTAATATCTATTTTTTTAGCTGACGTCTGCTCTCTCTTGCCTGATCAAGAATAGCGGATGAAATGCTTTCTACTTTCTCAAGCATACTGTCGGCATAAGAAACCGCGTTTTTACGCATTTCGATTTCCTGTGACTTTGCATCTGACATAATTTGTTCAGCTCTTATTTTTGCTTGTTTCGCTATTTCATGTTCGTCAATAAGAGCAATTACTTTTTCCTTTGCTCCATCAATAATAGAGTTTGCTTCTTTTTCGGCCTCGGCAAGAATTTTCTGGCGTTCCTCTTTAACCCATTTTGCCTGTTTAATCTCGTCAGGCAACTTAAGGCGAAGCTCCTCAAGCATGTTTAATAAATCTTCCTTGTTTACCACAGTCATTCCGAAAAGAGAAAAGTTCTTTTCTATTGAATCCTCAATTTCTTCCAGGATCTCTAAAATTTCCATCACTGTTTACCTCCAAATCAAGATTTGCCTAATTTTTCACATATCGTTTCAATGAGCTCATCCGGAACTAAATCTTCAAGGCTTCCGCCGTGCTTTGCAATGTCTCTAACAATGCTTGAACTTAAAAAACAGTACTTGTCCGATGTTGCAAGAAATATTGTTTCTATATCCGGGGCAAGCTTGCGGTTGAGCAGTGCCATTTGAAATTCATATTCAAAATCCGAAACTGCACGCATACCTTTTATAATAACAGAGGAATCTTCCTGCTTTACAAAATCGACCAAAAGACCTGAAAAACTCTTAATGTCGACATTTGGAATTCCAGCAACTGCGACTTTAAGCATATTAACTCTTTCCTGAAAAGTAAAAGCAGGGTGTTTAGCGCCATTTTCCAGCACTCCAACGACCACTTTATCAAAGATTTTTGATGCACGTGTAATAATATCAATATGACCGTTTGTTACAGGATCAAAACTCCCTGGATATATTGCTGTTCTCTGCACGATAAAAGGACTTCCTCTCAAAAAACAAGTATACTTTTATATGTATACAAAAATTTATACACATACATTATACACCAATTTTTGTTATTAATCAATAGCATTTTCATAAATTTTTAAAGAAATTCTGCCGTATTTTTTATCTTTTATGCATTCGAGCCGTCCTATACGCTGCAAATCCAGTTCGCCATCATCGGTTTCAACGGAAATGACGCCGTCGTCAGAGAGAATATTTCGTTCGTTGATTATTCTGAGAGCGTTTTCGGCAAGTCCGTGATGATAAGGAGGATCAAGCAGGATAATATCAAATTTCCTGTCGCACTCTTTTAAATATGTCAGTGCATTGCATTTTATAACTTCGGCTTTGCCCTGTAGTTTTGTATGATCAAGGTTTGTATTTATATGGCGCACGGCCTCATTGTTCATATCAGTAAATACACATTTTTCTGCTCCGCGGCTAAGCGCTTCTATTCCCAGACTTCCGCTTCCCGCAAACAAATCAAGCACCAGCGCGCCGGAAATATGCCCCGTTATCATTGAAAAAAGGCTTTCCTTAACTTTATCTGTGGTGGGGCGTGTTTCAAGACCATTGGGAGATATTAATTTATGTCCTTTTGCCTCTCCTGCTACCACTCTCATTTTTTATCCTCGGAAAATCCAAATTCTTTCATAAGAAAATTATTGTTGCGCCAGTCGTCCTTAACTTTTACCCACAATTCAATATAAACCTTTTTATCAACCATTTTTTCAATATCCATACGTGCGCTTTGACCGATTTTCTTAAGCATTTCACCGTTTTTGCCTATAATAATGCCTTTATGGGAGGCCTTATCACAGTAAATTGTTGCAATTATACGAATAAGGTTTTCTTCTTCTTTGTACTGCATTACTTCGATTGCAACTCCATGTGGCACTTCTTTATCCATTACACGAAGAATTTTTTCGCGAATTATTTCGGCGGCAACTTCACGTTCCTGCATGTCAGTGACCATATCTTCAGGATATAACTTAGGACCCTGCGGAAGCAGTTTTTCAATCTCTGCAATAACTTTTTCCGCACCGTTTTGGCTTCGTGCACAAATGGGGATAATTGACGCGAAGTTAAGCTCTTTTCCGAAAGCTTCAATTTGAGGAAGCAGCAATTCTTTATTTTGCATTGTATCTATTTTATTTATCACCAATATGCAAGGCAGACCGCTTTCACGAATATAGTCCATAATGCGTAGCTCATTTCCGCGTATCTGATCTCCGGCTTCAACGATGAAAATTATAACATCGGCGTCACTTGCGGAGGTTTCCGCGGTCTTTACCATATATTCGCCCAATTTGTTTTTAGGTTTATGAATACCAGGAGTATCCACAAAAACAATCTGGCTGCTGTCTGTAGTTCGTATAGCAAGAATTCTTCCTCTCGTTGTTTGGGGTTTGTCCGAAATTATTGCTATTTTCTGCCCTATAGCATGATTTATAAAAGTGGATTTTCCTACGTTGGGTCTGCCTATTACGGCAACAAAACCCGAAACATATTCATTAGTCATCTTTTTCTCCGTTTCATTTTCTTTATATTTAAATACAAATTTACCAGTATGAAATATAAGTACAATTAGATGTGCGCCTATGATTTTACTGCACTAATTAAATTATATCTGTAATTTAGCCTGTTGTCAAGAAAAAATCACGTTGTATTTTGTCAAATAAGGCATATATAACATTATTTCATTGTTTTGAAAAAAACTTTTAATATTTTATATTAAAAAAACCCGCCGTAAATGGTGGGCTTCTTTATTTTTGGAATTAGTACTGGCGAACCAATCAAAATTGGTCATTACTAAATATAAATTTTTTTATTAATTGGATACTTCAAAAGATCCGGCCATAATCTTTTTATCATTCCTATAAATATTTTTTTATCAGCCCTATCCTGATAAGGTAATGAAAGCATCTTAGAAAGTATTTCTCTATTATTATACAATAAAAATGTATCATGAGACACATCGCTTTCCAGCAAAAGCCAACTATGCCATAGGCACATTTTATATTCCCATTCAAACAAATCCCGATAGTCATAGTTATACATATTGTTTTGCGTAAAGTCTGTAATATTAATAAATTCGCTAAACTTTCTTAAAACCTTATCATCATTCTTCATTAATGTGTGAGTATATAGATTTGCAAGCTGCTGTGCCGAAAGGGGTTCACATTTCTCGCTATCATAAGAATCGCATTTAACAACTTCCGCTATATTAGACCTAAGGTGGATTCTGTCTTTTGGAAAAGAATCTATATAGAGCTTATTTAGCCATAATATTCCCCTTCTTATTCCTAAATTCCTTTCCCAAATGTATTCAAATTCCTTTAGACCTTCAGAATTCTTATTATTATCCCACTGGTACAAATTATGTTTTAAATCATTTTCTGTGCAAATCTGTTGAGCAATTTTTGCATCTTCAATATGAGATGCATTTTTTGTCAAGAAAGTAAAATAATCTATATCTGCACATATATCTTTTGAAGCAGCTAATGAAAGCCTGCTGTCCATTCCTGCAGTCAGGGACATGGCTATTTTTGTTTTTGCATTCAGCAATTTAATCTGCGAAGCCATTAAATCCGATACTTCTTCTTCTAAGTCATCATAGCTTCCATATGATGGATTTACCTTGTATGGGAAAAACCTTACGATTTTCATATCAGGAATT
>JAUZPZ010000160.1 GCA_030705675.1 Bacillota bacterium
TGTATAGTAAGTGCTTCAAGTGTTGCCGAGTGGTCCGGCTCCATATGGTGAACCACCACATAGTCAAGCTTTCTGCCCCCAAGCTCATATTTGACATTTTCAAAGAATACCTTTCCTACTGCCTTATCTACCGTATCAAAAAGCACGGTAACATCGTCAAGCAGCAGATAAGAGTTATAAGAAACGCCGTTCGGAACGGAATAAACGCCTTCAAACATGGCAAGTCTGCGGTCATTGCAGCCTACCCAGGTGATGTCTTCAGTAATTTTTTTCGTACAATACATTTATAAACCTCCATAAAACCTGCATAAAAGCTAAATTGTTTTCTGTAAATTACCCGTTTTCGGCGAGTCCGCGTCCCATGAGAACGCCCATGATCGAGGACATCATAAGACCTCTCGTCCAGCCGCTGGAATCCCCAAGACAGTTAAGTCCGGGAATACTTGTTTTAAATTTTTTATCCATACGGATACGGTTACTGTAAAATTTGAGTTCAGGCGAATAAAGCAGCGTTTCATCTGCCGCGAACCCCGGCACGACCTGGTCAACCGCCTGAATGAAATTAATAATGTTTACCATAGAGCGATAAGGCAGTGCCGCCGTAATATCCCCGGCTACAGCGTCCGGAAGAGTGGGTTTTAGGTTAGACTGCATAAGCTCGTTTTGCCATGTCCGTTTTCCGTTCAGTATATCACCATAACGTTGGACAAGAATGTGTCCCGCACCCAGCATATTCGTAAGCTCGCCTACTTTTTGCGCATATTCTATAGGCTGGTTGAAAGGCTGATTAAAGTTGTGGGAACAGAGTATGGCAAGGTTGGTATTGTCTGACTTTAAATCTTTATAAGAATGGCCGTTTACCACCGCCAAATCATTATCGTAGTTTTCCTGGCTTACAAAGCCGCCGGGATTTTGACAAAAGGTGCGTACTTTATTTTTAAAAGGAAGCGGGTATCCTATAAGCTTTGACTCATATAAGGTACGGTTTACCGTTTCCATAATCTCGTTGCGCACTTCTACCCTTACGCCTATATCGACGGTGCCGGGAGTGTGGGCAATTCCATGTTCAATACACAGCTTGTCCAGCCAATCCGCGCCGCGGCGTCCCGTAGCAACAACAATATGCTCTCCGAAAATATCCATATGCCTGTCGCCGGAAACAGCGTAAACACCCTTGCAGATACCATTTTCTATTATAAGATCGTTGCATTCGCAATCAAAAAGGATTTCCACGCCATTATTCAAAAGATATTGTTCTATAGAATAATATAAATCCTGCGCTTTTTCAGTGCCCAAGTGCCTGATAGGGCAGTCGACAAGTTTTAAACCGGCGCGAATGGCGCGTTTGCGGATGTCTTTTATCTCGTCTGTATTTTCAAGTCCTTCAACGTGACCGTCTGCTCCGAACTCCAAATATATTTTATCTGTATAATTTATAGTTTCCTGTGCAAGGTTCTCGCCGATAAGGGAGGGAAGATCCCCGCCGACCTCATAGTTAAGAGAAAGTTTTCCGTCGGAAAAGGCGCCGGCGCCCGAAAACCCTGTGGTTATATGACAAAAAGGCTTGCAATTCATACATTTTCCGGTTTTGTTTTTGGGACAGCTGCGATTTTCGATGGCGTGTCCCTTTTCTATTATTATAATCTTTTGTTTACTGCCGCAGCGAAGCATCTCAAAAGCGGTAAATATACCGGCAGGACCTGCTCCGACAATAACAACATCGTAATTCATTTTTAAGCACCTCCGTTATAACAAAACAAATATATCATAAATTTTTTAAAATGTCAAATACAAATAATTGATATAAATAGACATAAAATGAAGATTAAAGCAAAAGAGTGAATAAGAATGTAAAATTATGGAGATAATAAGACAAAATGCGCTAAATTAACTCAAAGGAGAGAAGAAAGATATATAGAATATTTCAATAATACGGAAATTCCGCTTTTTTATAAGGAAAAATTTTTACGGAGGCGAAAAAATGAAGTTTGAATTTGAGCAAAACAGAGAGATTCTTACCGTCAAGATTCAAGGAGAGCTTGACCATCACGGCGCAAGGGCATTGCGGGAATCAATCGATAATGAAATCATGGCGTCGGCAGCGCGCGGATTAATTATCGATTTGGCGGGGCTGGAGATAATGGACAGCTCGGGCATAGGTATAATAATGGGTCGGTGTAAGCTTATGGAGACGCTGGGTGGACATGTCTGTGTAGCCGGCGCGCGTGCAGCAATAAAAAAAGTAATTCTTTTGTCAGGGCTTGGCAGGCTTGTGGGCCTGTGCGAAACTGCCGCCGAAGGCACAAATATATTGCGCAGTACAAAAAAAATCGTATAAAGGAGAGAGCGTAATGAAAGATAAAATGAAATGTGAATTTCCGGCTAAATCTATAAATGAAGGATTTGCAAGAGTGGTAACAGCGGCATTCGCGGCAAGGCTTGATCCGACAGTGGAAGAGTTGGCGGAAATAAAAACGGCGGTTTCAGAGGCCGTAACCAACGTTATAATCCACGGATATATGGGCGGTGAGGGAACGGTATACATAGAATGTGAAGCAAACGGGGATACGCTTACTGTAAAAATCTCCGATAAAGGAGAGGGCATTGAAGATATAGCCTTGGCAAGAACGCCCCTTTATACGACAAACCCGGACGGTGAACGGTCAGGAATGGGCTTTACGGTCATGGAAGCCTTTATGGATAGTGTGGAGGTGAAATCATTGCCCAATGTGGGCACAACCGTTACTATGCGAAAAACTATACGCCGCGGCAGAGAGGATGATTCTCTTGAATGAGAAGAATGCGGCTCTTGTGGCAAAAGCAAAAGAAGGCGACTCGGAAGCAATGGAGGAGCTTGTAAAAAATAATGAAATGCTTATATGGGATGTGGTAA
>JAUZPZ010000161.1 GCA_030705675.1 Bacillota bacterium
ATCATCAAAAGAACATGCTGAAAAGTATGTTTTGGTTCTTAAAAAGATGGTTGATGACGTAAATAAAAAATACGGTTCGGATTTAGTTTTGGAGGCTGTTAAGGGGTGATTTAGTTGAAATATTGTGACCATTGTAAATGGAATTCGTTTCAAATGTCAAGGGCTATACCAGAAGATATGGAAGTTGAAGACATTGTTGTTTGTCCGGTATGTGGAAGTGAATTGGTTTTTGAATACCAAGACGGTGATGAATATTAGGAGGTAGAGTAATTATGCAGGTATTTGATATAGTGTGTCAAAAATGTGGAAGCCATAGTTTTAAAACAGAAGGTAAAGACCATGTATGTAAAGGATGCGGGCATGTTCTTACAGATGAAGAAAGAGACAGCAATTTAAAGAATGCGTTAAAAGTTGGCAAGGAAATTGAAGAGTCAATTGAAGCTGCTAAAAAACTTCTTCGTGAAAGAGGTTATGAAGTAATTAAAATTACTGAATGTATGCAAGAAGCATGGAATGAATGCTGCGATTCTAATGGAGAAAAGGACTGCATGGGGTGTTCATGTTCTATTTGCATAAAGGGGGAAGCGTGATGGAATGTCCGAGGAATTTTGATTGCTTCGGATGTGTTGATAAAGACACATTAAATTGTCCGATAGAATACGAAAAGCGAGAAGACGCATACATGGAAGATATTTTCGGAGATAGTATGTATCTTGACGATTAAGGTGCCTCTTGCAAAAGAACGAAAGGAGTTTTTATGGCTGAGATAATTGAGTGTATGGATTTTAATTGTAGCAACAATAAAGATTTAAAATGCACGTTAAAGAATGTGCGCATGGTTGTTAAAGAAAATGAACTTTATTGCGAAAACGCTGATGAAAGCGACTAATTGAAAGTAATTTTGGAGGTCATATGAAATTAGCAAAAAACATTATAAAAGTATTTGTAATCTGCTCCTGTATAACAGTATGGATATGCCTTGGACTTATAGTAACACATAAAGATACAGACATATCCGGGATAAAGCAAGAGATAAGGGTAGTAAAAGTAGAGCAGAAGAAGGATAGAAATAAATTGCAGACAGAGATAAGACGGCAAGTTGACGAGGAATACAGTAAAAAGTTAAGTTTCTGGAACAATTTTTTCATACGAAAGGCGTGTGAGTGAGGATGAAAGAAATACCAATGTTATTTAACACCGATATGGTCAGGGCGATTTTAGAGGGCAGAAAGACACAGACACGCAGGATTATAAAAGACATACCTGAGAGTACACACAGAACGGAATTTGACGGGAAAATGCTTGAAGCGTTTTATGGGTTTCATACTGGTTCTGCATTTGCTGACGGTTCAAAATACATAAAGCCACCTTGTCAAGTTGGTGATGTTATATGGGTAAGGGAAACATGGTGGAAAGGTGATTTACTGGACGATAGCGATAATGTTGTTGAAAGAGGTGTTGTACTTTATAAAGCAGATATACCAAATATACCGGGTTGGCCTGATTGGGAATATAAATGGAGCCCATCAATACATATGCCAAGGTCAGCAGCAAGACTATTCTTAAAGGTTAAAGATGTGAGGGTTGAAAAGCTGCAGGACATTACGGAAGAAGGCACAAAAGCAGAAGGCATAGTAAGTTATTGGACTGAACCGCACAGAGATGTTGCTCCATTCATTGGGCGTGCAAAAGAAATTGGGGAAGATCTTTGTTTAACAAGGTTAGAGGCATTTAGTCAACTTTGGGACAGCATCTATAAAAACTGGAACGATAACCCGTATGTATGGGTAATTGAATTTGAAAGGATGAATAACTATGGTCAATAAAGTTATATTGCTCGGAAGGCTGACTAAGGACCCGGAACTCAAATTTACAAGTGGCAACAATACCGCAACATGCTCCTTTACAATTGCAGTAGACCGCAGATTCAACAAACAGGGCGAAGAACGACAGGCTGACTTCATACCGATAGTCCTCTGGAATAAAACGGCTGAATTTGTCAGCAAGTATTTCCAAAAGGGCAGCATGATTGTGATAGTAGGCAGGATACAAACCAGGACATGGGACGATAGTGAGGGCAAAAAGCACTATGTAACCGAGGTTGTAGGGGAAGAGGCGTATTTTGCCGGGAAGAAAGAGGGAACGAGTAAACCGGCAGAACAAGAGTTGGGGTATTATCCGGTGGACGACGGGGAATTGCCATTTTAGGAGGGTTTAAAATGCCACTGTTAAATTATACAACTTCTATAAATGTTCATAAAACGCTTGGAGAAATTCAGGGATGCCTTGTTGAACATGGAGCAAGAAAATTGTTTTATGACTACAAAGATAATAAAAGTATCGACAGTCTGAGTTTCACAATAATAACACCGCGCGGAGAAGTTGGGGTGAAACTCCCAGCAAAGGTTGAAGCTGTTTTAAAAATACTTCAGACGGATTCTAAAGTCCCGAAGAATCTTAAAACATACGAACAAGCTGAAAGGGTAGCATGGAGGATAATTCTTGAATGGGTAAAGGCTCAGATGGCTATTCTTGAAACGGAAATGGTCAAGTTGGAACAAATATTCTTACCGTACCTTGTAAATAACTCCGGGCAGACATTTTTTGAGGCTTATGAAAACGGACAGCTTCAAATTTCAGACGGGCGGTGATCCGAATGGACAGTAGAATTCAGAAATATAAAGACACATATTTCAGCATGTACGGACATCAACCACCACAGAAATGTGTTGAATCATTCTGCCGGATAAACAATATTACGCCGGGTGACGAGGTACAAAACTTTCGGGAGCTGA
>JAUZPZ010000162.1 GCA_030705675.1 Bacillota bacterium
ATGGAGCCGGACCACTCGGCAACACTTGAAGCACTTACTATACATTATCCTGAAGTAAAAATTATTTGCAACGCTAAAACCGCCGCTATGATGAAACAGTTTTTTGATTTTGATGTGGACAGCCGCGCCCAAATTGTAAAAGAGGGCGATGTTTTCAACACCGGTCATCATGAGCTTACCTTTATTATGGCGCCGATGGTGCATTGGCCCGAAGTAATGGTGACTTACGACAAAACAGCTAAAATCTTATTCTCCGCCGACGCTTTTGGCGCTTTCGGCGCTTTAAACGGCGCAATATTTGCCGATGAGGTGAATTTTGACCGTGATTATATGGACGAAGCAAGAAGATATTACACCAATATTGTGGGCAAGTACTGCGTTCAGGTTCAGGCAGTTCTTAAAAAAGCCTCCGCGCTGGATATTCGGTATATCTGCCCTCTGCACGGTTTTGTATGGCGTAGCAATCTCGGTGATTTTATTGAAAAATATGAAAAATGGAGTACCTATGCCCCTGAAGAAACAGGCGTTATGATAGCGTATGCCTCCGTTTACGGCAATACCGAAAACGCCGCTGAAATAATTGCCTGCCGGCTTCGTGACCTCGGCGTTAAAACAGTTATGTATGACGTATCGGTAACTCCCGCTTCGGATATAGTTGCGGCATCATTTAAGTGGAGTCACCTCGTCTTTGCCTCCACCACCTACAACGCGGGAATTTTTGTTACCATGGAGGCGCTCCTCCATGACATTGCCGCCCACAATCTCCAAAACAGAACGGTCGCTTTTGTAGAAAACGGATCATGGGCGCCTACAAGTGGAAAACTTATGAGGGAGATTGTATATTCGTGTAAAAATATGACTATACTTAATGAAACAGTTTCGCTGAAATCATCTTTAAAACCTGAACAGAGTGAAAGCATAGACGCTTTGGTTTCGACGATATATGCGACAATCCCTCACTCGGATTATACAAGTGCTTCGCCTACGGGAACTGTTGACCCCAGCGCGCTGTTTAAGCTTTCTTACGGTCTGTTTGTTCTGTCGGCGCGGGACGGTGAGAAGGACAACGGCTGCATAATCAACACCGTCACCCAGGTAACAGATACTCCGAAACGGATTACCATTGCGGTAAACAAGCAGAATTATACTCATGATATGATAGTCAAAACAGGTGAATTCAACATTTCTGTATTGACCGAATCGGTGCCTTTCTCCGTGTTTAAAACCTTTGGTTTCCAAAGCGGAAAAAATGTCGATAAATTTAGTGAGATAGACTTTGCCACCCGAAGCTCAAACGGAGCTTTATACCTTTCAAAGCATTGCAACGCCCTTCTTTCAGGCAAAGTTACTTCTGTTATAGATTGCGGAACTCATTCGGTATTTGTTGCGGATGTTACCGAAGCTCAGATACTTTCCGGCGAGCCTTCCGTAACTTATGCCTACTATTTTGCGCATATAAAACCCAAGCCCCAGCCCAGCGGCGAGGTAAAGAAGGGTTATATATGCAAAATTTGCGGATATATCTATGAAGGAGAACCCCTTCCCGCAGATTTTATATGTCCTGTGTGTAAACACAGCGCGGAAGATTTCGAGCCGCTGAAATAAAAACTTACGGAGGTGAAAAAAATGAAGTACATTTGCGATTTATGCGGATGGGAATACGATGAGGAAGCGGGCGATCCAGATAACGATATTGCTCCCGGCACAAAATGGGAATCTCTTCCAGATGATTTTGAGTGCCCCCTTTGCGGCGCAGGAAAAGACAGTTTCTATACTGAATAACTAAAAAAATAATCTGCTTTTATTGCCGGTTGCAAAATTCCTATAAGCAGCAAAAGGTTCGAGCCTTTGTAACCTTACAAATGCCCGGACCTTTTAATTTGCCTTTAAAAATTTTTTGTTGTATTATATTTACGAAAAAACTGACGATTGCAAATCGAAAAAAAATGTGATAAAATAAAGAAAAGGTTTTAAAAAGTCAGGTTTTTTTCTGATTTTCACCGTACATACACAAAAGAATGGTAAAATTTAATCAAAAACATATACTATACGAGGTGACTGCAATGTATAAAATTCTTGTAGCTGACGATGAAGATAAGATTCGCGAGGTAATAAGAGAATATGCCGAATTTGAAGGCTATAACGTAACGGAAGCCGTAGACGGAATGGAAGCTGTGAATATCGTAAAGCAGCAGGATTTTGACTTGATTGTTATGGATGTGATGATGCCGCGATTGGACGGTTTTTCGGCATGCAAGGAAATAAAAAAAATAAAGGATATTCCGGTACTTATGCTTTCGGCAAGAGGGGAAGAATATGACAAACTGTTTGGCTTTGAAACAGGTGTTGACGACTATGTTGTAAAGCCCTTTTCGCCAAAAGAAATAATGGCGAGGATAAATGTTATAATTTCCCGTCACAGACCCTCGGAAAACGATATAAATGAAACCTTGAAGTTTGGCGGACTGGAAATAGATATGCTGGGAAGAAACGTTTACGTTGACGGAATAAAAGCCGAAATGACGCCAAAAGAATATGATCTGCTTTTTTACCTTGTGCGCAATAAAAACATTGCGCTCAGCCGCGATAAGCTGCTCGAAGACGTATGGGGTTTTGATTTTTTCGGCGACGACCGTACGGTGGATACTCATATAAAAATGCTGCGTAACAGCATTGGCCCTTACCGCGACTATATTGTTACGCTGCGCGGTCTCGGATACAAATTTGAGGTGACACAATAAATGAAAAGAAACAGAAAGACAACCTACGGCTTGCATATGCGTATG
>JAUZPZ010000163.1 GCA_030705675.1 Bacillota bacterium
TAACGACATCCGGTATGGGTTGGGTATAGGTATAGTAATATCCGTAATAGTTATTCCTATCCAGATGCTTACCGCAAAAATGTCTATACTCGCAATGGCGAAAGGAAAAGAGCTTGATTTGGCGGATGAGCGTCAGCGCAGGCTTAAAAGCATAGTTGAGGGTCTTGCAATTTCCGCGGGAATGAGCAAAGTGCCGGATGTTTATATTGTACCATCAAGTGTTCCCAACGCTTTTGCCTCAGGAATGAACGAGTCGACAGCCTTTATATGCGTTACGCGTGGATTGCTTGACATGTTGGACGACCAGGAAATGGCAGGCGTTATAGGTCATGAAATTTCACATATAGTGCATAAGGATATATTACTGTCCCAGCTTGCGGTATCCCTTGTCAGCATAATAATTTTGCTTTCTTCGATATTTGCCCGAATGGCGTTTTGGGGAGGAGGCAGTAGAAGATCTGATAACCGTGAGGGCGGCGGAGCCGGAATAATAGCAATAATTGCTTTGTTTGCAATAATTTTGCAGCCTCTTGCTCGTCTTGTCGCAAATCTTATCGAACTTTCTATCTCACGTAAACGTGAGTTTGCCGCCGACGCATATTCCGTGCGGCTTTGTGGTTATAATGAAGGATTGGCGCGCGCCCTTGAAAAAATAGGGGGAGTGGGCAGTTATTCCAAAAAACAGGTTGCGTCCCTTGGAGGGGAACAGCTTAAGTGTATGTATATTAACTTTCCTATAAAGAATGCTTCAAGTTTATTTTCTACACATCCACCGATAGAGGAACGTGTAAAAAGAATAAGAAATATGTATTAAACGGAGTGATAATAAAATGACTTACAAAGAACAAATGGATAAGTGGCTGAGCAGTGACGCTGTTGACGCAAAAACAAAAGAAGAAATAAAGGCTATGAATGATAAAGATGCGCAGGAAAGCTTTTACAGCTATCTTGAGTTTGGAACGGCAGGTCTTAGAGGCGTACTGGGGGCAGGCACAAACAGAATGAATGTTTATACCGTATGTCATGTAACCCAGGGGTTGGCGGAGTTTATCAAGGCGAAGGGAAAAGACGCAATGGAAAGAGGAGTTGCCATTTCCTATGATTCGCGCCACGGTTCTACGCTTTTTGCGGAAGAAACCGCAAAAGTGCTTGGTGCAAACGGTATAAAGGTTTATCTTTCTGACAGTTTAAGACCTGTTCCGGAACTTTCTTTTGCTGTAAGACATTTTGAAACTATTGCCGGTGTAATGATCACTGCAAGTCATAACCCGGCAAAATATAACGGCTATAAGGTATATGGTGAGGATGGGGGACAAATGCCCCCGGAAAACGCGGATATTGTACTTGGATATATCAATAACACAGATATATTCGGAGATGTTAAGTCTGATGATTTAGACAAACTTATAAACAAAGGACTTGTGGTTAAATTTGGCGGTGAGCTTGACAGAGCGTTTATAGATAACGTGAAAAAACAGCAGATACATCCCGGTATTTTTGAAAAAGCAGAAGATTTTAAGGTTGTTTATACTCCTCTTCACGGTTCGGGAAATATCCCTGTGAGAATGGTGCTAAACGAGATAGGCGTAAAAAATGTAATTTTGGTTGAGCAACAGCTTGACCCTGATGGCAGCTTTTCTACGGTAAAATCTCCCAATCCTGAAAATAAAGAGGCACTTACACTTGCAATCCAGCTTGCGAAAAAACATGATGCCGATCTCGCGTTTGGAACTGATCCAGACTGTGACAGGGTGGGCACTGCGGTAAAAGACAAAAACGGCGAATATATCACACTTACGGGCAATATGATAGGCGCGCTTCTTACGCATTATATTTTGTCCGGGCGCAAGGCAAACGGTACGCTTCCTGATAATGGTATTGTGGTAAAGACAATAGTCACAACTTATATGACGGATACTATTTGCCGTGATTTCGGTGTAGATGTGGAAAATGTACTGACGGGTTTTAAATTTATAGGAGAAAAAATGAATGGCTATCAGGCAAATGGGGATTACACCTATTTGCTTGGGTTTGAAGAAAGCTATGGATATCTTTCGGGTATGCACGCAAGGGATAAGGATGGCGTTGAGGCGTCAATGCTAATTACCGAAATGGCGGCATATTATAAAACAAAGGGCATGAACCTTTATGACGCTCTGATGGAGCTTTACGCAAAATACGGTACTTACAGAGAAAGAACGATTGCTCTTACTTTTGAAGGAATTGAAGGTGCGGGAAAAATTAAGGCGATTACGGCTGGCATAAGGAAAAATCCTCCAAAGGAAATTGTAGGAATGAAGGTGCTGGCACTTAGCGACTATGCCGAAAGGGTACGAAAAGATTTTGTAACGGGAGAGCAGACGGCTATAACCCTTCCAAAAGCGGACGTACTTTTGTTTGAACTTGAAAATAATGCTTGGGTTGCCGTAAGACCGTCGGGAACGGAACCCAAAATTAAATTTTATATAGGAGTAAACGAGAACAGTGTTTCGGAGGCGGAAGCAAAAATTGACGAGGCTTTTGCTTTTATAAATAAGAAATTTTTAGTATAATAATGAACGCGACCGCATTTTGCGGTCGCATTTCAAAGGAGATACATATGAATATAATAAATGCTTTAAAAGGCACTCATGATATATTGCCTGCTGAAGTTTACAAATGGCAGTATGTTGAGGAGAAAATAAGGCAAATAACAAAAAGATACAGATATGAGGAAATACGCGTCCCCATCTTTGAGTA
>JAUZPZ010000164.1 GCA_030705675.1 Bacillota bacterium
CGGAATTGGAATTGCCAAAATTATGGGGCTTGACAAGATGCTGTGCATGGCGGTGCTTATTCCTGCCGCATGTCCTACGGCAACAGTTACGACGCTGTTTGCGGCGCGGTTTAAGTTAGATGCTGCATATTCCGCGGAAATCGTGTCAATTACAACGGTGCTGTCCATTATTACGATACCGATTATTGTGATGCTTGTATAAAACTTTAGAAGTAAGATAGTTTGAAACAAAAAGTTAAAATAAAGTCATATAAAAGCGCACCCTCTTTTGAAAGATAAAAAATCTTGAAAAGAGGGTGCGTTTCATTGACAGGCTTCTTCCTTCTGTATATTAATGATTACAGTTTAGTGTATAATTTAAATTCTTCATTATAAATAATCAAAATTTTTGCAAACAGGAATATATTAAACAGAACCAAAGCTGTTATTATAAATATCTTCTCCTTTTTCTTTTCTGAAAGCTGTATTCCGCCGCACATTGAGAGCATGAACAAGAGGGTTTCTAAGTCGGAAGTTAATGTTTCGAAACTGTATACCCCGAATACTGCTAAATTAAGCATTGTTAAAACAGATGCGATTATAGCCGCAGCTTTCATATTTATTAGCCCAATACCCTTTTTCTTCATGAATATGCCGAAAAGAAAAGAAATCAGCACAAAGAAGAATATTAGGAAATAGTCTATTGCACGTTCTGTTGAACGACCTGAATTAGGTAGTAAATAACAAATGTTGTCAAGTTGTATTATATATATTACAAAGTGAGCCAGAGTGACCGCTAAATAGAATATTACTGCCAATGAATTTTTTTTCATAATATTCCTTCCTTCCCGAATAGCAATAATACAAATTACTGTATACTTTAAAATTTTAATTATATATAAATAATCAAAATTTTCACAAACAGGAATATATTAAATAAAATCATGGCAGTTATTACAAGTATTCTTTCCCTTTTCTTTTCTGAAAGCTGTATTCCAACGCACATTGAGAGCATGAACAAAATTGGCGCAACGGTAGAGGTAAAGACTTCCAGGCTGTGTACTCCGGATACCAATACATTAATCAGTGCAATATAAACAATAGTATAAACAAACGCTATTACCCCTGCAACTTTCATATGCGCCAGTCCAATACCTTTTTCTTCATGAATATGCCGCAAAGAAAAGAAATCAATACAAAGAAAAATATTAAAAAATAATTTGCGGCACGGTATGTGGCACGAGTTACATACGGGAACAAAGTATCAAAATACCTGTTTGGATCCACAAACAATATAAAGTGAGCAAGCGCAATTGCTACATACAAAGCTGTTGCCAATAAACTTTTTTTCATAATTTTGACCCCCATTTTATATTGTTGCAGTTTCTTATATGCTTTACTATTGTAACATTTGAAGGTCTTGGCTGTAAAGAATTGCAAATCGCGCAATCAAAAAAACGTTAAGCAAAACCATGGCAGTTATTATAAGTATTCTTTCCATTTATTCTTTTCTTCGTTAAATTCTTTATTAAATTGATTAAATTTAGTACTATACATATTGTAGCACACTTCCTTTTATTTTTCAACAGTTTTTCGAATTTTCTGTGTATTTTGAATTTTTTTATGTATATTATAACACGCCCATTTTTCAAAAAAACCAATTTTATTACAAGACAAAAGGTAAATATGAAAATTTTTACGCAAACTTTTTGTAAAATTTCCGAAAATCTATTGACAAATATATTAGACAAATGTAAAATATAAATAAGAATGACAAAATTAGAGGTGCTTGATATGAAGGGATTGCAGAGAATTCCTGATGCGGAGCTTGAAATAATGATGGTAATGTGGGAAGCAAATAGTGAGGTCAATTCCGACTACATTATGGAGAGGCTTCATAAATCCTGGGCAAAGCCTACTCTTTTAAATTTGCTTAACAGGTTGTATGACAGGGGTTTTGTTGACTTTCATAAAGAAGGAAAATTTAAAATATACAGTACAAAAATCAGGCAGGAAGATTATATATGCAGCGAAAGCAAAAGTTTTCTTAAAAAGCTGCACCATAATTCGATAAAAAGCTTTATTGCCGCTCTTTGCGAAAGTAACGGTATAACAAAAAAAGAGCTGAAAGAGCTTGAAAATTTTATAAAGGATGTGAAGTAATGAACGCCTGTGTTAATAAGTTGCCATTTTTAGCGAGAATATAAAAGTGAAGGAGAATGATGAGAATGACTGACACAGGATTAAAAAAAATAAGTATAATATTGGTTACGTGTATTTTGGTGGCGGTTATAGGAGTATGCGTTGTTTTTGTTATAAGGAACACTCCGCAGACTTTAAACACACAGAAAAACGCAACGAGCGTAATTGCGGAGCTTTATAAAAACAAAAATAAGTATATAGGTGATGCAAGTGCCGACGGAAAAATTCTAAGATTGCTCGGTTCTATAGACGGAACCGTATCTATGGGAATAGAGCTGCAAACTGAAAATGAACCGTATATACTTATAAGGAAATTCAGGGGAAAACCCACAGATATAACTCAGGCAGAAAATCAGGCGGCGATAATACTTGCTCTTATTGATAATGCGGGTAGTGTCGAATATGTTTTTGATAAAGAAACCTATTCATATAAAAGAAGCGATGTAGAGAAAAAATATAATATAGTGCTGTCTAAACA
>JAUZPZ010000165.1 GCA_030705675.1 Bacillota bacterium
TACAGTTTCTGCCGGAAGCCGTTACGCACAAGGCGAGCAGGTTACCATAACCGCTACTCCGGCAACAGGGTATTCTTTTGTTTACTGGGAAGCTACAAACGGCACAATAAGCAACACCTCTTCTTCCTCGGCAACGTATACTGTAGGAAACAGTAACGCTGTGATAACGGCTCATTTTTCCATAAAAACTTATGCCATAAACGTATCTGTTTCAGGAGATGAAGGAGGCACAATAACTCCCACAGCTTATGTTGTAAATTATGGCGAAGGCGTATCGGTAACACTTAACCCCTATCCCGGCTACACGGTTTCGGCATTTACCGTTGGGGGAAAAGATAAGCTTTCTTCTCTTGTAAATAATGTTTATACCTTAACGGGAATAAAATCGACTCAAAGCATGGTTGTTACATACTCATGGACAGGGCTTGACATTATTTCGGGCATTACTGCTCTGCGCGCATATGACGCACAGTACAGCAACAGTAGCCGTACAATAACAGTAAAAGCAACAAATGCAAACTCTACGGCCGGGTTTGCTCTTGACCTTGAAGGCTCATATTTTGCCGAGACCGGAAAAAATCTTTCCAGCGAAACAAAGGACGGCAAAATATATATTGTTGTCCCCATCGCCGCGGGGGAAAACCAAACTTTTAAATTATATATAAATTACGGTAACTGCCCATATGTATATACAGTGTTCTTTTCATTTACCGATGACCCCGATTTAGCCATTACCGATATTGTTTCCTATAACGGGTATTCCGTTGATCTTGATCCGATTAACTACACCGTAAACCTAACAGTTGACAGATGGCTGAAAGAAAATGTCGGATTTAAATTCATCCTTCCGCAGGGAGTAAGCGCAAGCTACGAGCTTATTTATTCTCTTGACGGAGGGACCGAAATGAGTGAAATCTCAACATCAGACTATATTGATACAAAAGGGGCCTCAGGCGCATACGGTGCTCAAACCCTTTTTGTCGTGCCACGTTCAAACGGTCTTATCCAGCAAATTAAAGTTACTCTCAGCGATGGCAACATTACAAATGAATATATATTAAAAATCTCGTTTAATGATTGTTCCTTTGCGGGTGACATCCGTCCTACAACCCTTGTTCCTTTAAGGCTGACATATTATAAGATGGACACTAAAAATAAAACCATTTACGCCGAAGCTTCAAAATCCTCCGTCACCTCGGGATTTAGTTTTACCGTAGACGGAAATCCTCCAAAAAGATATTCGGCTGAGTCAGGCTGTAATCTTGTGGTCGGCGTCAAAGATGGATATAAGTATATAATTAACCGCCGCGTTTTTGGAACGAAGCAAACATATAAAGTAAAGATTTATGGTAATGATTGCTATGAATATTCATGGTATACCGTAACTATCAAATATGTATAAAAATATTACCGGAGGCATGCTAAAACAATGATAGAAAAGAAAAATAAACTTGATGCGAAAAGCTTTTTTACCCTTATCGCTTTTATTATTGTAGGAATACTCCTTTTTACTATGATATTTTTGCATAATTCACGCGAAATTGAAAATAAAGGCAAGGTGCTTACTCCTAAAAATGTCGAAGAAAAAAATTCTGCCCCAGACGAAAAATTTTATTACGGCTCGCAGGCACTTTCATATATGCCATCCGAAGTATATGATAAAAGCGGAAATAAAATTGATCCATCAAGCTTGAAAAAGGAAACTGAGCTTTTCGACAAAAACGGCAAAATGATGAATTTGCCCACTATAAGTCCCAGTGAATACAAAAAAATTTCCAATGGTATGTCATATGAAGATCTATGTAAATTAATTGGTGGAAACGGCGAAAAAGTCCGTGAGGTGGATAAACCCGGCGATGAATTCTATACGGTATGTTACTTTTTCTATGGTGACAAAGCCGAATCCTCCGCTTCTTTCATTTTACAAAGTAACAAGATTAAATCCAAAGCAAATACCGGGCTGGTTTCAAAGAAAAAATAATTTTTAAAAATCCGACAAAATGCCATTGACTTTTATTTTCTTAGCTGTATAATGAAAATGTAAAAAAATATATGATAAATACTTGATTTATACTTTGGCATAATTAAAACCTCCAAAAATGATATTTTTATTATATATCATCTTGGAGGTTTTTTAAATAATATTACAAAATTTAGGATTGTATCGTCATTTCCGCTAAATGCTACCTCTTATGAATATTTCGGAAGTATTTGCTACATATCGAATGTTCAATTTAAATCAATCAATTTTGCCGTTACACCGTCAAGCTTGTTCAAATCCTCAACCAGGCTGTTAATTTCCTCTTTTTCACCGCATGGCTGTAAAATAATAAGCCCATCGTTTGAGCACGCATTTTCACTTGTCTCGTGTAAGCCCAAACGCGCCTTTATACTGCAACCGTTCTCTGTAAGAACCTCCTGAAATTTTACCGCGTTCCCTACTCTGTTGTCCATTCTTATTCCGATAACATAATAACAAGACATAATTTTTTTCCTCCTTAATTTTTGCATTAATATATCTATTTTGCTTTAAGCCTTTAAGCTTTATTCGGGTTTTGCTTCATTCGCTTTATGAAATAATTTTTTATTCATTATAGCATATAGGAAAATAGAAATCAATATATAACTAAAATTTATAAAAAA
>JAUZPZ010000166.1 GCA_030705675.1 Bacillota bacterium
GGTTGACCGTGCAAAATAAATCACAAACAAAAATTTCAAGTGTTTTATAGAAAATAAAAAATGTTCACAATACAGCCGCCAAATGGCGGCTGTATGCACTTTTCATGAAAACAAGTGACTACCGTACCTTTGTACGCCGACACACTTATTTTCATGAAATCCACCTTCGTTTCTCAGTGTCTGCACAGCTTGATGACTTTATTATCAAGCTGTGACTGATAAAATCAGTCTTTTTGCATCATATTGCTTACATAGCTTTGCATGTCAGATTTAGATTGGATAGAATGTGTTCCATCAATAATTGCCTGCTGCTGAGCATGAGACAATTTTGAAAAATATTCCATAGCATCAATATTTTGGGCAAGTGCCATACCAAATCCCATGGGTACGTCTCGCTCGATATTCAAAAAAATCACTCCTCTTAAAATTATGATAATATTATTTTATCCAATAAATAAGAATATATTATAAATTACTTTGAAATTTAAATGTGATAAGATAAATATAAAAAACACAGCTGCAAATTTGCTTAAAACTATTGACAAATAGGGAAATCTGTGGTATAATCTTTAGGTATTAATAAGCAGAGGTTTTCGTCTCTCGCCTGCCGCATATTGGCGGAGGGCAAATATTCTATAAGTCATTTTGTACTTGTGTATGGACTTATTGTAGTATTTGAGGCGGAAATTATTTCCGGCTCAATTTTTTTTGGAGGTGTTAAATATAGCAAAGGAACTTTTGATCAACGAAGAAATCAAACATAAGGAGTTACGAGTTGTCGATAATGACGGAGGTCAGCTCGGTATTCTTTCATTTGCTGAGGCAATGAAAATTGCAGATGAAAAAAGTCTTGATCTTGTGGAGATTGCTCCACAGGCAACACCGCCCGTGTGTAAAATCATGGATTACGGCAAGTATAGATTTGATCAGGCTAAGAGGGAAAAAGAAACAAAGAAAAACCAAAAAGTCATCAGCATTAAAGAAGTGAGACTCACCCCTTCGATTGATATCGGAGACTTTGAAACAAAGATAAGGCAGGCTGGGAAGTTTTTGGCAGCCGGTGATAAGGTAAAAGTTGCTCTGCGCTTCAGAGGCCGCGAACTTGCTCATACAGATTTGGGAGCTCCGCTGCTTGATAGGTTTGCAAAAAACTTTGAAGATATTGCCGTCGTGGATAAGCAGTCCAAAATGGAAGGCAAGAGTATGATTATGTTCCTTACACCAAAACAGTAAGACCGGATATACAGCTTACAGGGAAATTTCCTGTATTCGTATAAAGTACAAAATCTGAGAGGAGAGAAAATTATGCCTAAAATAAAAACACACAGAGGCGCAGCAAAGAGATTTAATCTCACCAAAAACGGTAAAGTTAAGAAAAATCACGCCGGAAGACGTCATATTCTTACGAAAAAGTCAACTAAGAGGAAACGCGGACTTAGAAAACAGAGCTATGCTGTTAAGGCAAATGCTGCTGTTATTAAAAAGTTAATTCCGTATAAATAATAGAGGAGGTAGAGATTAAATGGCAAGAGTTAAAGGTGCATTATCAACAAGAAAAAGACGTAAAAAAATATTAAAACTTGCAAAAGGTTACTTTGGCGCAAAGTCAAAGCTTTATAAAATGGCCAACGAGCAGGTGATGAAATCACTTGTTTATGCATATGCAGGACGTAAACGTAAAAAGAGAGATTTTAGGAGACTTTGGATTACCCGTATAAGCGCCGGTGCAAAAACGAATGGTATGAATTATTCAACATTTATGCATGGGCTTAAAAAAGCGGGCATTACAATGAACAGAAAAGTACTTTCTGAAATGGCAATTGCAGATTCAGCTGCTTTTACAACACTTGCAGAAACTGCAAAAAAAGCTCTTTAATTTAAGAGTATATAAACAGGAGGCTGCTTTAAAAATAGCTTCTTGAGAAAACAAAAACCGAGCTAAATTTCAGCTTTAACAGCTGATTTTTAGCTCGGTTTTTTCTGATAGCTATAAACTTTTGCGTATTTTGCTGCAGTCCCTACACTTTATAAAAAGTCGTCAATAAGATAAGGTTTAAAATGATATCACAAAAACCATAAAAATTTAATATATTACCATGTAATTAAACATAGTTTTTTATTTTTATTTTAAATTTAAAAAATTTTTATGAAAAAGAAGGGTATTTTAAAATTTAAAAGAATAATATAATTAAAATTGACGAAATATCGAGCTGATTTTATAACGTTTTTTATTCAAAGGAATTTTTAAAGGAATGATCAAATAAAGTGATATAAGATATAACTATAAATTTTGATATAATTTTTATTAAAAGGGGGTGATAGTTTTGTAAATGAATCAATCAAACGTAAAGCGTTATAGAAAACGCTGAAATTATAAAATAGACTATAAAGTATTAGAAAAAAAGATTAAAAGGGGGTGAAATAAGTTGAATTTTATACAGAATTTATTAACTGAAAATAAGTGTTACATAGCGGGCGCAAAAATGGCGCCGAGGGGAATAGTCGTGCATTCGACAGGCGTAAATCAAACTAAGACAAGCGCATACCTTACTTCGTGGAACAAAAGCGAAGTTACAAAATGCGTACACGCTTTTATAGGATACCTGCCTGACGGAACATTCGGCACAGTGCA
>JAUZPZ010000167.1 GCA_030705675.1 Bacillota bacterium
CCTATGCCAGAGTATCGACAGGGAAAGAGGCGATGGTGCATTCCCTGTCGGCGCAGGTCAGCTATTACAGCGAAATGATACAGAACCGTCCCGGGTGGCTGTATTGCGGTGTATATGCGGATTATGCGGTTACGGGAACAAAACAGGAACGGCCGGAGTTTCAGCGGATGCTCGCGGATTGCAGAGCCGGAAAGATTGATATGATAATTACAAAGTCAATCTCGCGCTTTGCCCGCAACAGCGTTGATCTGCTTGAAACTGTCCGGGAATTAAAGAACCTTGGTATTGACAGCTTTTTTGAAAAAGAGAATATCCATTGCATAAGCGGGGACGGTGAATTGTTTATCACCATCCTCGCTTCTTTCGCACAGGAGGAAAGCTTGTCAGTCAGTGAAAACTTGAAATGGAGGATCCGCAATAAGTATAAGGATGGGATTCCGAATACTTTTACTATTCTGGGCTACGATGTAAAAAAGGGTATACTTACGGTGAACCAAGAAGAATCGGAGATTGTAAAAATGATATTTGTGGATTATCTGAACGGGATGGGAAAAACCGCAATCGTAAAAAAGCTCCATGAATCGGGGGTAAGGCCGAAGCTGAACGGAGAGTGGGACAGCCGGAAAATCCACGATATCCTATGCAATGAGAAGTACATTGGAGATCTGCTGATGCAGAAAGGGTATATCAGCGACCACCTTACAAAAAAGAATAGGAAAAATAAGGGCGAGCTGCCGCAATATCTGGTGAAAGACAACCATGAGCCGATTATTGACAGGGACACCTTTGAAAAAGCACAAAAAGAAATGGCCAGACGTGCAGGACAGTATCATCCAAGGTCATACAATACGGCAAGGTATCCGTTCACCGGTAAAATTGTGTGCGGCATATGCGGAAAACACTACAGGCGGAAAATCAATAATTCCGGCACGAAATATGAAAGGGTCATATGGGTCTGTTCGACCTACAATACGCTGGGGAAAAGCCATTGTGCCTCAAAGCAGATTTCTGAAAGCACTCTGCAAAGCCTGACCGATGGGTTAAAGGTATACAGTATGGTTGCATATCCTGATAAAACGTTGAAAATGATTTTAGAGGATAATACAGAATTGATAAAGGGGTGGGAATAATTATGAACAGACAGGTTACCGTGATTCCGGCCGTTATACCGCAGTTTGTGAACAAAAAAACATTAATCAGGAAAAAACGCGTGGCTGCGCATGCCAGAGTGTCAACCGATTTTGAGGAACAGCAGTCCAGCTATGAGGCGCAGGTGGATTATTACACAAGGCATATCCAGTCCAATGAAAACTGGGAATTTGTAAAAGTTTATTCGGATGAAGGGATAAGCGCAACGAGCACCAAACGGCGTGACGGATTCAACCGGATGATTACCGACGCGATGGATGGGAAAATCGACCTTATTATTACAAAATCGGTCAGCCGATTTGCCCGCAATACTGTGGATACTTTGACCACTGTGCGTAAGCTGAAGGATAAAGGGGTTGAGGTGTATTTTGAGAAGGAGGGCATATACACGCTGGACAGCAAAGGCGAATTATTGATTACCATCATGAGTTCACTGGCACAGGAGGAAAGCAGGTCTATTTCGGAAAATGTCACTTGGGGAGTGCGAAAGCGGTTCGCGGACGGAAAGGTCAGCCTGCCCTACAAACATTTTCTCGGCTATAAAAAAGGAGAAAACTGCCTGCCGGAAATTGTTG
Organism: Bacillota bacterium; assembly: GCA_030705675.1. Classification (GTDB taxonomy): domain Bacteria; phylum Bacillota; class Clostridia; order RUG12999; family RUG12999; genus RUG12999. Next base: position 1,725 of record JAUZPZ010000167.1, read on the forward strand.
AGAAGGAAGCGGAAACGGTACGGCTGATATATAGTATGTTTCTGGAAGGAAAAACCGCCGGAACGATTGCACGGTATTTAATAAATATGGGCATACCCACGCCGACGGGAAAGCAAAGTTGGAATCCGGCGACAATCAAAAATATCTTAAAAAGCGAGAAGTACAAAGGTTCTGCTATTCTGCAAAAAACCTATACCACTGATTTTCTGACCAAAAAGAAAAAGGTCAACGAGGGCGAAATCCAGAAGTTTTATGTGGAAAATTCCCATCCGGCAATTGTATCCCCCGACGTATATGACATGGTACAATATGAGTTTCAGAAACGTAAATCCGCCAAAGGCTATATGACGGGAAACAGCCCGTTTTCGGGAAAAATCGTATGCGGACAGTGCGGAGGGTTTTACGGCAGCAAGGTCTGGCACAGCACAAGTAAATACCGAAAAGTAATCTGGCAGTGCAACCATAAATTTACCAATCAGGAGAAATGCAAAACCCCGCACCTTTATGAAGAGGACATTAAAAAAGCATTTGTAAAGGCTTTTAATGATATTATAGTAAACAAAAATAAAATACTGCGGGAATATGAGGAAATCCTTGAGAAGCTGACTGATACGAAAGCCCTTGACAGAGAGGACGATAAACTGCGGGAGGAACTGGAAACGGTCACCGTGCTGCTCCGCAGCTGTGTGGACGAAAATGCCCGTTCGGCACTGAATCAAGCTGAATATACCCAAAAATATTCGGAGCTGAAAGACCGGTTTGACAAGGTACAGACGGATATCGCTGCCGTCAGCAATAAGCGGATGGAGTATGCCGCGAAACGTCAAGCCATTGCAGGATTTATACAGTCACTGCAAAAACAGGAAGGGCTGCTTACTGGTTTTGACGAGGAGCTCTGGAAC
>JAUZPZ010000168.1 GCA_030705675.1 Bacillota bacterium
GACGCCCCTTGTCTGAAATATTCTTTTCATCAACAATACTGGAGGGATTTTAAATTGTTAAAACTCGAAAAAATCTGGAGCGGATATAGGCTTAGACCTGTAATTGAAGATATAAACTTCTCTGTAAAAAACGGAGAAACAGTATCTATAATAGGTAAAAACAGCTGTGGAAAATCAACTCTTTTAAAAACAGCCGCAGGTCTTATCATGCCAATACGGGGATGCGTTTTTCTGGATAATTTACCGATGACGGAATACAGCGGCCGCGAAGTAGCAGCCAAAATTGCATACATGCCCCAAATTCATACCGCATCTGCAATAACCGTTGAAGAATTGGTATGCTACAGCAGATTTCCGTACCTCAAATTCGGACATCCCATGGGAGAAAATGATATTTCCGCGGTAAACAACGCTATAAAACTTGCCGGACTCTCCTCATTGCGTATGGCACCTCTTGACCGTCTTTCCAGCGGTCAGCGGCAGCTTGCTTATATCGCCGCCGTTCTTGCACAAGAAACGGATATTCTGTTACTTGACGAGCCGACCGCTTTTTTGGATATTTCATATCAATTAAAAATAATGAAGGTTGTAAGTATGCTTAAATCGTTAGGAAAAACGGTTATAATGGTACTTCACGATATAGAATTTGCCATACAGTTCAGCGACCGTGTGCTGATAATGTCGGAAGGTAAAGTTATATTGGACTCTTCCTCCTCTAACCTTCCTGCTGAAGCATTAAATACTGCTTTTGATATAAACCACAGCCGTGAAGATTTAGTGACGTTAATGTAGCTAAGTGCGGTAAAGCAGACCTTATGCATTGGATATAAGCCTCAAGCGGTTCAGACTTTACACGTGAAGTCTACAACGCTTTTCTATAAACAACTGCCCCAATTTGTGCTGTCTGCACAAATTGGGGCAGTTCATATTTTTCCTGTGTTTTCTATACTTTTATTTTTTTCCTATTTTCGATTCCGTCCCATGCATAAGCCTACCAATATTTTTTCTATGCATAAATATACTCAATACCCCTATAAAGGCGGTAAACATTATATAATTCACATACTCAAATACAGGTAATCCGCGAAATAATACCGATATAACAACAGGATATAAAGCCATAACAGCTACAGAAGCCAGAGAAACATAGCGCGTGATCAGTACCACCACAAGCCATATTCCAAAAAGCAAAAGCGGTATCCACCATATCCCCGTACAGGGACTCATAGCTATTACTACGCCAAAGGAAGTGGCGACGCCTTTGCCTCCCTTAAACCCGAAATATGCAGGGAAAATATGTCCCAGCACTACTGCCGCTCCGGCACAGGTCATAAAAAGCAGCTTATGTTGTGTCCAAAACAAATTGATAACAACTATTGGGATAACTCCTTTTAAAACATCGCTTACAAAGGTAAGTGCAGCGGCCTTTTTCCCTATTGTGCGCAATACATTCGTTGAACCTGCATTTCCGCTTCCATGCTTCCTTATATCTTCAACGCCAAACATATGCCCTATAAGAATTGAAGAACTTACACTGCCAAGGAAATAAGAAGCAATTACCGCCAATATCCCGCCAAATATCATATGTTTCACCTCTATGCTTATTTGCTTTTAATATATTTATCTATCGCCTTAGCCGCATCTTTGCCCGCTCCCATTGCGAGAATAACCGTAGCCGCGCCAGTCACGGCGTCGCCACCCGCATATACTCCTTCGCGGCTTGTAAGACCACTTTCGGCTTTTGTCATTATGCAGCCGTATTTATTCGTTTCAAGCCCTTTTGTTGTATTGCGAATAAGCGGGTTCGGTGATGTTCCTATTGACATAATAACCGTATCAACATCCAAAACATACTCCGAATTTGGTTTTTCAACAGGTCTTCTTCTGCCCGATTCGTCAGGCTCGCCCAGTTCCATTTCTATGCATTTCATACCCTTCACAAAACCATTTCCGTCAGAAATAATTTCAGTTGGATTATTAAGCGTCTTAAAGATTATACCTTCCTCTAACGCATGCTCTACTTCCTCATGTCTTGCCGGCATTTCCTCCATGGAGCGTCTGTAAACAATGTAGACCGTTTCCGCGCCAAGACGCATTGCGCACCTCGCGGCGTCCATGGCAACATTGCCTCCCCCAACAACCGCAACGCTTTTTGAACGCTTTACGGGGGTTGAACTGTTATCTTTATATGCTTTCATAAGATTTGTTCTGGTCAGAAACTCATTTGCCGAATACACTCCGTTTAGGTTTTCACCAGGAATGCCCATAAATTTAGGGAGACCAGCTCCGGTTCCTATATAAACCGCTTCAAATCCCTCATCCTCAAACAGCTCATCAATTGAAAAAACTTTACCTATAACCATGTTGGTAAATATCTTTACGCCGATTTTTTTGAGGTTTTCAATCTCTTTTTTCACTATTTCTTTAGGCAGACGAAATTCTGGTATACCATAAACAAGTACTCCGCCGGCAACATGTAACGCCTCAAAAATCGTAACATCATAGCCCGCCTTCGCAAGATCCCCGGCACAGGTAAGACCGGATGGTCCCGCGCCTATAACTGCCACTTTATGCCCATTTTTAGCGGGAACCCGCGGTTCTTCCTTAGAATGAGCCATATGA
>JAUZPZ010000169.1 GCA_030705675.1 Bacillota bacterium
GGTGTTTGACATAACAACAAAAAAGATGACCGACGATATAAGCTTAAAGACTCCTATTTCTGTGATTGGGAACAAAATTTGAAAAAAAACCCCAGCGGTATGAAAACAATGGATATACATTCCCACACATATTAAATAAGCGGAATGGGTATACGTTCAGCAGAAGAAATAATAGGGGTTATTTAAAGTTCCGCTTTGAAGGGACAAGTTCATATCCTATGCCGCTTACTGTGCGTATACAATTTTTTAACCCCGCCGCCGCAAGCTTTTTTCTTATGCTTGCCATGTGCACGCGAAGGACGCCTTTGCTGTCCTGTGCGTTGGGACCCCACACGCCACGCACAATATAGTCATGTGTCAAAACTTTTCCGGCGTCGGAACATAGAATTTTCATTACGCGGAATTCATTGCGAGTAAATTGCACTTCAATTGAATTTACGATTACCCTGCAGTCAGCAGGGTTTATTTTTATGTTCGAAACCGATATTTCCCTGTTTTCAAAGCCAATGCGTTTGTGCATAAGTGCGTTTTTGATGCGCGCAACAAGTACGGCCGGAGAATAAGGAATTTCTATGACGTCATCTGCTCCGTTTTTAAAGAATTCAAAAAAGTCTGTTTCGGAAAGAAATTCAGACATAATTATTACAGGAGAGTCATACCACTGGCGAAGAAGCGTCAGGGTGTTTGTCTGGTCATTTAAGTTTGAGTTCAAAAGAATACATTCGGGACAGTGTGAAACGGCAAAGGAAAGCCCCTCGCTTTGATTGTAGGCTTTTAAAACGCCGAAACCACTGAACTTTAAAATATCAGAAACCAACCGCATTAAACTTTTATTTTTCTCTATAATTAAAACAACTGTTTTATTCTCCAAGTTTATCACCCTAAACCAGTTTAACATAAAATCAAAATAAAATAAATACATGATTTTAACAAAAATTATACTAAAATATTAAGAAAATATAAAGAAATGCATAAAAATTGTTAATATAGCTAAAAATAAATTGTCTGAACGTGTTTTAAGTGATATAATAACACTGGTAAATTTTTGGATTTATAGGCATAATTTATTTTTATAAATTCATGAAAGTAATTAATGTCCTTACCGGAAAGGGGGAAATTCACGTGAACAATTTAGCAAGAGTTGATTTGGGAGAAGTCTTGCGGATATATGGGACAGGCACGGTATTTGTAGGTATTGTATGTATTATTGCAACCTTTATCATTTGCAAGGTGTTAATTAAAAGACAGCTGAAAGAAGAAATTGTTGCAGAGCTGAAAACTACGGTGGTAAAAACGACCACCACAGCGGAAACAAAAACCGCATATGAGGCGAAAAAAGTTGTCGAAATACCTGACAGACAGAAATTTATTGCGGCAGTTTCCGCGGTAATAGCTGAAAACATGGGTACAGATATTTCCGCAATCCGAATTCTTTCAGTTAAAAAACTTTGATTTTCAGTAAGGAGAATAAAAATGAAAAAATATATTGTAAATGTAAACGGAACAAAATACGAAATTGAACTTGAAGCTGCTGACGGGGTAGAGGTTAAATCTTCCGCTGACACGGCAAAAGCTGCACCAGCTGCCACTCCGGCGCCTTCCACTGCTACGGCGGGAGAAAAGGTGAACAGCCCCATGCCCGGTACAATTATTGATATAAAGGTTTCAACGGGCGATATGGTAAAAGAAGGTCAGGCGCTTGTAGTCCTTGAAGCCATGAAGATGGAAAATGAGATTATGGCCCCGTGTGACGGCAAAGTGACGGTAGCTGTTACAAAAGGGACTACTGTTGAGTCCGGAACTCTGCTGTGCGCTATTGAATAATTGTACGGTAACGGAAAATGTAGGTAAGAACAGGCTTTGACTTTGTTTTATTCTGTTTTTATATTTCCACTGCCGGTAATCAAAGCTTTACAATTTTATTAAAATGGCACACCGAAGCGGCGGCTTATCAGGCGCATTTAAAAAAGCGGGGAGGACTTGGAGCCGGAAAATATGCCGGCATGAGGAAGTCCGGACGCTGCTAAAGCCATAGGTTTTGCAGCCGCGGCAGGCAGTCTGTCTGCAATCTTCGGTTAAGGAGGAGGATAAATTATGGCAAATAAATTATTTATTACAGATACAATTTTGAGAGACGCACACCAGTCCCAGGCGGCGACGCGTATGAAAATTGAAGATATGATTCCGGCACTTGAAATTTTGGATAGTATCGGGTATTGGTCTCTTGAATGTTGGGGCGGCGCGACTTTTGATTCGTGTATGCGCTTTCTGAACGAGGATCCGTGGGAAAGACTGCGCGCTCTTAAAAAAGCAATGCCGAAAACAAAATTACAGATGCTTTTTCGTGGACAAAATATCTTAGGGTATAAGCATTATGCGGATGATGTGGTTGAGGCATTCTGCAAAAAATCCATTGAAAACGGTATAGATGTAGTAAGGGTGTTTGACGCTCTTAACGATACCAGAAACCTTGAAGCGGCAGTTAAGTTTGTAAAATATTACGGCGGACACTGCGAAACGGCTATAAGCTACAC
>JAUZPZ010000017.1 GCA_030705675.1 Bacillota bacterium
AAAAACTGCGGCTGTAAATTTAGCCACAAATAAAGCGGCGGTGACATATGACGCGTCTCAAATAAAGCTTTCCGAGATTATAAAAACGATAGAGGGCATAGGTTACGGGGCGCAAAAAGCTGAAGAAGAAAGCCGTGATTTAGAAAAAGAGCAGCGTGAAAAGGAAATTAAAAGCTTGCGGCGCACGCTGATCTTTTCGGTGATTTTAAGCTCTCCACTGATGATCGCAATGATTTTGGCACTGATTAAAATTGATATACCTTTTTTGCATAACGAGTATTTTCAGTTGGCTATAGCAACGCCTGTGCAATTCTATATCGGGTTTCGATTTTACAGAAACGCATATCATTCGCTGAAATCAAAAAGCGCGAATATGGACGTTTTGGTTGCAATGGGAACCTCGGCGGCATATTTCTTTAGTTTATACAATGTGTTTTTTGAAAAAATTCAGCCGGGTATGCTTATGAAGAATCTTTATTTCGAGGCTTCTGCGGTTATTATAACACTCGTTTTGCTGGGTAAATATCTTGAAGCGGTAGCAAAAGGGAAAACCAGTGAGGCTATAAAAAAACTGATCGGGTTAAAGGCAAAAACGGCAAAAGTTGAAAGAAACGGAAAAGAAATGGATATTCCGGTAGATGAAGTGGAAAAGGCGGATATCATAATTGTTCGGCCGGGAGAAAAAATACCGGTAGACGGCGTTATAACGGAAGGAAATTCATCTGTTGACGAATCAATGCTTACAGGAGAAAGTCTGCCTGTTGAAAAGAACGTGGGAGAAACTGTAATTGGCGCCACAATAAATAAATTTGGTACCTTTAAGTTTAAAGCAACAAAAGTCGGAAAAGAAACAGCGCTTGCCCAAATAATTAAAATGGTGGAGGACGCTCAGGGTTCAAAAGCGCCTATTCAGAAAATTGCCGATCGGGTGTCGGGGGTTTTTGTTCCGGTTATTATAGGTATAGCGGCGTTGACTTTTGTGGTTTGGTTTTTTGTGGTAAATAAAGGTGCGGATGTAAACTCCGCCATTATAAATGCGGTATCTGTGCTTGTAATAGCGTGTCCGTGCGCACTTGGACTTGCAACTCCCACGGCAATTATGGTAGGAACCGGTTTAGGAGCGGAAAACGGCATTTTATTTAAGGGCGGGGAATATCTTGAAACGGCATATAAAATAAATGCGGTCGTGCTTGATAAAACCGGCACGATAACAAATGGAAAACCGGATGTTACGGATATAATTACTTATACCGATATGAGTAAGAAAGATATTCTGCGTATTGCGGCGGTTGCAGAGAAAAAGTCTGAACATCCTTTAGGCGTCGCAATCTATGAATATGCAAAAGCAAAGCTTGGCTCTGTTTCAGATCCGGAAAATTTTGAGGCAATACCGGGAAAAGGCGTGGCTGCCGCTTTGGACGGACACAATATTTTGGTGGGTACGCGTAAACTTATGGCTGAAAAGAATATTGATATTGGTAAAGTTGAAGCTGAAATAGAAAAATTAGAGGATCAGGGAAAGACGGCTATGATTGTTTCGGTTGACGAAAATATTGCCGCTGTTATAGCTGTTGCGGATACTTTAAAGGACAGCTCACGTGAAGCAATAGAAGAACTGGGAAGAATGGGCATTGATGTATACATGATTACCGGCGACAACAAAAGAACAGCGGAGGCAATTGCAAAGCAGGTGGGCATTGAAAATGTGATTGCGGAGGTTTTGCCGGAACATAAGGCTGAAGAAATAAACAGGCTTAAAGGGGCGGGAAAAATTGTCGCAATGGTGGGGGACGGTATAAACGACGCACCCGCGCTTGCTATGGCAAATATAGGAATGGCAATCGGAACAGGCACAGATATAGCTATCGAAGCGGCGGATGTTACGCTTATGAGCGGTAGTCTAAAAACCATACCGTCTGCCATAAAGCTTTCAAGAAAGACAATGAACAAAATAAAAATGAACCTTTTCTGGGCGTTTATATATAATATAATCGGCGTTCCTTTTGCGGCGTTCGGATTTTTAAATCCGATTATAGCCGGAGCGGCAATGGCACTAAGCTCGGTGTCGGTTGTGTCGAATTCGCTTAGTTTGAAGTGGTTTAAAATAAAATAGATAATAAAGCAGGCGGGCACATGAATAACAACATGTGCCCGCCTATGTGTATTTTTAAAATTAATTATTCCGCTTTCCAAAGAGAATGAAGATTACAGTAGGCGTATGCCGCTATTATTTCATCATCCTGACAAAGCATAAAACAAGCCTCTGGTTTATCTTTTGGAGTAAGGCATTTTCTCTGATTGCCCTGCTTAGTCTCTATTGAAATCCACTGTATATAATGTTCAGGCGTCATTGGGTGTGGAACAGCACCTACCGAAACAACTACCTTTTTTCCGTCTTTAGTAATGACCGGAACATGTTTTTCAAGCGACGCGTCGGTAGTGCCGGGCACTATTTCGCTCATTTGTTCACCACAGCAATTAAAGCCACAGCCTTCACAGGTACATTCGTCTATTACGGCTACCATGGCTTTACATTTTTTGCAAATTAAAAATTTTTGCTTCATAATAGTTGTACCTCCTTATTCCTCTAAAGAAAAATCTTCTTTTGACGCTCCGCAAACAGGACATACCCAATCTTCAGGCAAATCTTCCCAAAGTGTTCCGGGCGCAATACCTTCTTCCGGAATGCCGGTCTCCTCGTCATAAATATAACCGCAAATATTGCATATATACTTTTTCATATAAAGACCTCCTGTTTAATAATTGGCGTTCTTTAATTCAAAATAAGCTTTTGGATGGTTACATACCGGACATATTTCAGGAGCCGTTTTTGCTATAACTATATGGCCGCAGTTACGGCATTGCCAGATGGTATCTCCGTCGCGTGAAAATACAAGACCACCTTCAATGTTTGAAAGCAATTTGCGATAACGTTCCTCATGCTCTTTTTCGATGGCGGCAACTCCTTCAAAAAGCTTCGCTATTTTATCAAAACCTTCGCTTCTTGCTTCTTTTGCAAAGTTTGCGTACATATCGGTCCATTCGTAATTCTCACCGTCAGCCGCATCTTTTAAATTATCTATTGTCGAGGGCACTTCTCCTCCATGGAGGATTTTAAACCAAAGCTTTGCGTGCTCTCTCTCGTTTCCGGCTGTTTCTTCAAAGATAGCAGCTATCTGCTCATATCCGTCTTTCTTGGCTTTTGAAGCATAGTAAGTATACTTGTTGCGCGCCTGTGATTCTCCCGCAAACGCAGCCATCAAGTTTGCTTCTGTTTTTGTACCCTTTAATTCTTTCTTTTCACTCATAGAATCTTTCCACCTTTCTTATAAAGACTTTGAAAATATATCAGCAAAACCTGTACGCAAAAAATATTGTTTGTTGCGGCAGTGAGCTTTTAAAATTATTAAATGCTATTTTTAGATGAATAATTCAAGTTATCAACATATCTGCAAGCGGCGAGAGCAGACACGGCTCCGTCCGCCACGGCGGTTGCGACCTGTCTTACTCCTTTCACGCGGCAATCACCGGCGGCGAATATTCCGTCCGTCCCGGTCAAACAGGACTCATCCGCGACAATGTATCCATATTCATCAAGTGAAACAAAATCGGAAAATTTCTCGTTTTCAGGCTGCTGACCTATCGCGACAAAGATACCGTCAAGGTCTAGGTTTTGTATTTTGCCTGTAGAGGTATTCTTAATCGAAATTGCGCTCAGATGGGTATCGCCAAATAATTTTTCCACTACACAGCCGGTAATAAACTCAACATTTTTCTTTGTGCCAAGTAAACTTAAAAGCGTGCTTTCGCCTGTAAAAAAGTCTAAGTTTTGTATTAAGATAACTTTTTTACACATATCTGAGAGCAAAACCGCATCTTGCAAAGCGGTATTTCCTCCGCCGATAACCGCAACCGTCTGCGTATTATAAAAAGCACCATCACAAACAGCGCAATATGAAACGCCATTTCCTATTAAATCATTTTCGTTTTGTAACCCTAACTGTCTGTGTTTGGAACCTGTTGCCAAAATAACGCTTTTAGCTTCATACGAACCGTTTTCACCCACAATAGTTTTTAAATCACCATTTTTTATTTCCAGTACGGTATCCATTTCAATTTCTGCTCCGAGGTTAAGAGCCTGCTCAACAAACTTCTCTGCAAGCTCGCCTCCGCTTATCTGAATTGACCCCGGATAATTTTCAACCTTTGGAGAATAAGTTATCTGCCCACCAAAATTTTCTTTTTCAATTACAAGGACACTCTTGTCCGCACGCCGAGCATATATGGCGGCGGTAAGCCCGGCAGGACCTGCGCCAACTATTACAATATCATACATATATAATTACCTCATCGATGACTGTCCGCAAATTTACGAATATTGGAAACATTTACAATTTTCTCAATTACTCCGGATGAAAAGACAGCTAAAGTCGGAGCGGTTTTGATATTATATTTTTTCGCCATATCGGGCGTTTCATCAACTATAACCTTTTCAAATTCGACACCGGCTTTTGTAAGAAAGTTCATTGCCATTTTGCAGTTCGGACAGGATTTTGTCGTAAACAGCACTATTTTGTCGCTATCATCACATTTTTCAATATCCTTTTCCTGTGGTTTGTCCGAATTGGTTTTTGAAGCGGATATACCTTCCACATTGTAAAGCTTACGGTTTTTATATTCCTCGGTCTTTCCGTCGTTCCAGTTCTGTACAGGTCTGTAATATCCGGTTATGCGGCTGTATACTTCAGTCTGTTGGTTACATATAGGGCATGTGTATTGTTCGCCTGAAATGTATCCGTGATCCTTACATACAGAATATGTGGGAGACAGGGTATAGTATGGCAGCTTATAGTTGTCCGCAATTTTCCTGACCAAAGCCGCTGCGGCTTTCCAATCGGGAAGTTTTTCACCGAGAAAAGCATGGAATACTGTGCCCGAAGTGTAAAGTGTTTGCAATTCATCCTGAATATCAAGGGCTGAGAAAATATCGTCCGTATATCCGACAGGAAGATGAGAGCTGTTTGTATAGTATGGAGTTTTACCTTTTTCAGAAGCGGTGATAATATCGGGATAACGCTGAACATCATGTTTTGCCAAACGATAGGCAGTTGATTCTGCCGGAGTAGCTTCAAGGTTGTAGAGATCTCCGTATTTTTCCTGATAATCAGACAGCCTTTCACGCATATGGTTCAAAACCTCTTTTGTAAACTCCTGTGTTTCCGTATGAGTCAAATCTTTTCCAAGCCATTTTGCGTTCAAACCGACTTCGTTCATACCAATAAGTCCTATTGTCGAAAAATGGTTTGCAAAGGTTCCGAGATAACGTTTTGTATACGGATAAAGCCCCTCGCTGAGCAACTTTGTTATAATTGTTCTTTTCACGCTTAAAGAACGTGCGGCAATATCCATCAGATGATCAAGACGAGAATAAAAATTCTCTTTATTTTCAGCCAAATACGCAATTCTCGGCATATTAATGGTTACAACGCCAATGGAGCCTGTGCTTTCACCGCTACCAAAGAAACCGCCGGATTTTTTCCTCAGTTCACGCAAATCAAGGCGAAGGCGGCAGCACATACTTCTGACGTCGCTGGGTGCCATATCGCTGTTTACGTAATTGGAGAAATACGGGGTTCCGTATTTGGAAGTCATTTCAAAAAGCAAACGGTTATTTTCCGTATCTGACCAATCAAAATTACTTGTAATGGAATATGTGGGTATTGGATATTGAAAACCTCTGCCGTTCGCATCGCCTTCAATCATAATTTCAATAAAGGCCTTGTTCATCATATCCATTTCTTTTTTACAGTCTTTATATTTAAAATCCATTTCCTTGCCGCCAACAATAGCGTTCAGTTCCGCCAAATCATCAGGAACTGTCCAGTCTAATGTAATATTTGAAAAGGGTGCCTGGGTTCCCCATCTGCTGGGTGTGTTAACCCCGTAAATAAAGGACTCTATGCATTTTTTTACCTGGTCGTAAGGCATATTGTCGGCTTTTATAAACGGAGCAAGATAAGTGTCAAAGGATGAAAACGCTTGAGCACCCGCCCATTCGTTTTGCATAATCCCCAAAAAGTTTACCATCTGATTGCAAAGAGTGGCGAGATGTTTTGCGGGAGCGGAAGTAATCTTTCCGGTAACTCCGCCCAGACCATCTTGTATAAGCTGTTTTAACGACCAGCCCGCACAATAGCCGGTAAGCATGGAAAGGTCATGAATATGGAGATCAGCGTTTTTGTGAGCGTTGGCAATTTCCTGGTCATAAACCTCTGAAAGCCAATAGTTGGCGGTAATCGCGCCGGAATTGCTCAAAATAAGACCGCCTACCGAGTAAGTAACGGTAGAGTTCTCTTTAACCCGCCAGTCCATTACTTTAACGTAGCTGTCCACTACATCCTTATAATCAAGTATAGTAGACTTTAAACTACGCAGTTTATCACGCTGTTTACGGTAAAGAATGTAAGCCTTCGCAATCTCGGAAAAACCCGCCTGTATCAAAACATTTTCAGCACTGTCCTGTATATCCTCGACAGCGATATGGGCATCCTTGATTTTATTTTCAAAATCCGCAGTAACTTTAAGTGCAATGAAATCTATCATGTTGCTATTATAGTTTGTTTTACAGGCTTCAAATGCCGATTTTATGGCATCGGCTATCTTTGAAATATCAAATTCTACAATTTTGCCATCCCTTTTTTTTACGTCAAACATTACCGTCACTACCCTTTTCTAAAATATAGTAATTTCATTATAGCACATAAAATACGTAATGTCAACAAAAAATACCACATATTGTACTGATTTATTTTTCCCGATACCACATATAGTTATATGCCACGTACAAAAGTATTTGGAACATGTTTTTTCAGCAATAAAGCGAAATATTCCATTTCCTTTTTGCCGTATGGAGTAAGAGGTTTTCCGAGGATATTGTCCGACAGCACATATTGCTGCAAAAAATATTTATTTGCGCCTTTTATCCACTTTCCTATAGATATAAAATCTGTTTCCGTATGTAATTCTTTTGCAACGGTTGTTCTGAACTCAGATTCGGTTGCGCCTCTCATCAATAGATCAATAGATTTATTAACGCACTCTAAGTCAAAATTAGCTGTACCGGTGGTTTCGGCGTACTTCTCCGGCGAGTTTTTAATATCCATGGCAACATAATCTATAAGATTACTCTTTAGCAATGCTTCCAGTTTGTCCGGAATACTTCCGTTGGTATCAAGCTTTACAAAATAGCCCAGCTGTTTTATTTTCAGAATGAAAGCTTCCAGATCCGGCTGCAAAAGAGGTTCTCCGCCCGTAATACATACCCCGTCAAGTATTTTTTTGCGTTTCTCCAAAAAATCAAATATTTCCTTTTCCGGTATAACCGGGTTATGAGCCATATCAATGACAAGGGAAGCATTTTGGCAAAACGGGCATCTATAATTACATCCGCCTGTAAATATAGTACAGGCGGTATGTTCGGGATAGTCAAGCAAGGTTAATTTCTGAAATCCGTTAATTAACATAATATAAAATTTGCTCCTTTGCTGTTTTATCCATAATATCACATTTATACAAATATGGAATGGATAAATTTATAACCTGAAATAAGTTATTTTTTTATTATTTCCACGCCGCACGCATAAGCCGGGGAATAGTTGTATTTATTTTCGCCACGTATTACCTCGTAAAAACGATATCCGCCGGACAAGTTAAAGCACTCAAATCCGTTCTGGGAAAGGATACGGCAGGCAATATAACTGCGTAAACCGCTTTGGCAGTTTACATAGATTTTTTTATTTGGGTCAAGTTCGTTTAACCTGTTTCTCAGTTTATGAAGCGGAATATGAAGTGTGTTGGGGATAGAACCTTTGGCATATTCCACATCTGTACGCACGTCCAAAAACAGTGCGCTGCTGTCTTTTTGCAGATTTTCTATATCGTGCCAATGATATTGTTTTACCAGACCGCCACGAATATTTTCAATTGTAAAACCTACCATATTTACCGGGTCTTTGGCAGATGAAAACGGCGGAGCGTAAGCAAGTTCCAATTCCTCAAGATCGGAGGAAGTCATACCACCCCGAATTGCCGTTGCCAAAACATCTATGCGTTTGTCTACACCGCCAAACCCTACGATTTGGGCACCTAAAATTTCCCCGTCCGTAGGTGAAAACAGTGTTTTTATAGTCAGGTTACGGGCGCCCGGATAATATGTGGCATGAGAAAGAGAAAAATTAAGCACTTTGTCATAATCAATACCGAGAGATTGCAACTGCTTTTCATTAAGTCCCGTGGAAGCCACGGTCATATCGAACAACTTTACGACAGAGGTTCCCTGACTTCCTTTAAAAGAACTTTCAATGCCGCAAATGTTGTTTGCCGCTATACGCCCCTGTTTATTTGCGGGACCGGCAAGGGCAATAAGAGCTTTTTGACCGCTTACAAAATGTGAGACCTCAACAGCGTCGCCCACAGCGTAAATATTAGGATCGGAGGTCTGCATATGTTCATTTACCGAAATAGCATTTTTTGAGCCGAGAGTAAGCCCCGCGTCCTGTGCGAGCTGTGTATCCGGAGCAACCCCTATTGCAAGGATAATAAAATCGGAAGAAACAGAATTACCGTCTTTTAATTCCGTAAATATTTTACCGTTTTTCTCGTAAAACCCGGTAACAAGGCTATTAAGCTTCAGCTGAATACCATTATTACGTAGATATGCGTGGACTTCACATGCCATATCATAATCAAGCGGGGGCAGGAGCTGGTTGCTTCCTTCAAGCAAAACCGTTTCAATGCCAAGCACGGTCAAATTTTCAGCCATCTCAAGTCCGATAAAGCCGCCGCCTACAATAACGGCTTTTTTTGGATGGATGGTTTTAATATATGTGTGAATTTTAAGAGTATCCTCTACTGTGCGGATGGATAAAATGTTATTGTTGTTTATACCCGGAATATTCGGACGTATGGGTTTAGCACCTGGTGATAAAATAAGCCTATCATAGGATTGCGTATAACTGCTTCCGTCCTCAAGACGGGTCACTAAAACGGTTTTGTTTTTTGTGTCAATGGAAGTAACCTCGTTTCGTACCCGCACATCAACACGGAAACGGTCCTGAAAACTTTGGGGCGTCTGTAATGTAAGAGCATTTTTATCGGTTATCACTTCTCCTATATAATAAGGAAGCCCGCAATTTGCGTATGAAATAAAACCGCTGCGCTCCAAAATAATAATTTCAGCTTTTTCGTCTAACCTTCTAAGGCGTGCTGCGGCAGAAGCACCGCCGGCAACGCCACCGACAATAACAACTTTCATTTTTTACAGCTCCTTTACTAATGGTCCTTTGTAATTTGATATTCCGCCAATATTTTTTGCCCTATATCCACGGGCTTTCAAATACGAGCAGGCCTGTTTGCTTCGTGCGCCGCTTAAGCAATGCACATAAAGTGGAATGTCTTTTGAAATGTTAACTTCATGGATGCGGTTAAGCGGAAGGTTTATGCTTCCCGGCACATGACCCGAATTATATTCCTGAGGGGTGCGCACGTCAAGAATAATAGCCTCAGGAAAAGATTTTGCCTCGTTAAGACCTTCCTGAAATCGGTTTTTTATCGGAAACAAATTGGAAATACTCATTATACCACTCCTGTATCAATTTTTTATTAAGATTAAGATACCTTAATCTTACAGTAAGTATACATTAATGAGTTTTTTGTTTCTGTGAGGATGTCACATATAAATATGTTTTTCAAACACGCCCTAAGAAGCTATAATATTGTTCAATTTTTTATGATCTGTAATTACAATACACCCGCGTGTTATTTTTACAATTCCGTCATCCGAAAAACGGTTGAGCATTCTTGTAACGACTTCACGTGCGGAGTTTAAATCTCTGCCGATTTGTTCATGGGTCATATGTACATTATCGTCAATCGCTTCTTCAGACAAAAACAGGGCGAGCCTCTTGTCGAAGCGCATAAACAAAAGCTGCTGCATAGCGTACATTACATCTGAAAAACGTTTGGTAGCCAGTTTATACGCATAGTTTTCCACATAAATATTTGTGTCTGTCAAGTGTGAAAATGCCTGTGCGTTTAAAATCATAATCCGGCTGTCCGTTTCTGCTTCAATAAAAACATCAAAAGTAATTTGGCTTAAAACGCAGGAGGCGGAGAAAACACAGGAGTTTCCGGCGGAAATGCGAAAAAGCGTTATTTCCCTGCCTTCTTCAGACAGCATATAGCATCTGAGCATGCCTTCGCAGACAAAGACCATGCCCAAACATTCGTGACCGCCGCCTGTATTAATGATCATTCCGGCATTGCAATTGCGAAACAAAACATTTTCTTTTATGGAGTTAATTTCGTTCTCATTAAGCTTATCATAAAAGGGGAAACGTTTTATTGTTTCAATACAAAGTTCATTATTCATAAAAACACCTTCTTTGCTTTATAACTATTACCAACGCTACTTAATACTTTCATAAAATATTTTTTATTATGCGGTTTACTTTAAGGCATCTTTGCTTATAATTAAATATAAAGTATTTAAAAAACATATAATTTACAAAATTTATTTTTACGGGGTGGGAATATGCAAAATGAAATATGCTGTTTCGGTGACTCAATAACAAAAGGAGTGGTTTATGACACCGAAAAACAAAGATATTCGGTTACGGAAAAAAATTTTATAAAGCTTTTCTCCGAAAGCCAAAATATAAATGTAAATAATTATTCGAAATTCGGCTGTACTGTTGAAAGAGGTCTGAAAATTGCAGCACAAAATGTAAACAATCTTAAAAACTGCAATTGTGTGGCACTAGAGTTTGGTGGAAATGACTGTGATTTTGATTGGGGCAGCATCTCCGAAAATCCTGACGCGGAATACACCAGCAAAACGCCGATTGATACATTTATCGACTCCTACAAAAAAATAATAAATCAGGTGAAAAATATGGGCAAGCAGGTAGTAATAATAAATCTGCCGCCGCTTGATGCGGGAAAATATTTTGCATGGGTAAGCCGCGGCCGAAATAGGGAAAATCTTATCAAATGGCTGGGCAATTCAACAGAGTACATTTACCGCTGGCACGAATTTTACAATACCGTTGTCGGAGATATTGCAAATCAGATGATGGTTCCGCTGATCGATATTAGGAGTGAATTTTTAAAAAAGAAAAATTATTCCGACTTTCTGTGTGCTGATGGAATACATCCTAACGAGGACGGGCACGAACTTATATTTAATGCCTTCACAGGCGCTTATCCGATGTAATGTGCCAAAGCTTATGTTATACTTTCAACAATGCAGTCTGCGGCGCGGATAAGGTCCTGGGGGTCAAGCTCCATTTGATAACCTATTTTTCCTGCGCTTACTATAATTGTTTTTTGATCAAGGCATGAAGAATCAATAACGGTTTTAAACTTTTTTTTCATACCTATAGGAGAGCATCCTCCGCGTATATACCCTGTGATTTTTGTAATATCCGAAACTTTGATCATATCAACGCTTTTTTCGCCGGCAACACGCGCCGCGGCTTTCAAATTTATCTCTTTATCAACAGGCAGAACAAAAACAAAGTATTCGTTTGACGCACCTTTTGTCACGATGGTTTTAAATACCTGTGAATATTTCTCTCCAAGCTTTGAGGCGACAGATACGCCATCCACAAAACCTTCGTCGTGGTCGTATTTATGTAATATATAATTGATTTTTTCTGATTCTAAAATTCTGATTGCGTTTGTTTTAAAATTTATTTTTTCCGACATAATATAACATCTCCTTAAGGTTATTTTACCATACAAATATCATTTTTGCAATACACTATTGAATATTTAAAAAAAATGTGGTAAAATGTGAAATAATTGGAGGGGATAAAATGTACCCGTTGAAATTGAGGCCTGTCTATAAGGAAACGGTATGGGGAGGCGGAAAGAAAAGGAAGAGGAGGGCGTAATAAAATGATTTTTGTAAGCGGATGCCTGTGGGGGAAAAACTGCAAGTACAGCGGTGGAAACAATTTAAGAGAAAACCTTAAAGAGAAGTTAAAAGGCGAGGAGATAATGCTTATATGTCCGGAATGTTTGGGCGAATTGCCGACGCCCAGAAGTCCTTCCGAAATAGAAGAAGGTTTTGACGGAGAAAATGTAATTTGCGGTATGGGAAAAGTTTTTAGTCGTGACGGCAAAGATGTAACGGCGGAATTTTTAAAGGGTGCTGAAAAAGTATTGGAGCTTGCAAAAAAGCATAATCCAAAGGCGGTTTATCTTAAACAGGGGAGTCCTTCATGCGGCTTCGGGCTTATTTATGACGGAACTTTCACCGGCGTAAAGAAGGCGGGAAACGGCATAACCGCACAGCTGCTTATTGACAACGGCTTCCACGTTATTGCAGAAGAATGAAAATAATTGTTGACTATTGTCAAAAACCGTAGTATAATGATATAAATATAACGGGGGGAGTTTTTACATATGAAAATAGGATTAGCTCAAAAAGTGACAAGAACGGCTTTATTGCTTGCAATACTGCTTGCAATGCAATATTTTAAAAACTTGTCTCAATTTATAACGGGTCCTGGGGTAAATTTAGTGCTTATTATAGCGACTTTATCAATAGGTTTGCGGGGTGGCATTTTCTTTGGAATAGTTTCTCCTTTTACATCATGGATCATGGCAAAGTCTATTCCAATGCCTATGTTATTGACAAAAGGGAGCCTTGCCGTGGTGGTAATAGCGGGTAATCTTGCTCTCGTGCTTTCCGTATGGCTGTTTACACGTGGGAAAAAATCTTATCAGGGTAAAATGAAAAATCTCGGAATGGTCGTTGTTGGCATTATTGTGGGCTGCATAGTCAAGTGGCTTGTTATGTGGGGAGGGGTGGACCTTATCGTTCTTCCGCTGTTCCCGCAACTTCCGCAGAAAGTTGGATCAACCGTACTTGTTATGTTTACTCATTTGCAGCTTATCACGGCGGCAATAGGAGGGGCTATTGCAATGGTTATATGGAAACCTCTTGAAAAATTATTAATAAAAAAGTAAATATGTACATAGTTTAAACTCCCCATGAAATGCCGGTTTAATGCCGGTATCATGGGGAGTTGTTTTATATCGAAAACATATTATTCCGCGTCAATGGTTGAAATTCCGAGCGTTGTTTCCTCCAGAACATCAAGAAGTACTCTGACGGTATCAAGCGAAGTAAACATTGTGATATTGTTTTCAACTGCGCAGCGGCGAATTTGATAGCCGGCGGTTTCTTCCGCGTCTGTCGCGGCTATATTTCTTGTATTGATCACATAGTTTACGTAGCCCTTACGGATTGAATCAAGAATTTCCTCATTATCTTTGGTGATTTTAGCACACACACGTACGTGCAGACCGTTTTGGCGCAAAAAATTCGCCGTTCCGCTGGTCGCCTCAATGTTAAATCCGAGCTGATAAAATCTTTTAATCAGAGGAAGAGCTTCTTCCTTGTCTTTATCCGCAACGGTAACAAACACGGTGCCGTAGTTCACAACATTCATGCCGGAAGCCTGAAGTGCTTTAAAAAGAGCGCGGGTGAGCTTTTTGTCATATCCTATCGCTTCTCCGGTGGATTTCATTTCAGGTGAAAGATAAGCGTCGAGTCCGCGGATTTTTGAAAAGGAGAATGCGGGAACCTTTACATACCAACGCTTCTTTTCCGACGGATACATAGTTGTAAAGCCCTGTTCTTTAAGGGATTTACCCAAAATGGCAAGCGTCGCAATATCCGCCAGCTGATACCCTGTAGCCTTTGAAAGGAAGGGGACGGTTCTTGAGGAACGCGGATTTACTTCTATTACATAAACCTTTTCATTTTTATCCACAATAAACTGAATATTATAAAGACCCACTATACCTATGCCTAAACCAAGTTTTTTTGTATATTCGATTATTGTATCTTTTGATTTTTGTGAAATGCTGAATACAGGGTATACACTTATTGAGTCGCCCGAATGGATACCCGTTCTTTCAACGTGTTCCATTATTCCGGGGATAAATACATCTTTTCCGTCACATACAGCGTCAACCTCAAGCTCTTTTCCGACAATATATTTGTCAACAAGTACGGGCTTATCCACGTCAACTTCAACGGCTGTGCGAAGATATTTGCGAAGCCCCGTTTCGTCGCCAACAATCTGCATTGCCCTGCCGCCCAGTACATAACTCGGACGCACAAGCACAGGATATCCGATTTCAGACGCCGCTTTTACGCCGTCGTCTATATTTGTGACTGCGTGACCGTTGGGTTGCGGTATACCGAGCTTATTCATTATTTGCTCAAAGGAGTCCCTGTTTTCGGCTTTCTCAATTGCCTCGACATCGGTACCGATAATCTTAACGCCACGTTTCATAAGCGGTTCGGCAAGGTTGATTGCTGTCTGACCACCAAGAGAGGCAATGACGCCTACCGGTTTTTCGAGTTCAATAACATTCATTACATCCTCTACGGTAAGAGGTTCAAAATAAAGCTTATCACTTGTGGTGTAGTCTGTGGAAACGGTTTCCGGATTGTTATTTATAATAATAGATTCATAGCCATAATCTCTTATTGTTTTTACGGCGTGAACGGTGGAATAATCAAACTCAACGCCCTGGCCTATGCGTATCGGACCCGCGCCCAGCACAATGATTTTTTTCTTGTCGCTCACAATTGATTCGTTTTCATCTTCGTATGTAGAGTAGAAATAGGGAATATAACTGTCAAACTCGCTTGCGCAGGTATCAATCATTTTATAAACCGGGAACATTTTATGCTCTTTGCGTATTGAATAAATATCATCCTCTGTCTTTTTCCAAAGATGGGCTATATATTTATCCGAAAAGCCCATTTTCTTTGCCTTATAGAGGGTGTCAATATCTCCGATATTGTCTTCAAGCTGCTTCTCAAAATCCACAATATTCTTGATCTTATCAAGAAAAAACATGTCAATTTGCGTAGCATTGCATATTCTGCTGTGGTCAACACCCAGCCACATAAGCTGTGCGATTGCGTAAATTCTGTCGTCTGTACCTTCCGCAATATAAGCAATAAGGTCATCGACCGACATTTTATCTTTGTCAAACTTAGACATATAAAGATGGCACAAGCCTATTTCAAGTGAGCGAACGGCCTTCAAAAGACTTTCCTCCAAAGTACGCCCAATGCTCATAACTTCGCCGGTAGCTTTCATTTGAGTTCCGAGTTTGTTTGACGCGGAAGCAAATTTATCAAACGGGAAACGCGGCATTTTTGTAATCACATAATCCAGAGTAGGCTCAAAGGATGCGGGTGTATTTGCAATCTGAATTTCGTCCAGAGTCATACCTACCGCAATTTTTGCAGAAACCCGCGCTATGGGATAGCCGCTTGCCTTTGAAGCAAGTGCGGAAGAACGTGAAACTCTGGGGTTAACTTCAATAAGGTAATATTGGAAAGACTGAGGGTCAAGGGCAAATTGTACGTTACAGCCCCCCTCAATTTTAAGCGCCCTGATAATTTTAATAGCACTGTCACGAAGCATGTGATATTCTTTGTTTGTAAGGGTTTGACTGGGGCACATAACGATCGAATCACCGGTATGAATACCCACAGGGTCAAGATTTTCCATGTTACATATCGTAATGGCGGTGTCATTGCTGTCACGCATTACTTCATATTCAATTTCCTTATATCCCTTAATACTTTTTTCGACAAGCACCTGACCTACGGGAGAAAGTTTGAGTGCGTTTTTCATAATTTCGCGGAGTTCTTCTTCATTGTCCGCAAAGCCGCCGCCTGTGCCTCCAAGCGTAAACGCGGGTCTTAATACGACTGGGTATTCAATTTCAGCCGCCGCATTTACCGCTTCGTCTATCGAATGGGTAATCATTGATGTAAGAACAGGTTCGCCCAACTCTTCACACAGTTCTTTGAATTTTTCACGGTCTTCCGCGCGTTCTATACTTTCAACGCTTGTCCCAAGCAGTTCGACACCACATTCCGCAAG
Organism: Bacillota bacterium; assembly: GCA_030705675.1. Classification (GTDB taxonomy): domain Bacteria; phylum Bacillota; class Clostridia; order RUG12999; family RUG12999; genus RUG12999. The sequence continues at coordinate 15,987 of JAUZPZ010000017.1, forward strand.
GACGCCTTTCCGGGCAAGTTCCATTGCTAGGTTAAGACCGGTTTGTCCTCCTATACCGGGAACAATCGCGTCGGGGCGCTCATAGCGCAAAAGCTTTGAAGTATATTCTAAAGTAAGAGGTTCCATATACACTTTATCCGCAACAGAGGTATCAGTCATAATGGTAGCGGGGTTGGAGTTTGCCAGGATTACCTCGTAGCCTTCTTCTTTAAGAGCAAGACAAGCCTGTGTTCCGGCGTAATCGAACTCGGCGGCCTGACCTATAACTATAGGACCTGATCCTATTACAAGTACTTTTTTTATGTCTGTTCTTTTAGGCATTGTCTTTTCCCTCCTTCATTATTTCAAGAAATTTATCAAACAAATATCCGCTGTCCTGAGGACCGGGGGCACTTTCGGGGTGATACTGCACACTGAAAATAAGGTCCTTCTTACATTCGATGCCCTCAATTGTATTATCAAGCAAGTTTATATGCGTTACAACGAGTCCCGTACCCTCAAGGGAGGCGGCGTCAACGGCGTAACTGTGATTCTGGCTTGTTATTTCAATTTTTCCTGTTTGCAGGTTTTTTACGGGATGGTTTCCGCCGCGGTGGCCAAATTTAAGTTTATATGTTTTTGCACCGTAAGCCAGAGCAATTATTTGATGACCGAGGCAGATACCCCCTATGGGATATTTACCGCGCAGGGCATTTACCATCTCTATTACCGGCACGTTATCTTCAGGATCGCCCGGACCGTTTGAAATAAATATTCCGTCAGGTTTCATAAAATCTATTTTTTCTGCCGCAGTGTCGTAAGGAACAACGGTAACGTTACAGCCGCGCGCATTAAGGCTTCGTACAATGTTAAGTTTTATTCCGCAATCTATGGCGACTACATTGTAAATATGGTTTGATGTTCTTGAATACCACGGCTTTTTACAACTCACTTTTGATACGGAATCATGAGGTATAGGTGTGTTTTTTATAATTTCAACGGCTTTGTCCACCGGAGTGTCGACAGAGGTGATAAGAACACGGCATGTGCCGTTATTACGGATTACGCGTGTAAGCTTACGAGTGTCAATCCCGGAAATACCAGGAATATCGTATTCTTCCAGTACCTCGGAGAGAGTTTTTGTATATCTGAAATTACTAGGCATATCATTATATTCACGTACAACCATACCTCCTATTGTTGGGGTTTTGGTTTCAAAATCATTATCGGTCATACCGTAGTTACCTATAAGAGGATAAGTCATTACAACCAGCTGGTATGTATATGACGGATCAGAAACGATTTCTTGATATCCTACCATAGATGTATTAAAAACAAGTTCGCACACCTTTTCTTTAGAAGCACCAAAAGCGTAGCCATAATATTCACTGCCATCTTCCAATACTATTTTTCTGTTATAACCCAATGACATATTTCATCCCTCCAAAACAAAAATATATATTTATATTAATCATAAAAAATGAATAAAAATGCAAAAACTGTCTATCTGCTTAAAAATTTGAATAAATAAACTTTTACTTAATATTATACCATGGATTACAGGCAAAGTCAATAAAAATTAATGAAAACAAATCCAAAATATCTGCATAAATATTAACTATTTTTTGGTGATTATATACCAAAGCATAAAAAAGTAAAAAAGTAAGTATTCAAGGCTTAAAAAGAAACCCAAAGAATTTATACTTTGGGTTTCTGATATGCCCGATTTATCAAAAACCGGACATAGATTAATTTTAAATTCCGTCATATCTGCCTTCGGCTGTAAACTTTGCAATAGCGCCTACAACAGTTGGTTTATCCTCTTTGTATGTAACGCCGAACCATTTGTCGTCCGTTTCAAATACATTTACAATATGTCCTTCGTTATGAATTAAATTATCAATTACGGAAGGAAGAAGATATTCATCTTTAAGAGGGTTTTTCATATTGTCGAGAAATGAAGGCATACCGCTTACAAGCTTGTGAATAATTTCAGGTTTAAAACCCCACATATTCATAGATACAAGAGTATTTTCATCATAAGAGGAATTTTTGTCAAGACCGCTTGTTTCGGTAACTTTTGTAAGTATACCGTTTTCGGTTGAGCATACTCCGCGTGTAACGGTTCCGTTTTCAGAAAATGTATTTTTAAGCTTGTATGCAATCATAAAGGAATTGGGACAATCAATGAGATTATCGTGGAGAATTTTAAAAGAAGCTTGTCCATAATAATCATCTGCGTTTATTACAGCAAAAGGGGTGGTTATTTTGTCTTTTGCACACATAATCGCGTGAGCTGTTCCCCATGGTTTTGTGCGGTCGGGGAAATTATAGCCTTCAGGAATTTTGTAAAGCTCCTGAAAAGCGTATTCCGTCTCAATTACAGATTCAATTCTCGGAGCGACAATTTTCATAAAATCATGTTCGATTTCCTTTTTGATTATAAACACAACCTTGTTAAACCCTGCTTTTTTTGCGTCATATACGGAATAATTGAGAATAACCTCTCCATTTGGGCCAACGGGCTCTATCTGTTTAAGACCGCCATATCTTGAACCCATACCGGCAGCCATTATAACAAGTGTAGTATCCATATTTATCCTCCTATAAAATTTATCTTTACAATCCATACCATGTATGATATTATTATATATGTAATATGTAGTACAATACAATACAAAAAAAGTCATAAATAATATAAAAACAGACACTCTGAGGTGGAAAACAAATGCTTGTTACGATAAATAGAAGAATACGTATTAACGCTATAGGTGAAGCCTATGAAAAGCATATCGAAGGTACATACGTCATCGATAATAAATACAATAATTTCAGTAGGTTTGTATATATAATAGAAGGAAGAGCGATTGTTAAGACAGACGGCGAAGAATTTCCTATCCAAAAAGGGGAAACATTTGTATTTCAGTCTGATGAAAAAGTTGTTATAGTTACGGAGGACGGGTCAAAAGTAAAAATCCTTTCAGCCATGTTCCAGATGACAGGGACAGACATTCAAAAGATATACGGAAAGGTGATAATGGTAAACGCCAGGGGAATAAATAAGCTTAACAAACTGATTACCTCACTTCGCGACGGAGGGGGCACAGAGAATGATTACCTCGAAGGCGACGGATTATATTTCCTTCATGAAGTGGCAAATGATATGGAAATATATCTTATGACACTGCTTGACAGTGCGGATGAAACATATACTGTAAACAGCCGCGCGGCAAATGAATTTAAAGAGATTGTCGAAGTAATGAGAACTTATATATTCGAACCTTTGTCGGTCAAGGATATAGCCGAAAAATGCGGAATGAGCGAGAGTAACCTAAAAAAGATATTTTCCAGATATTCCATATGCAGCGTACATAAATATTTTTTGAAAATGAAAGTGTTTAAGGCCATAGAACTGCTGAACGATAATTATAATGTGGCGGAAATAAGCGAACGGCTGTGTTTTAATAATCAAAATTATTTTGGAGTTGTCTTTAAAAAAGAAACGGGTTATTCACCGCTAAATTACAGGAAAAAATATCTAAGAAATCTTTAGGTATAAAAATCCCTTAAAATGCCAATACTTAACCATAAGTGAGGTGTTGACATGAGTAAAGATTATATAGGAAAAAAGAAAAAGTCGGGAATTATAGGAATTATAACGCTGTGTCTTCTTGCGTTTGTTGTTACATTTGTTATTTCTTATGCAATATACAGCGGGAAACAGACGAAAAAGCCTGAAAACAGTACAGCGCAAAAAAAAGCACAGGAAAAGCGTATAACCCAGCAGTTGGATGATTTGTTTGGCGAAGAGGAAGACAAGATAAATAATAATTCAGACACAGCAAAAAATGACGTAAAATCCGCGAAAAAAACAGAAGATGATACTGAAAAGACTGTAAAGACCGAAAAAAGGAATGAAGAACAAACAGCGAAAACAAGAGAGGATACCGAGGAGACCGTAAATACCGAAAAAAAGAATGAAGAACAAACAGCAAAAGCAGGAGAGGAAACCGTAAAAACCGGGAAGAAAAGTAACCAATATGAGGACGAGCCGGAAGCCACGGAGACCACACAGCAGGCCTCGAAGCCTGAAGATGTAGATGTGGCTACGCAGCCTGCCAAGACAGTTGTTCCTATAACGGAAGGGAAAATAACAAAAACTTATGGCGGGAAACCGGAGTATTCGGAATTTTACGGAGATTGGCGTGTTCACAGCGGAGTGGACATAGAGGGCACAAAAGGTGTAGAAGTAAGAGCCATTGCGGATGGTACTATAATATGGTCATATGTCGACCCTATATGGGGAGGAGTTATTAAAGTGGACCATGGAGGATTTTGTTCCGTATACATGGGACTTTCCTCTGAAAATTTGAGAGAAAAGGGAACGGATGTAAGCTGCGGAGATATAATAGGAATTCTTGACGGCAACATACTCGGAGAAGATAAGACGACGCATCTTCATTTTGAAATGACAGAAGCGGGTAAATCCATAGACCCAATGAAATATATAGGATAAAATATCCCCCGGCGCGTAGCGACCGGGGGATATGCATTTCACAAACCAAAATGCCGGTATAGAAAATTAAACAAAAATAATTTTTTTTATTGTGCAATTATATATTTGCAGATAGGGTGCGGTTATGATATAATAAACACGTAAACGTGTTTATTATATCATAACCGCATATGGGCAATTATACCATAAATTTGAAATTATGAATTATTAAAAAAGAATATGAGAAATCTCCAAAAGAAGAATTTCAGGGGGCAGGGAAAATGAAAAAGTTGTCGGAGTTTTTCACCGGCGGCGGTGCGGATTTTTTTGAAGCCGTTGAAGTGAAAGATATAAAGGTAAGTTTAGCGGAAAGAAATATTACCGTATATATAAAACCGCCGTACATAATGGATTTAAAGCAAACACAGTACATAGAAACAATGTTTGCGAAAGAGTACGATTGCGCGCTTGTGAGGATTTGCTTTGACTACAAAGGTATTGGTCTTACAAATGAAAATCTGCCGTCTTATGCGGCACATTTGGAAATGAGGGTACAGCGCGAAATCAAAACGATTTTAAAGCTTGTATTTATGGATTCGGTATGGAAATTAAGCGGCGAAGAAATACATATTACAATAAAGTTCGGTATGGAAGAAATGATCGGCAGGTTCGCCTGTGTAAACAGATTGCAGGAAATTATAAACGAGGAAACAGGTAAACGTTATAAAATAACCTTTAGCGGCGAGTACGACGAGGAGGAATATAAAAAATTTGCGCAGCAAAGGGATTTGGCACTTGCAAGTGAAGCAAAATGTCTTGAAGAATATCTTGAAAAGCAAAACACACAGGCTTCTCTTACAGATGAAGTGAAAACTACTTCTATAATGGAAGCGGATATAGAAACGGAAAAAGTTATCCGCGGAAAGAAAATTACAGATCCTGAAATTACGCCGATTAAAAATATACACGGTCCTTATGACAAAATCGTTGTGGCGGGAGATATATGGGGTATTGAGGCTAAAGAGCTAAAATCGGGGAAAACCATTGTTTCGTTTAATATAACCGATTATACAAGCTCTATAAAAGTTAAAATGTTTGAGGGCGCAAAATCCGATGAAATTGACGAAATAAAAAAGGAAAAACAGACACGGAAACTAAAAGAGCTGCTTGAAAACTTAAAAGAAGACATGAGGGTGATGGTAAGCGGACGGATAGAATTTGACACATTTGCAAAAGAACTGACACTTATGTGTTCAAGTATTGTGAAAATAGCAAAGGAAGAGCGTATGGATAATGCAGAGGAAAAGCGGGTGGAGCTGCATATGCATACCCAAATGTCTGCAATGGATGGCATTACGAGTGTAGGAGATCTTGTAAAACTTGCCGAGAAGTGGGGTCATAAAGCCGTTGCGGTTACGGATCACGGTGTTGCGCAGGCATTTCCGGACGCGTTTAAGGCAAAGGGGAAGTCGGATATAAAAATTCTCTACGGTATGGAAGGTTATCTTCATGGAGATAAGGTAAGGGTTGTATATAACGCGAGGGATTATACGGTTGACGGAGAATTTGTTGTATTTGATATAGAAACCACAGGCTTACACTGTCAGGAAGACAGAATTATAGAAATAGGAGCGGTAAAGATAAACAAAGGAGTGGTAACGGACAGGTTTTCGACATTTGTAAATCCGGAAATGAAATTGTCGCAGCAGACCACGGAGCTTACTTCAATAAAGGATGCCGATGTTGAGAATGCGCCTAAAATAGGCGAAGTACTGCCGGAATTTTTGGAGTTTTGCGGCAACAGCGTTTTGGTGGCGCACAATGCGACATTCGATGTTGGATTTATACGTATAAACGCGACAAAATATTCTCTGCCCTTTAACCCGTGCTATGTAGACACCCTTAATCTTTGTCGCGCGCTTTACAATGAAAGAAAAACCCATGGTCTGGCGGCTATGGTGAAACATTTGAATATAGAGCTTTTAAACCACCACCGTGCCGTGGATGACGCGGAAGCGACGGCTGAGATTATGAAACGCTGTATAGAAAAGCTTAAAAGTCATGAAATAGTAAATTTAACCGAGTTCAACACAAAACTTGCGCCCCTTAATCCGTCTCGTGTGAAGGATTATCATATAATTTTTCTGGCAAAAAATAAACCGGGGTTGGTAAATTTATACAGAATTATTTCAGATTCCAATCTTAAACATTTTAATAAACACCCTGTTGTAACACGTGAAGTGCTTAAAATGTATCGTGAAGGAATAATCGTAGGGTCGGCTTGTGAGTCCGGAGAGCTGTTCAATGCCATTCTTATGGGAGAATCACAGGAGGAAATAGAAAGAATAGCCGGATTTTATGATTATCTTGAAATTCAGCCAGTCGGAAATAATGCTTTTTTAAAGCGTGAGGGGCTGGTTGTGGATGATAAAGGGCTGCAAGACCTGAATATTGAAATAGTGAAGCTGGGTGAGCGTATAGGCAAGCCGGTCGCGGCGACCTGTGACGTGCATTTTAAGGATCCCGAAGATGAGGTGTTCAGGAGAATACTTATGAATGCGAAGGGGTTTGAGGATGCGGACTGTCAGCCACCTCTTTATTTTCGCACTACGCAGGAGATGCTAGGGGAGTTTGAATATTTGGGAGAGGAAAAAGCAAAAGAAGTTGTAATTACAGTTCCGAATATGATAGCGAACATGATCGATGATATTGCTTTGCTTCCTAAAGAGCCGTCGCCTCCTAAAATTGAAGGCGCGGAGGAAGAACTTATCAAAATAACAAAGGAAAAAGCCATTTCAATTTATGGGGATCCGTTGCCAGAAATTGTACAGAAAAGGATGGACAGAGAACTCGGTTCTATTATAAAACACGGGTTTTCAGTTATGTATATAATAGCAAAAAATCTTGTATGGAAATCAAATGCCGATGGATACCTGGTAGGTTCAAGAGGTTCTGTAGGCTCCTCCTTTATAGCTTTTCTTGCGGGAATTACCGAGGTTAACGCGCTTCAGCCCCATTATGTATGTAAAAAGTGCAAATACAGCGAGTTTATAACCGACGGTTCACAGCCTTCGGGATGGGATTTGCCGGAGAAAAATTGTCCGCACTGCGGCGAACCTTTGTATGGTGATGGACATGATATTCCTTTTGAAACATTTTTGGGGTTTGACGGCGATAAAGAACCTGATATTGACTTGAATTTTTCCGGTGAGTATCAGCCTAAAGCGCATAAATATACTGAAATCCTTTTTGGAAAGGGCTTTGTATTTCGTGCGGGAACAATTGGCACGGTTGCGGATAAAACCGCATACGGATATGTCAAGAAGTATTTTGAGGAAAGGGGACTTACTGCATCGACCTGTGAAATGGACCGCCTTGCACGCGGCTGTACAGGGGTCAAAAGAACGTCAGGACAGCATCCGGGCGGTATAATGGTAGTTCCGAAGGATAACGACATACATAATTTCTGCCCTATTCAGCATCCGGCGGACGACACGGAAAGTGATATAATAACGACCCATTTTGACTATCATTCAATTTCCGGTAAATTGTTGAAACTGGATATTTTGGGGCATGATGATCCTACCGTGATAAGAATGCTTGAGGATATAACGGGAATTGACTCGAAAACTATCAAGATAGGCGAAAAAAATGTGATGACTTTATTTGAAAGCCCAAAGACACTTGGGGTAACGGCGGAGGAAATTTACAGCCCCACGGGCACATACGGAATTTCTGAGTTCGGCACTCCGTTTGTAAGGAAAATGCTCGTGGATACTCATCCTACAACATTTGCGGAGCTTGTACGAATTTCCGGGTTGTCGCACGGCACGAATGTGTGGCTTGATAACGCTCAGAATTTGGTTACGAGCGGTACTGCAACTTTGAAAGAATGCATATGTACGCGTGACGATATTATGACTTATCTGATATATTCGGGATGCCCCCCAAAAGAGTCCTTTGTAATAATGGAAAAAGTAAGAAAAGGAAAAGGGTTATCGCCGGAAGACGAAGAACTTATGCGTGAGAATAATGTTCCCGAATGGTATATCGAGTCGTGTAAAAAAATTAAATATCTTTTCCCGAAAGCACATGCCGTTGCCTATGTTATGATGGCGTTTCGCGTCGCTTATTTTAAAGTGTATTATCCGAAAGCA
>JAUZPZ010000170.1 GCA_030705675.1 Bacillota bacterium
ACCAACCGACAATGCAAATCTTAAGGCCATTGAATATCTTAAAAAAGAAGGTATTATGATAGGCTATGACGACGGCACTTTCAAACCTTCCAAAAATGTTACCAGAGCGGAATTCGTAAAAATGCTTATTCAAAAAAACGGTGGAGTGAACGATGTTAAAGATGGTGTTTTAACGGGTTTTTCCGATGTGGATACAGACTCTCCCCACTGGGCGTATAAATATATATATCTCGGCGTTCAAAAAGGATATTTAAACGGTATGGGAAATGGCACTTTTGCTCCGGATGCCACCATTACATATGAACAGGCAATGAAAATTCTTGTATGCTACATGGGTAAAGAAGTTGCGGCTCAGGCAAAGGTTTCTGTTGTTGTGCCCCTGTGGCCGGACGCCTATGTTATTACCGGCGAACAGCTCACCCTCAACCAAAATATCGGCATTAAAAAAGGTAGTGTTATCAACCGCGCCGAAATCGCGCAGATGTTATATAACTGTATCAATGTTTCAAAACCGGGTTCCAACGTGATTCCCCCCGTTAATATCGGCGGTGGCGACGGTGGTGGCGGCGGTGGTGGCGGCGGTGGCGGTGGCGGTGGCGGCGGCGGTAGCGTTTCCCCTACCGATCTTAAAAGCCTTTCCGGAATAATTGTTTCCACACAGGGCGTTTCGATTGATCCCCAATCGGACTCTGTAGCTTCCGAATCCCCTTATATTATTTTAAAAGTCGATAACGGCACATCTTATGACTATTATAAACTTCGTGTTCCTTCAGGAAGCAGTTATGCGATATATGACGACTATCTGGGGTATGCAGTAAATATAAAATATTTTCTTAATAATTACAACATTAAAGAGATTTATACATTTAAGGCAGACACCTCCACAAAGGTAATAAATGTCGCCGCCGGCGATTTTGTCCGCTCGAGCTGTACAAATACAGAGCTTGTTTATACACAGGATTCCAAGACTTCTTCGGTCAAATTACCGAATAATTTGGATAATGTCGCCGTAGTTTACAACGGAGTTCCTATTGATTATAAGCATACCCCGTATGATTACGACCCTCTTAAAAATACCTCTTACGTTAAACTAAGCGACCTTATGCCGGAGCATGGTTCCGTAAAATTTATTAACAGCAACGGCGGCGATATTGATGTCGCCATTGTTACGGCATATGATACACTTGTTGCAAAAGCAGCCGTTTCCTCCCTCGGCAAAGTACTTGATAAATACAACGAAAGCAAATCCTATATTCTTGACGAAGACCTGCTGCTTGCCGATTTGCAAAATCATTATACAAATGTGCGCACGCTTTCTGCCAGCGATATTTCTGTTACCTTTTCCACCAAAGGCAGCGCATCCGAAACCGTTCTTAGAAACATCAATAAAAACACCGTGCTGACCATATACGCTTCAAGGGATATGACCCATATAAATGTAGTTTTATGCACCGATGTTGCGGGAGGAAACTCAAGCTCCGGCTCAAAGGTTACGAGCGGATATACCTCTTCAGATAATACCGTATCCATTAACAATACAGAATATACTATTTCTGACTATTACCAAAAAGTTGTCGCAAACAACGCTTCTCTTGAAATGTCAGACCTGTTCCCCGTAGGCACTTGTGTGGTCGCTTATCTTGACTCCATGGGCGAAATTACGGGCGTTGACGTAAAGAGTCCCGAATATGTTTACGGATATCTTGTTGATGTTGATTACAAGCAGGCAACCTCGTCGGCGAACGCTTATTTAAAATTCAGAATAATTACAAAATCAAACGTTTCCCAGTCTGAAGAATATCAGACTTATGAAGTTGATGGTGGCAGAATTATTATCAACGGAGTAAAATACACATATTCTCAATATGACAGCGTTGCACAAATACTCAATGATAACGCTTATTATATTAATTACGGCGATGCGGAAAAGGGCATTGCCTCGAAAAGCAGCGACATGATTCGAAATGCGACATATGCCCAGCCAATACGCTTTGAAGTCGGCTCTTCCTCTCTTATTATAAAATCTATGCTGACTATTCAGCCGACCACATGGTTTACGTCGCAAACGCCTTCATATACCTACGGAATTACCACAGGTTATTTAAAGCCTGCTTCAGGCTCTTCAATACAAATCCCTTCTACGGCTACGATTTTCAGTGTTCCCGATAACAGGTATGATTATCAAAGCTATGCCGTATATACAGGGTCAGGCAGCTTAAAATCATACAGTAGCCAAAACGCCGAAATTTATCAGGAGCAAACCTCATCAGGCTCTACACTAAACAACTGTATTGTGCTTTACAATGAAAGCCTTACATCAAACCCTTCTATCTCATCTTCGTTATGTATTGTCAAGGCTATCGAACAGGATTATAACAGTGATGACGAGCTTACCTATAAACTTACCGTGTATGAGCCTACAAGCTCAACAAGCGGCACAACAACGACCTATACCCTTGAAAATACATCATATCTCAAGGCAACCAATACCGGTGAAGATGTAGGCGTGGGTGATATA
>JAUZPZ010000171.1 GCA_030705675.1 Bacillota bacterium
ACCATATAATCCCTGGATGAATCCTTAACATCGTTAAGAGCACGAACCGCCTGTTCTATTGTACTTGAACTTGCGTAAGTAGCTTGTTCATTTACAAGCTCTACCTTATTCATTATTTCCGAAGTACATTCCATTCCTTTAAGATAATACTGTTCTTTTATCGCCATAAGCACTTCCTGTGCTTCACGCGGGGATTTAAGCACAACAACTTTTTTTCCGTCTACGTAAATACTGCACCCTTTCATAAGTGCAGATGAAAACGTGGCCATATTCTCGCGTATTTTTTCTTTAGGTGTATAATTATTTTCCGAAACAATTTTAAACCTGAATTTAAGCGGTTTTATCTGTCCGGTCTTGTCCCCTCCGGTTAAAGTGGCTATTTCTTTATTTACATCTTCTCTTATGCCTTGCAGAAATTCTTTGCTGTCGGCAACACCCACGCTTTTACCGTTTATAAACCCTTCATACCCTACGGAGCACATTGTCATAAGCATAAATGTAAATGCAACAAGGGTTATAACTGCAAATGCGTACACTGCAAGGCGGCGTGTAAGGTCACGTGCGTATTCTTCTATTTTTCTATGCAATCCTATATTTTTAAGTTCATCTATGTGATATATTGCTTTTTTTCTTTTGTTCTTAATAGGCCTTCGTGGATTTTCATATGTCACTGTTTCGGTTTCTTTATCGTTTTTTACTTCTTTAAATTCTTCCGTCGCAATAAAACATCTATATTCTTCCTGTTTATCTTTGCCGTTATCCATCTCTTCACCTGCCTGTATAAAAGATATAAACACATACTTTTTTTATTTTACCATATTTTTCTTTAAAAGTCAAGTTTGAGCGGGCAGGGGGAAAGCCATATGCGAAAAAACTAAAAGCGGACAGGTGAAAAACCTGTCCGCAAGCTATTATTCAACTACAAATTTATCATTTATCTTATTGTAAATTTCCAATGTGACTCCGTCTACACACCTAAGTTCATATATATTTTTAAATGTGCCGTAATCCCCAATAAATTTAGCTATATTTTCGGCAACGGTTTTTGTAACGCCATTTACTTTCATATATTCGTTGACGTCACCGCAATTGAGGTTTATCTTTTTATCCATTTCCTCTTCCGGCGTGTTTTCAAGAGTTCCAGCCTTTTCTTCTACAGTTTTGCTTGGAACGGAAGCCGCTTTAGATGTTGCTTTTGCCGTTGTTTTAGATGTTGTTTTCCTAACAGAGGATCTACTTTTAGCAGATGATGCAGGTGCAGTAGTTTTTATTGCGGGCACTTTGACCTGCTCGCCGTCATCTAAAACCTGTGCAAGGTTAACACCCTCACTGTTGGCATTTGGAGTCATCCCGCCCGCCTTTTCTATAGCAGCTGTCGCTCTTGCGCCCTTTTCAAGTTCATACAGACCGGGATTTAACACCTCTCCTGTAACATACACCGTAATCATCGGAATATATTCCTCCGCGTTGGCGCTTTCAAAATCACTTTTAACATTAGAATTTACGCTGCTGTAAAATCCGGCAATTATGCATGCCGTTCCGACAACCGCGATCAGCGCAATATATATTATTGTGTACAAGTTCCTACTTTTCTTATCCTTCTGCATTTTTATATCCTCTCCTGTCAAATTTTTGACTTTTAGCGGATAAGAAAAATATAACATATTTTTTAATATTTGTCAACAATTTTCGATTTTTTTCACTTTATTTACTAAATAAACTTCATTTATTTTGTCATTTGTAACAATACTTAGCCTGTCAAACCCTATTTTTTTCACGAAATATAAAATATCCTCAAAAGCATAGTCAAGATTTTCTTTATTATGGCAATCTGAAGCAAGCATAATTTTTCCGCCGCATTTTTTTATTTCACGCAGCAGCATTTCCGAAGGATATGGTTTACTTTTATACCCTCTCGCCATGGCGCCCGTATTTACTTCAAATATTCCGCCTTGTTTTATCAAGCTGTGAAGAGCGTCAAACGCGGCTTTTATATATCGAGGATTATTTTCATCAAACAGCCCGTAATTTTCATTGAATTTTGTTATTATATCAAAATGTCCTATTATTTTTGCTCCGGTTTTACGCATTATTTCTTCAACAAGTGCGTAATATGCCTCCACATAAGCGTATGGATCGCCACCAAAACTTTCCGCAATATCATTTTGTGCAATTTCCTTTGACTCGTCTATTGGCAAAAACTTTTCATCTTTTAATATAAAATGAACTGAACCTATAGCATAATCGTAACCGGGATCTGCTTTTCCCGAAAAATAATCCTGTTCTATCCCCCGGTAAATTTTTATCTTACTGTCTTTTTTCGCTTTTTCAACTTCGTAATTATATTTCTTAACATTTTACTCAGACATTGACCAACTCACCCTCGTGCCATCCAACAGCAGATAACTGTGCCCCGAAAAGCCAAGGGCGTCAAACCCTTTTTCTTCCGCTGCTCGTACAAGCTCTTCAACTGTATCATTTCCGTCACAAAACACCGTGTGCGTATGAAAATTAGTCT
>JAUZPZ010000172.1 GCA_030705675.1 Bacillota bacterium
GAAGAATATAAGGAGTTTATCAATAAGTTATAATGTTAAAAAATCATTCCAATTATTTCGCCTTTTTCTTATAAAAACGAGCCATGTGTTAATTCATTAGCACAGGGCTCGTTTTTATATTAAATTTTTTGTAAAAAATATAGAGAAGGAAATACCAAACCATTTATCAAAAAAAATACAACTACACTTCTCTTGCAGAGGCATGGAAGATATATAAAAAAGCCCGGATATCATCCCATCTATGATGCTAACTCAATGTCAACATCAAGTAAATGTCTTGCGCTATTGATATTGCGTTCGTACTTAGTTCAAATATAGCTATGGGATTTAAGCAAAATTATTTTGTCGTTTTTTTTGGTTTGTGTAACATATGTTTAACAACTGTAGAGCATAAATAGCAAAAAAATATAATGAAACACTTGAAATCAGACACTTTTTGTAGTATAATTAGACTCAAGTATATTTATAAGTATGTTTTAATTGAGCGGTGCGCTCTTATGGAGGACTTAAATGACGGAAAAAGCAGGGCTTTGCGGACCAGACGGAAGTGCAAAGCGAAAAAAAACGCTTGAGGAAATCAGAAAAATAAATGGCAACAAAGAGAGTCTTCCTCTTGCGTATTGTGTCGTTTACGGCTGTCAGCAGAATGAGGCGGATATGGAAAACATCCGCGGAATGCTGGCGGAGGCGGGATATGCGTTTACGGATAACCCTTCCAACGCCGACTGCATAGTGGTAAACACCTGCGCGGTAAGAGAAGGCGCCGAGACGCGTGTTTTCGGCAATGTGGGCGCATTTAAACAAATAAAAGAAGCAAGACCCGAACTTGTAATTTGCATATGTGGGTGTATGATGCAGCAGGAGAAGGTAGTAAATAAAATAAAAAAGTCTTTTTACTATGTGGATATAGTCTTTGGTACGCATAATATCGAAAAATTCCCGGAACTGCTGCTGAAAAAGCTCAAAGGACAAAAAAGGGTTTTTGAAATTGAGCAGGAGTCGGAAAGAATTGCCGAAGATATGCCGGTGCTACGTGACAGGGAAAATATGGCGAAGGTTACCATTATGTATGGTTGCAACAATTTTTGCTCATACTGTATAGTGCCTTATACCCGCGGCAGGGAAAGAAGCCGTGACGAAGAAAAAATTCTTCACGAAATAAAGCTACTTGCCCAGCAGGGCTACAAAGAAGTTACGCTTTTGGGGCAGAATGTGAATTCTTACGGTAATGACCGTGGCGAAAAAAACGCTTTTGCCGTGCTGCTGAGCAAAATAAATAAAATTGATGGGATTGAGCGCATAAGGTTTATGTCATCTCATCCGAAAGACTTTTCGGATGAAACAATTGCCGCAATTGCGGAGTGCGAGCATGTGTGCAAGCACATACATCTTGCAATGCAGTCCGGAAGTAGCAGGATACTTAAACTTATGAACAGAAAGTATGATAAGGAAAGCTTTCTTGCCCTTATGGAAAAAATAAAAACGAGCATACCGGGCGTGTCTCTTACCACCGATATAATCGTAGGCTTTCCGGGTGAGACGGACGAAGATTTTGAAGAAACTGTAGAAGTGCTTGAAAAAGTGCGCTTTGACAGTATTTTTTCTTTTATTTATTCTCCGAGAGAAGGAACGCCGGCGGCAAATATGGAAGATAACGTGTCAAAGGAAGAAAAGCAAAAGCATTTTGACCGTTTGCTGGAGGTGCAAAACCGTATTACACATGAAAAGGCATTAGAATGCCTCGGACACACTTTTACGGTTCTTACGGAAGGCAGAAGCAAAGAAAACGGGGAGTACCTTACCGGTCATACGGACGGGTTCAAACTGGTGCATTTTAAGGGCGACGACAGCTTGATAGGAAAAATGGTCAAAGTTAAGATAGTCATAGCGCGCACATGGTATCTTATGGGCGAGCTTGAAGAAGGAGAAAATAATGAGTGAAATAATAGATAGAGCAACGGCTTTGGGCGAAGCAATAAGGGACTCCGAAGAAATGAAGGAGCTTATGAAGAAAGAAATAATTTATAATAACGACGACGAGGCGCAAAGGATAACGGGAGAGTACAACGAAATGCGCGAGTCGCTTGCGAAACAGGCTGAAAACGAAAACATTACGCCTATGGAAATGCTTGAAATAAGAAAAAAGCTTGCGGCGAAGCTTGACGAGGTCTCAAAACAAACTGTTGTCGCCGAATATATGGCGGCAAAGAAGGCCTTTCAGGAAATACTAATGCAGGTAGATAATATAATAAGATATTATGTTACGGGCGAGGATGCGGAAAATGAAGAAGGCTGTAGCGGGAGCTGCGAGTCTTGCAAGGGTTGTCATTGATTTTTTAATTTTTAAGAGGTGCTGCTTGCTGTGATAAAGAATAAAAATGAATTTACACCTATGATGCGTCAGTATCTTGAAACAAAAAGCCAGTATGAGGACTGTATTCTGTTTTACAGGTTAGGCGATTTTTACGAAATGTTCTTTGAGGACGCGATAAAGGTATCAA
>JAUZPZ010000173.1 GCA_030705675.1 Bacillota bacterium
GCAACGCCGAGAGAAACGGAAAGTCCCTCGTCTTTCAGCATATTTAAAACAGTGTTGTAAGCCGTTTTAGGAGTATTGTTCTCTTTGCTTAAATGTCCTAAAGCTATACGTTTTGTTCCACTTCTGGCAAGAGCGCACGCAAGCTTGCCCGCTTGCTCGTTGCTCATGTGACCGGTACAGGAGGCAATACGCTTTTTCAGATAATAAGGATAAGCGCCGTTCTCAAGCATAAACTGGTCATAATTCGCCTCTATTAAAACCGTATCGCAGCCGCGCAGGCTTTGCGCAAAATCCGAGGTAAGTTTACCGTTATCGGTAGCGACGGCATAGGATATACCTCCGCAGTTTAATACATAACCCACGGAAAAAGCCGAGTCGTGAGATGTGGCAAAAGGGAACACATCTATATCCCCTACGGAAAAACTTTTGCCGGGCAGAACTATTTGTCTGTTAAAAACAGGAACACTCATATCTCCCATTGCGTTCCAGGTTGGCGCCGTGGCATATACGCAGGAGGGATTGTTTTTGGAAAAAACCCTTAGACCAGCAACATGGTCGCTATGCTCATGTGTTATAAGAATTGAATTAATAAAGTTTGAATTTTCGCCTATTGATTGAAGTGCCTGAGTAACTCGTCTGGCACTCATACCGCAATCTATTAAAATACGTGTATCCTTGTATCTTATAAAAGCCGAATTTCCGCTGCTTCCGCTGAAAAGGGTATAAAAGCCGAGCAAAATAATATCACCCCTTTTTTAGCATTCATAGGGATCGGAAACACGTTGAATATCAGCTCCTAAGGCTCTTAGTTTCTCTTCAAAATGCTCATATCCGCGATCAATATATTTTATGCTGCGCACGGTTGTACAGCCGTCCGCCATGAGAGCTGCCACCACCATTGCCGCGCCCGCACGAAGATCGGTAGCATTTACGGTAGCTCCGGTAAGGGACTCAACACCTTCAATCACAGCCATTCTGCCGTTTACTGTTATATGAGCCCCCATTCGGCGTAGCTCATCAACATATTGAAACCGGCTTTCCCAAACGCCTTCAGTCACCATGCTTGTGCCGCGAGCCGTAGTAAGCAAAGCTACAGCTATAGGCTGCATATCTGTCGGAAATCCGGGGTAAGGAAGCGCTTTAAGATTTATTTTATCGGTAATACCGCTACTTATTATTCGAATAGAATCACTGAATTCCTGCACTTCAATATGCATTTCTTCAAGTTTTGCGCTTATTGCTTCAAGATGCTTAGGAATAACGTTTTTTATAAGCACATTTCCTCCGGCTGCTGCCGCCGCAACCATAAAAGTGCCCGCTTCAATCTGATCGGGAATAAGTGTGTAAGTTATAGAGTCTTTTAGCTCTTTTACTCCGTTAATACGAATAACGTCTGTGCCGGCGCCTTTTATATCTCCACCCATTGCGTTAAGAAAGTTTGCAACGTCAACTATATGTGGTTCTCTTGCAACATTTTCGATTACTGTCATACCATCTGCAAGTACCGCCGCAATCATAATATTAATAGTTGCGCCGACGCTTACGGTGTCAAGATAAATATTTGCGCCTCTAAGATGCTCAGCTTCTGCCTTAAAAACCCCGCTTACACTTACCTTTGCGCCCATCGCTTCAAAGCCTTTTTTATGCAAATCAACAGGACGTTCGCCGAAATTGCATCCGCCCGGCATAGATACTTCCGCTTTTCCGAAACGCCCAAGCAATGCGCCTACGATGTAGTATGAGGCGCGCATATGATTAAGAATTTCATAATCGGCGACTGTGTTTATTTTTCCACTGGCGTCAATGCGAACGGTATTACGGTTCAGACGCTCCACTTTTGCGCCGAGAAGACTGAGAACGTCAAGTATGTAATTTATATCCTGAACATCGGGAATATTTTCTATTGTACATTCACCGCGAGTAAGAAGTACAGCAGGAAGAATTGCGACAGCCGCATTCTTTGCCCCGCTTATATCTACTTCACCATATAATTTATTTTTGCCATTAATGACAAATTTATCCAAGTGAAAGCCACCCACCTTTTTATTTTTGTATATATCAATTTATGCATTATATCGTAAAAATCAAGCTTATCCGAAGAATTGAGGTGCTGCTACGGTAGCAGGAGGGGCTAAGCCCCGACAACAATTCTTTGTATGGCTTAAAATCTTTGATTTTAAGATTATGCTGACCCAAAAGAATTGAGGTGCTGCTACGGCAGCAAGAGGAGCTACGCTCCGAGAGCAATTCTTTGTATGGCTTAAAATCTTTGATTTTAAGATTATGCTGACCCAAAAGAATTGAGGTGCTGCTACGGCAGCAAGAGGAGCTACGCTCCGATAGCAATTCTTTGTATGGCTTAAAATCTTTGATTTTAAGACTATTATATCATAATTTTTCAAAAATGTAAATATTTTTTAAAAAATTTTCAATATATCTGCTTAATTATTAACTATAGAAGAAAAGCAAATAGAAAAAAATTTCAAAAACTGCTTAAA
>JAUZPZ010000174.1 GCA_030705675.1 Bacillota bacterium
GTTCGGTACTGCGACAAGCACTATATCGATTTCAGGGTCACTTATAAGTTCCTGACGCGTTTCATAAACATAAAGTCCTTGAGTTTTCGCATATTCTTTTCTTTCAGGGTTTATATCATAAATCCCCTTGACGTTAATTCTTTCAATTTTATGTGACTGTTTGAGATGGTGAGAAGCCATTCCTCCAAACCCAATCATGCCCACATTATATATTTTATCCATTTTTAAGCCCACCACATTTCTCCTGTTTGCTCAAATACCATTGCTTCCTTAAGGAGTGCAATAGCCTTTTCAAGTCCTTCTTTGCCAGTCATAAGGCTGTCCTCATGTTCTATACTTACCGCCCCTTCATATCCTACCATACGAAGATTGCTTATAATATCCTTCCATTCTTCTATACCATGACCGTAACCCAAAGAACGGAATATCCACGAACGGTGTATTTCGTCGCTGTAATGCTTTGTGTCAAGCACACCGCACACTCCGGTATTGAGCTTATCAATTTTTGTATCCTTTGCATGAAAATGGAAAATTGCATCGCCAAGGTAGCGAATAGCGGCAACCATATCAATTCCCTGCCAGTAAAGATGGCTGGGATCAAAATTTGCGCCCAGTTCAGGACCTACCGCCTCACGTAGTTTCATCATTGTTGTAGGATTGTACACGCAAAATCCCGGATGCATTTCAAGCGCAACGCGTACTCCGTGCTCTTTTGCAACTTTTATAGCTTCTTTCCAGTACGGAATAAGCACTTCGTTCCACTGATAATCAAGTACATTTAAAAAGTCGTCCGGCCAGGGGCATGTCACCCAGTTAGGATATTTTGCACCCTCATGGTCTCCGGGGCATCCGGAAAATGTTATAACTGTTTTTACATTCAGTTTTTCTGCAAGTTTAACAGCCTGACAATATTCCTGATGAGCCTTCTCTGCTATTTCTTTTTGAGGATGAACTGGATTTCCATGCACCGACAAAGCGGAAATTTCCATATTGTATTTTTTAAGCAAATTCTTTACTTCCTGAAGTTTTGATTCATCTTCAAGCAATATGTCCGGATCAATATGTGCCTTGCCTGGGAACCCTCCGGCGCCAAGTTCTACCTGCTGAACGCCAAGAGAGTTAAGATATAAAAGCGCTTCTTCAAGCGTTTTATCCGCAACGCAAACTGTAAGTACGCTTAATTTCATTTTTATTTCCTCCCCTTATTTTATTTTTCCAAAGGTGCCGGTTCATTGCTGCATTCGAGTGTATCACGCAAATTTTCGCAAGGAGCCGCAAAACGTACCGCATTTTTTATAATTTTCTGAATATATGGATTGTAATATATTGGATTTGTTTCATGTCCCGGCTGGATATAAACAATTTTCCCATGCCCGCGTACATATGTAATTACGCTTCTGAATACTTCTCCCGTATTGTACCAACCTGTAAATACTACATCGTCTGGCTTTGGAACATCAAAAAATTCGCCGTACATCTCTTCGCGTTCGATATCAATATAAAGAGGCAATCCCTGCGCTATAGGGTGCGTGGGAGCGGTACACCAAAGACGTTCCCTTGAACCATCTCTCCATGCAAGGCTGCAGGTAGTTCCAAGTAATATTTTCATGGGTTTTGAATAATGCGCGCTGTGCAGGAAAATCATTCCCATACCCATAAGCACTCTATCTGCAACTCTCCGGGCAATTTCATCGGGTACCTTTTCATGCGCCATATGTGCCCACCAAATAAGTACGTCCGTATCGTTAAGTACTTCCTCTGTAAGACCGCATTCAGGCTCGTCAAGAGTCGCCGTTCTTACCGTAATGTCCTCTTCTGTATCAAGAAAAGACTTTATTTGGGCATGTATTCCCTCCGGATAGACTTTCTTTACTACTTCTCCTTTTCTCTCATGGAGAAATTCATTCCATACAGTAACCTTAATCATAATTACACCCTTAAAATAATTTGTTTTTTAGTTTTTCAATTTATATATTTTAATAATATATGATTCAATAAAACCTTCCTTTTAAAGTTTTTATTCTCTAATTTTATTATACCATTAAATTATTTTTTTTCAACTCCTTTTTTACAAAAAAATAATTTTTTGTCTGTTTGCACTAAATTTTTTGTGAGTTTTGTTTATTTTATCTACAATTTAATGGACAGATATTGGTGTTTGATTTTCTATTATCTTGACTTAATATTCTTTTTGTGATATACTTTAACCACGAGGTGGTTTTTTATGTTTTTTAAAAAGAAAACGGTTACTCACGATGGACATTGTGCGGACTGTGAGCATGGAAAACTCAGCGGCATAAGCGGAGATGTGATATGTAAATATGAAGGCATTGTTTCTCCATCAAGCTGCTGTAAAAAATACAAAAAGAACCTTTTGGCTGCGCGGCCTCCCAAAAA
>JAUZPZ010000175.1 GCA_030705675.1 Bacillota bacterium
AGCTGCCTATTATGGCGCGGGCAATGGAAAGCCTCTGCTTTTGTCCTCCCGAAAGAGACATGCCCTTTTCACCTATCACAGTATCATAACCGTCGTTAAAGCCCTGTATGTATTCGTCCGCCTGTGCAATTTTTGCCGCGTTCACAACTTCCTCATCCGTTGCGTCTTTTTTTCCCCAGCGGATATTTTCCTTTATCATTCCCGAAAAAAGCTCGCTTTTCTGAAGAATATATCCTATTTTATCGCGCAGCGTTTTAAGGTCATATTCCCGCACATCTTTACCGTCTACCAGCACTTCCCCCTCCGACGCATCATAAAAACGCGGGATAAGGTTTACAAGAGTGGTCTTTCCAACCCCTGTAGAGCCAAGTATTGCCAAAACCTCACCTCGGTTTACCTCAAAGCTTATGTCTTTAAGTACAGATTCCCTGCTCTCATTATATCTGAATGAAACATTTTTAAACTCAACTGTGCCCTTTTTTTCCGTTTCCTCCGAAAATTTTCCGCTAAGTATTGCCGGTTCGGTATCAAGCACTTCATTTACGCGGTCGGCAGATGCTTTTGCCCGTGTAATTGAATTAAATATCCTTGTAGTCATCATAATTGACATAAGCACCCGTGAAGTGTAGGTTATTGCCGCCATTACTTCGCCCACCTTCATATTGCCAGCCTGCACCTGCAAGCCGCCAATGTATACTATTGCAAGTACCGCCGCGTTCATGATTATCATCATAACGGGACTTATTATTGACATTATTATCTGCACCCTAAGCCCTGTAAGCATATAATCTGTGTTTACACCGTCAAATCTTTTTTCTTCGTATTCCTCTCGGACATATGCCTTGACCATGCGTGCGCCGGTTACATTTTCCTGCACAACGGAATTTACCTTGTCAAGCTTCCTTTGAACAACAGAAAACAAGGGACTTGCTTTTTTAAGCATGAACCATACAATCGCCACCTGAAAAGGCGCGGAACACAAAAGCACATATCCGAATTTCGGGTTAAGTGACAAGGTCATTATTATACTTCCAATAAGCATCATAGGACTTCTTACAAACATTCTGAGTCCCATTGTAACTATGTTTTGCAGAGTCGATATGTCATTTGTAAGCCTGGTTACAAGTGACCCCGTGGTAAACTTATCGGTTTGCGAAAAAGAGAGGCTCATTACTCTTTTGAATACCACTCCTTTAAGATCCGCCCCAAAATTCTGGGAAGCATAGCTTGCAAAACCGGAGGAGGCACAACCGCCTATGCCTCCGAGCGCCACCAATCCCAACATAAGCATGCCTGTGGGGAATATCATTCCAAATTTTCCTCCCAGTACGCCTTCGTCTATGATATTGGACATAAGTTTCGGCTGCATAAGATCTACCCATACTTCTAAAATCATGCAAATCGGAGACAGTAAAGCCCATAAAGTATACGGTTTTAGGTACTTAAATACTTTCATTTCAGCAGTTCCCCTTAAAACGCCGTTAAGGCGAACATACAATCTATCTGTATGTTCGCCTTTTGGTCAACATATTTTACTTTTCTACAGCTATGATTACTCTGACTCTTCCGCCGCTGTTGTCAGTCTTGTCATAATAAGCTGAAATATTATAACTATCAATATTATTCAGCAACTCATCCTTAGGAAGAATAGTAAATGCCGTGTCCAAAGCCTTTCTCGTGTATATTACAACATTGTCGCTGAGTGTATATGCTGAAGAAGCTGTAATTACCTTTGTACTTGTTATATTTGTAACAGCGCCTTTGACTGCCGAAATGGAAGTCATGGAATCAAGCGAGCTGCCTTTAAATACAAACTTTGCGGGAGCGCCAGCAGAAATCCCCGTATACGAACCCGACGTACTGTAGGGGTTTCCGTTTATATCAAAGGTATATGTTTTTGCCCTATTGTCAACCTTTGTTATAAGTCCGTATTCATAGATGTCGCCTGTTATATTTTTAAGAATAATGTTATTTATCTCTCCGTTTTCATTCTTTGTAAAATAAATAATATCCTCCGCATTTAATTTTATGCCGTCAATGCGTTTCAAATAAATATTCTTATATAAAGCGATGTCGCCTCCGTTTGTTGAGCTTATATCAAGAATATTTACATTGGAAGCCACCCTGCAAGAGCCAATCGTTCCACCCACGGCGTCAACCATACCCGAAACGCCGTTTTGAGTGTTTGCGGTCTTAACTATGGCGTTTCCGTCACTGAAAGTAAGCTTTACAACACGGTTTACATAGTTCTGGCAGCTTACCGCCGTTGTGTACTCGTTTTTGTCCCCGTCAGGAGTTACAAGCTCAATATAATAACTGCTGTACGTACTGCCCTTGGCA
>JAUZPZ010000176.1 GCA_030705675.1 Bacillota bacterium
ATTGATTTTTACAGCGGGCTTGCCTATTCGATGATAGAACTGCCCGATGAGCTTTATACTCCAATTTTTGCGGTAGCAAGGATTGCGGGTTGGAGCGCTCACCGAATGGAGGAACTTATAAATGCGGGTAAAATAATACGCCCCTCGTATAAATCGGTTGCGCAGTATCTTGACTATGTTCCGCTTAAAGACAGATAAAGTTACATAAAAGTAACTTAAGAGGCAGGCATTTGCCTCTTTGCAATAAGATGTTAAATGAAAAAAATTGCCACATATTAACAAATATTGCCGCATTTATACCTGAAAATTTAGTTATTTATATTTTATAATGACAAAATGAAATAAAAAAAGTTCACTATTAACAGACAAAGACGGAGAAAAAATTTGTTTTATCCTGCTATTGACAATTGCAAAATAAGTGGTATAATTTATATTGATTATTTTGGCAGGGTTGTATAACAACGTCGGCGCTGTTGTATAACAACACTATGTTATATAATAATATGAAAACAAAGAAGGCAGAAAAGAGAGTTGTATAATATGGATAAAGTTTCTGAAAATGAAAATAAAAATGAAAGTATTTTTAAATTGTCTGTTTCAAAAGTATATGAGGATTTAGGTACGCAGGAAACTGGGCTGACTCTGCAGCAGGTTGAAAAGAACCGGGAAATTTACGGTAAGAATTTAATAGAAGATAAAAAGAAAAAATCTGTGCTGCTTATTTTCTTAAAAAATTTTACGCATCTTATGGCAATTTTGCTATGGTTTGGCGGTACGGTTGCTATTTTTGCGGATATGCTTGAGCTTGGTATAGCAATATATCTCGTAAATGTAATTAACGGAGTATTCAGTTTTTGGCAGGAGCACCGTGCAGGTAAGGCTACAGAAGCACTGAAAAACATGTTGCCCTCTTACACGCGGGTAATCCGCGATGGAGAGGAACAGAAAATTTTGTCTGAAGACCTGGTTATCGGAGATGTAGTACTGCTGGGTGAAGGCGATAAAATTTCCGCCGATGCCCGCTTGGTTGAAAGCAACGATTTGCAGGTGGATCAGTCTACACTTACAGGCGAATCTAATCCGGTAAGGAAATTCAGCGATGCTGTGTTTAAAGAAGATTTGACGCGCGCCGAGATACCTAATTTGATTTTCGCCGGCACAAGCGTTTCTGAAGGTACCGGTAAGGCGGTTGTCACTGAAATAGGTATGAAAACCGAGTTTGGAAAAATTGCGGATTTGACACAAAATATGAAGGAAGAGCCAAGTCCACTGCAAAAAGAACTGGATCATTTGACAAAACAGATTTCTATTATTGCTATAATTATAGGAACTTTCTTTTTTGTGACTTCTATTTTCCTTGTAAATGAACCGATAGCGTCTTCCTTTATTTTTGCTTTGGGAATGATTGTTGCTTTTATTCCGGAAGGGCTTCTTCCGACGGTAACGTTATCCTTGGCAAAAGCTGTGCAGCGTATGTCAAAGCGGAATGCGCTTGTTAAAAAACTGTCTTGTGTTGAAACACTGGGAAGCACTACCGTAATTTGTACGGATAAGACAGGAACGCTTACGCAAAATGAAATGACGGTGGGAAATCTGTGGCTCGCCGATAAGGAATTTAAAGTTACCGGAGTGGGATATGCGCCCGTAGGAAAAGTCCTTGACGGTGATAAAGAAATTATGGCAAAGGATAATGAAGATTTAAATCTTTTGGTTACAGCCGCGGCATTATGCAGTAATGCGCGTTTGCTGCCTCCAAATGAGCAGTCGGTAAAATATACAGTGCTTGGAGATCCCACAGAGGCTTGCCTTGGCGTTGTCGCGTCCAAAGCAGGTGTGGATATGCCAAAGCAAAATATGCTTACACCAAGACTTAGAGAGCTTCCGTTTGAATCAAGGCGTAAAAGGATGACAACTATTCATCAGATGGAAGGATCACAAAACAGGGTTGCTTATGTTAAAGGAGCTCCCAAAGAGATAATGGAGCTGAGCATTTCCGTTAGAGTCGGAGGAAAAGTGTTGCCCATGGATGACGAAATGCGCCGGCGTATAATGGAAGCAAACGATGGGTATGCTCGAAACGGACTGCGCGTGCTCGCGGTTGCTTACAGAGAGCTTTCGGGCGACGCAAAAATTCCCGCGGCACTTAGTGCGTATACATCCGAGCTTATAGAGCAGGAACTTATATTTGTGGGACTTGTGGTAATGGCGGATCCGCCACGTCCGGAAGTTATGGACGCGGTAAAAGAATGCCACC
>JAUZPZ010000177.1 GCA_030705675.1 Bacillota bacterium
TCAAGCTTTGGTTTAGTATCAGGATGTCTGGGTACAAAAAGTGTACAGCAATCCTCATAAGGAAGAATTGATGTTTCATATGTACCTATCTTCCTCGCATAGTCCATTATTTCTATTTTATCCATTCCGACAAGCGGACGAAGTATAGGCATATCAGTAACCTCACTCGTCACTACCATGCTCTGCAAAGTTTGGCTTGCCACCTGACCCAGGCTCTCACCGGTAATAAGCACAGACACCTCGCGTTTTTTCGCGATTATATCTGAAATCCTCGTCATTATACGGCGCATTATTATAGTCAAATACTCCTGTGGACAGTTATTTTTGATAGCTATTTGAATATCCGTAAAGGGAACCACGTGTACTTTTATCCTGCCCGAATATTCAGATACGATTTTGGCTAAATCCAGCACCTTTTCCTTTGCTCTCTCCGAGGTATAAGGGTAGCTGAAAAAGTTTACGGCTTCAAGTTTAAGACCACGCCGTGCCATCATCCAGCCGGCAACCGGAGAATCTATTCCTCCCGACAGTAGAAGCAGTCCCTTGCCACTTGTTCCCGACGGCACTCCGCCTGCCCCCTGAACTCTTTCACAGTAAATATATGCGTACTCTTCACGAATATCCACATTTATCTTTATGTCCGGGTTTATTACATCCACCTTTAAATTCTGAAATTCATCAAGCAATACCGCTCCAAGCTCCATACATATTTCCGGAGATTTCATGGGGAATTTTTTGTCTGCCCGTTTTGCCTCAACTTTAAATGTACGGGTATTTTCAAGAAGATCCCCAAGTTTTTCTTTTGCAGTACGGCAAATATCATCAAAGGTTTTCTCCGCTTTAAAAGCGGGAGAAATCGATGCAATGCCAAAAATTTTTTTTGCTGTTTCAAACGCCGCGTCAATATCTGCCTCATCATTTTCGGGCGTTACATAAATTGTGGACTGGGCCGCCCATATTTTAAATTTTCCGTGTTTTTTAAGTGCCACTTTTATATTTGAACGGAGTTTGTCCTCAAAAACCTTTCTGTTATTGCCTTTCAGCACAAGCTCCCCGCATTTCAGCATCAATAATTCAGCCAATCCCGTTTAGCCCCTTCCGTAAAATTTTCTTATTTCCGGTACTTCATTTTTCAGTACCTCTACACAGTATTTAGCTTCGTCCGGCGTATTATAACGCGAAAAACTAAAGCGCAAACTGCCTTCAATTTCTTTATCTGAAAGCCCCATCGCCGTAAGGGTCTTTGACGGAGACGGATGGTTTGAAGCACATGCAGACCCCGAACTTACATAAATCCCCTTTGATTCGAGTGAGTGCAGCAAAATTTCGGAGCGCAGCCCCGAAAAAGTTATATTTAGCACATTCGATACGGTATTTTCTCCATTTATATGACATTTCGGTATATTTTTCATAATACCATCAGAAATAATACTCTTTATTTCAGCGGTTTTTTCTTCCGCATCTTTATGAACTTTCAGGGCAATTTCCGCCGCAACGCCCAAACCGCATATCCCCGGTGTATTTTCCGTACCGGAACGGATATTTTTTTCCTGACCGCCGCCAAATATTATCGTCGGAATTGAAATTCCCTTTTTTATATACAGTGCGCCGGTTCCTTTCGGCCCATGTATTTTATGGCCGCTGAGCGACGCAAAATCCACGCCCAGTTCGCCTGCCCCTACACCGGTTTTTCCAAACGACTGCACCATATCACAATGTGTAAATGCCCGTGCTGCCGCCCTTTTAACTATTTTTACAGCTTCCTTCACCGGCATTATACAGCCTGTTTCATTGTTTACATGCATCATACTGAAAAGCATTACCTTATCGTTTACAATGCTTTTTAACTGTTCCATATCAGGCAGACCGTTTTTTTCAATATTCAGATATACAATATGCATGTCCATCTTGGCAGCATAATGTTCCAATACTTCAAGTACTGCCGGATGTTCGGTCTTTGTGGTGATTATGGTATTTCCCCATTTGCTTCCCTTTATTATTGCTCCTGCCAGAGCTATATTATTGCTTTCGGTTCCGCCTGATGTAAAATAGACTTCATTTGCGTTTACTCCCCAGGTTTTAGCAACTTTTTCGCGAGCAGTACGCACCTCTTTTTCGATTTCAAGCCCCTTATTATGAAGTGAAGAAGGATTTCCGTAATACTCCGTCATTACTTTATATGCCATATCCGCCGCTTCTTTGCACGTTATGGTCGTTGCGGCGTTATCAAAATAAATTTCCAAAA
>JAUZPZ010000178.1 GCA_030705675.1 Bacillota bacterium
ATTTCGCGTCCGCCAAATAGTTATCCTTGCCCAGTTTATCCACAATATACTGATGAAGCCCCGCGGATTTAGACGAGGTTGAGTTAAGCGAAAGCATGCGGTTTCCGCGATTAATATTCAGTACCTTGGCAATCGGTCCAAGCTCATGCGTAGGATAATTTTCGCAGTTGCGGTTTAAATAATTTACCAAACGGTAATGGCGTTTTTCTTTGCCGGTTGAAACCTCGTCGCGCAAATCGTGGCGGTAGCCTCCCTCGCAATGAACAATCTCGCCGAACAAACCCTGCTTTACCATATTAAGCACCATTAGCTCTCTTCTGCCGTAACAGCAGTTTTCAAGCATCATGCAGGGAATTCCCGTTTCCTCGTGGGTTCTTACAAGCTCCCAACATTCGTCAAGAGAATAAGCGCCGCCGACCTCCGACGCGGCATATTTGCCTGCTTTCATCGCCTCAATTGCTATATGTATATGATCTGCCCATGAAGTGGGGATAACTACAGCATCAATTTCATCCATCGCCAATACATCCTTGTAATTCAAGGTGCAAACAGGCGTGTTGCCCCTCTTTTCCTTTACTTTGTCGGCAGCAGCCTTCGCGCGGTCTTCATATTTATCACATACCGCTACAACTTCAATATCGTCCATTTCAAGCATCACTAAGTCAAGCAAAGAATATCCTCTGCCACCTAATCCTATAACACCGATTTTTAATTTGTCTTTCATAAAAAATCTCCTTTACAAAAATAATTTCTTCTAATATAATCATAATAACGTATATAAATTTTATAATCAATGCAATTTTAGCTATACTATTTGTGAAATTGGATACTTTTCGGAGGTATTATGAGTTATATAATGCACAGGCTTGAAAATTATATTAATGTTAAAGCCCTTGTTTCCGCTTTTGAGGCTGTTCGTGAAAGCGATTTTGTGTTTTCGGGCGAAATGCACAACTTTTGGGAAATGGTATATGCGGCGGACGGAAAAATCGGCATAACAAGAGACGATAATGTGTTTATTCTAAACAAGGGAGAAATAATATTCCACAAACCAATGGAATTTCACAGATTATGGTCGGAGGGCGGAAACAGCGCGAAAATAATGGTTTTTGCGTTCGACGCGGACGGAGAGGGTTTGAAGCTGCTTGAAAACGGAATATTCAGAATCGAATTAAAGGACGAGGGATTATTGCGTGAAATATTAAAGCATGTAGAGGCGGTTTTTAAAGGGAAAGACATGTTTACAACCGAAGACTATGAAATTCCCGAATCTCAAAGCAGACAGCTTATAAAAATATATCTGGAGCAGTTTATGATTTCGGTTTTAAACAGCGCGAACGCTAAAAGTTCGCAGAAAAAAACCGCCTCATCAAATAATTATAATACCATAATTAACAAAATGAAAGAAAATGTGTATAATTCATTATCCGTAGAGAAATTAGCTAAAATGTGCAATTTAAGTGTAAGCAATTTGAAGAAAATATTTAAAATATATTCAGGCGAGGGCATTATGCACTATTTTAACCGCATGAAAATTTATGAAGCAATAAATCTTATGAAAACAGATTTATCAATAGGCGAAATCAGCGATATGCTCTCGTATTCCGGACAAGATTATTTTACTGTCGCCTTTAAACGTGAAACGGGGACGTCGCCAACGGAGTACAGAAGAAATTTTATAAATTCTGATTAGTATAATTTTTAGATATTACAATAAGCTAAAAGAATTAGTGAGATTCATTAAGAAACTCACTAATTCTTTTAATATTTATTTACTTTCTATGATTTTTTGTCCGTTCGCTTCCAGCTATCCAAAATACCGTTTTTTAAATAATAATCGGTACGGGTCAGCCCATTTACATAGGTATACTGGTCACGCCGACCGTAACTGAAATAGCGGGTAATGACTCTGTCCGGCGTATAGACTTGTGTAAGCAAAAATTTTTCCTTTGTCATTCCTATCCATACTGAGTAATGCTGAATCTGATACCACTCATCGTCGGACAAAGAATAAATCTGCTGCGGACTATCCCAAAAAATAGGATTCTGATAAGAGCCGATTACAGGTCCGCCGCGCAGTATATCGCCGAGTGAAATTTTATATTCCTTGTTTTCATAGGTGAAAATCAGGGTTTTTAACTGTTTTTCTTCTTCGTTAATCAACGTCCAGTCATTCGCATCATACCAATCGATAGTTATTTTTGTATATTTAACATCCTGCGGTG
>JAUZPZ010000179.1 GCA_030705675.1 Bacillota bacterium
GTTCAATGGTGCGCTGCGGCGTACCTTTGAGTATATTATGAGCAACGCACAAATAAGTCGACACTATATAAACGTCATTAAAAATATCGTTTAAATCTTTATATAATGAAAGTCCCAGACGTGATTTGGATACTGCCAGAGGGGTGATTTCATGTTTTGGGGTAAGCCCCAGGGAAACAAGAGTGTTTGCAAACAGAACATTATTTACCACACGTATTGCGGGCAAATTGTAAAAGCCTGCCAGTTCATCGCTAGTAAAAGAGTTCAGTATGCCACATTTAAAAGCCTCATCCGCATACGGGGCATACCAGTCGTCATCATCCGTAATTTTCGGCTTTTTACCCGTTACAAGAGGAACGAGCATGGCAAGAATTTCACCGAGAGTCACAGGAGAATCGGGGGAAAACGAACCGTCGGGCAGCCCAGAAATAAGCCCCATTTTTGCGGCTGTATTTATACTGCTTTGCGCCCAATGACCCGATATGTCGTTAAAAGCGTCTGTCTCTGCATTTACCGTAAAAGACGGAAGCATCAACAGAACAAAAAATATAATAAAAAAACGTTTCATAATTAAATCTCCAAAGTAGTAACAACTTATAAAGATATAAGCAAAAATTTTGTATAACTTCTCAATTGAATACAATAACCATTATATATTGTACAATAATATAAATGATTTGTCAATGAAAAAAAGTAGCTTAAATAAAATCAATTTGCCGTTTTTGTCATTTATTGATAAAGTTATAAAAATATACCACTTTTCATTATTAAATATACTACTTGAGTTAGAGCAAAAAAATAGTGGAAAAAGCGGATGTTTACTATTGACACTTATATTTTTTTGGGTTATAATCATAGGTAGATTAATTTTGGAAGGGCATGAAGGATATGGAAAAGTTAGGACTCAATGAAATAAGAGAAAGGTATCTCTCCTTTTTTGAATCAAAGGGACATTTAAGACTTCCGTCATTCTCGCTTGTACCGCAGAATGACCCAAGTCTTTTACTTATCAATGCCGGAATGGCACCCCTTAAACCTTATTTTACAGGGGCAAGAATTCCTCCGAGAAAAAGAGTAACAACATGCCAAAAATGTATCAGAACTCCCGATATTGAGCGTGTTGGGCATACGGCGCGGCACGGTACGTTTTTTGAAATGCTCGGAAACTTTTCTTTTGGGGATTATTTTAAGCATGAAGCTACGGCATGGGCATGGGAGTTTATCACGAAAGAACTTAAAATGCCTGTTGATAAATTGTGGGTAACAATATACCTTGATGATGATGAGGCTTTTGATATATGGACAAAAGAGGTGGGGGTTGACCCGGCGCACATTGTCCGTATGGGCAAAGAGGACAATTTCTGGGAGCATGGCACAGGTCCGTGCGGTCCTTGTTCGGAAATTTATTTTGACCGCGGTGAGGAGAAGGCGTGCGGTCCGGACTGCAAAATGGGCTGTGACTGTGACAGATATGTTGAGTTCTGGAATCTTGTGTTTACACAGTTTGATAAAGATGAGCAAGGTAATTACAACCGTCTTCCGAAGCCGAATATCGACACGGGCATGGGTCTTGAACGGCTTGCTACCATCATGCAGAATGTAGACAACCTGTTTGAGGTGGATACGGTAAGAAATATAATGAAACATATTTGCACGCTTGCAAATGTCGAATACAACAAAGATGAAAAAAATGATATTTCGCTTCGCGTTGTTACAGACCATATAAGAAGCACGACTATGATGATAAGCGACGGAGTGCTCCCTTCAAATGAGGGCAGGGGGTATGTTCTTCGCCGTTTGCTAAGACGCGCAGCGCGTCATGGCAGGCTGCTCGGTATAAAAGGAGCTTTTCTTTCCGAGGTCGCAAAAACGGTTATTAAAGAATCGGGCAGTGCGTATCCGGAGCTTATTGAAAAATCCGACTATATTCAGAAGGTTATCAGCGTTGAGGAAGCAAGATTTAACGAGACTATTGACAACGGTCTTAATATTCTGAATGAATATATTGATGAGACAAGGGCTGCCGGCAAGGATATACTTGACGGTGAAAAGGCTTTCAAACTGTATGATACTTATGGTTTTCCGCTTGACCTCACTGTGGAAATTTTAAATGAACAGGGAATTGGCGTTGACAGGGAAGCGTTTGACAGGCTCATGCAAAATCAGAAGGAAACGGCCCGCACGTCAAGAAAAGACGGTTCTTCGTGGGA
>JAUZPZ010000018.1 GCA_030705675.1 Bacillota bacterium
AGCAAATCGGCATTCCAGCCTGCTTTGATGTATGCACCTTTGAATGTAGTATTAAATACTTCTTCCGTCGCAGGCTGATGGAAAGCGTCTATAATCTTTTTGAAAATCTTAACACGATCCGCTTTTTTCAAGTCTTCTGATCTTGCCGCTATGAGGTTCCAATATTTTTCTGATCCTGTACCGTCGTCCTTGAAAATTGCATCGTTGTTTTTTAAGCCGAAATCGGCGGCATAGTTGCCGTTGATAATTGCCGCTGTCACATCCGGAAGAGCGGATGTAATCGTATTCGCAGCAAGTTCTTTGATGGTTATGGCGATATTATATTTTTCAATATCTTTAATTGTTGGGCTGAATGGAGCAGCTGCTTTTAATTTGATGATATTTGCATGCTCAAGCACCTTTAATGCTCTGCCTTCATTTGTCGCATCGTTTGGCACTGCTACCACATCGCCGGATTTCAGTTTATCAACGGAATCAATTTTCTTGGAATAAAGATTCAGGGGCGAAAGATAAGTATAGCCAATCGTCTCAATCTTATATCCGTTGGAAGCAATTTCGCTGTCCAGATATACTTGGTGCTGAAAAGCGTTGAGATCAATATCTCCGTTCGACAACGCTTTATTTGGCGTTACATAATCGGAAAATTCTACAAATTCCAGATTTATTCCTTCTTGTTTAAGCTTTTTTTGTGCAGGAATCCAGAGTTCTTTGTCACTACCAACTACACCAAGTTTTATCGTCTGGTTTATTGTTGAAGTAGTTTTGGGTTTACTGCTTGTTGCAGTATTGCTGGTCTTGCCGCACGCGGAAAATATAGCCGCAATGGCTGCAACAACGAGTGTAAGAGATAAGATTTTATTAATTTTCATGTTTGTTTCCTCCAATATTTAAGTTAATGTTTATTCTTTTTTATGATAAGTCCTCCGGCCAATTGTATCATGTTGACAAGTATAACCAGGACGATTACAGTTACCCACGTTACATCAAGTTGATTGCGGTCATGTCCGTAGCGGACAGCAAAATCGCCGAGCCCCCCAGCGCCGACAACGCCCGCCATGGTGGTAAGGCCAACAAGACTGATTAACGTGATTGTTGTTCCGCGGATAATTGATGAGAAACTCTCACGCAGATATACGCGGAATATTATATCTAAAGGGCTTGAGCCCATTGACAACGCAGCTTCGATTAAGCCGTGATCTGTTTCTGCAAGTGCACTTTCAATTTGTCGTGTGAAGAAGGGTACTGTACCCAAAACCAGTGGGACGATCGCACCTTCAACATTGATTGCAGTTCCCATGATAAGCCGAGAAATGGGCATGACTGCAGTCAGCAAAATAATGAAAGGAACGGAGCGAAAAAAGTTTATCAGCTTATCAAGGATTTGATAAATAATGATGTTTTCAAAAATACCTTTTTTTTGCGTAACTGTTATAAGAATTCCGAAAAATAAGCCAATAATAAATATAAATACCCCCGACCACGCTATCATAAGCAATGTGTCTGATAAAGCGGTATAGAAGTCCGATAATTTACTCATTATGTTGGGAATCAGATCATTCAATATTTCCAGCATCCTTGATCACCTCCACCCCGACATTTTTTTCAATCAGGTACTCAATTGCCGCAGTGATTCTATTCCGTTCTCCACTGATGATGGCAACTGTTCCGCCAATTGGCGCACCCTGTACGATTTCAATATCGGCAAATATGATATTCAGACAAATACCAAACTTTTGAGAGATTGTGGAGATCAGCGGTTCCGAAGCGTTTCGCTGAATATATGATAATCGAACTATCAGTTCGCCGGGCTTCAATGCGACCACCTGCGAATTTGCCCTTGTCAAATCATCTATTTTTTGTAAGTTTGAAGTCGTTTTAATAAATTCGCGTGTGACCTCTTGCCGCGGGTTTGCAAAGATATTAAATACTTCGCCTTCTTCCACAATCCTACCACGATCCATAATGGCAACTCTATTACAAATCTCTTTTACAACAGCCATTTCATGTGTAATGATGATAACTGTAATTCCAAGCTTTTCATTCAGCCGCTTAAGCAACTGAAGAATTGATTTTGTAGTCTGCGGATCAAGCGCCGAAGTAGCTTCATCGCACAAGAGTATTTTCGGGTCGTTAGCTAAGGCACGTGCAATAGCAACACGCTGTTTCTGACCGCCGGACAGTTGACTTGGGTATACATTCTCCTTATCCGATATATCAACCAATTGCAATAGGTTGCGTACCTTTTCATGAACCTGTTGTTTGTTTAGCCCGCTCCCGTAAAGGGGGTATGCGACATTTCCAAATATTGTCCGCGACGGCATCAAGTTAAAATGCTGAAATATCATACCAATCTTTTTTCTGGAGAGTCTCAACTCTTTCTTTGATATATCGGTCAATTCACGGCCATCAATTTCTACTGTTCCTGACGTTGGTCTTTCAAGTAAGTTAATGCATCGAACAAGAGTTGATTTTCCGGCTCCGGAAAATCCAATAATTCCGAATATTTCACCGTCATTGATTGAAAGGCTCACGTCCTGTACAGCTTCAATTTTCTTTTCGGACACTTCGAAAGTTTTACTTATATTCTTTATTATAATCAATCGCAATCCTCCTTTTTCCAGATTTAATATTAATGTATACAGCGGTTTTTTCTGTGTTAAATATGTGAGAAGGATGCAATTCTATAGTATATAACAGCTGTAATTTGGGTGTTAAAAAGCAGACGAAAAACATCGGGGTTTTCCGTCTGCTTTGTGTTTCCGTATATCCTATTTTACTGACTCGAATGCAGCATCCAGAGCAGCAATCAGATCCTCTACTTTCTCTATACCTATTGAAAGACGGATTGTATTCGGCTTGATGCCCTGATCAAGCAGTTCCTCGCCGGTCAACTGCGAATGAGTTGTGCTTGCCGGATGAATAACCAAAGATTTCACGTCCGCAACATTTGCAAGCAGCGAGAAGATAGCCAAATTGTCAATGAACTTCTGTGCTGTTTTGTCATCACCTTTAATCTCGAAGGTAAATATAGAACCGCCTCCGTTTGGTAAATACTTCTGATACAGCTTGTGGCTAGGTTCTCCCTCAAGTGCCGGATGGTGAACGGCTTCAACCTGAGAATGGTTTGCCAGATAATTCACGATCTTTAAAGCGTTTTCCTTATGACGCTCTACGCGCAGAGAGAGCGTTTCCAGCCCCTGAAGAAACAGGAACGCATGGAAGGGGGAAAGCGTAGAGCCGGTATCGCGAAGCGGGATTGCGCGGATATATGTTACAAAAGCTGCCGGGCCAACCGCATCTGCAAAAGAAATGCCGTGGTAACTTGGGTTTGCTTCCGAAATCCATGGATATTTGCCGGAACCTTTCCAGTCGAACTTGCCTCCGTCAACTATAACGCCACCAATAGCTGTTCCGTGTCCACCGATAAACTTTGTTGCAGAATGAACGACGATATCTGCGCCGTATTCAAGCGGTCTGACAAGATATGGTGTCGCAAAAGTAGAATCGACCACCAGCGGAATTTTGTGCTTGTGCGCAATTTTTGCGATTTCCTCAATATCGATAATGTTAGAATTTGGATTGCCGAGGGTTTCGATGAATATTGCCTTGGTGTTTTCCTTGATTGCTGCCTCAAACGAACCTTCAACATCCGGATCTACAAAAGTAGTGGTTATGCCTGATGAAAGAGGCAAGGTGTGCGCAAGCAGATTGTAGGTACCACCATAAATGGTTTTAGCTGCAACAATGTGTTCGCCGCTGCGCGCTAGTGCTGAGATCGTATAATTAATAGCAGCTGCGCCGGATGCAACCGCAAGTGCGGCAACACCGTTTTCAAGGGATGCAATTCTTTCTTCAAAAATTCCTTGCGTCGGGTTTGTCAGTCTACCGTAAATATTGCCGGCGTCGCGGAGACCGAAACGATCTGCTGCGTGCTGTGAATCGTGGAACACATATGAAGTAGTAGCATAAATCGGGACAGCCCTTGAATCTGTTACCGGATCTGCTTGTTCCTGCCCTATATGTAACTGACGAGTTTCGAAGCCCCATGTTTTTGAATCTTTAATGTTTGACATAATATTTTCCTCCTGCGGATGACCGCTTATTATTTTTTTTGTTTTGTGTTTGAGTAGTTTCTTAATATTAAATATTGGCATGAAGTTCTCCTTAAATTCATGATATCAGGGATAGACGATGAACATTCGGTCCCGGCTCAACAGCACGGGGATAATCGTGCCTGTACATCGCCAGATATTGTTATATTGATATATTCGCACTGTGTTGACCCCCTTGTTTTTCTATATGTTTATTCTACCATGAAATAGGTTTTCTGTCCAATACATGAAAATGATACTCTGCTATAGATTTTTCCTATATGTTATATAGGATTTTATTTTCAAATGGATCAAAGGGTGTAACCTGGTATACATAATAATTTAGCCAATTTGAAAAGAGAAGGTTTGAATGTCCGCGCCATCTGATAACAGGATTTTTCCATGGATTATCGTCCTCAAAATAATTTGTAGGGATTTCAGGCGAAATATGTTTATGAAGATCACGACGGTATTCCTTTGCCAACGTATCGGCGCTGTACTCAGGATGACCGTTAACAAAAATTCTTTTGTTACCCTTATCCAGAACAAGGTAGGCACCTGCAACCTGTGATTCTGCAAGAATTTTAAGTTCAGGATGGTTTCTTATATCATCGCTGTGTACCCCTGTATAACGGGAGTGCGGTGCATAAAAAACATCGTCAAAGCCACGTGTTAATTCTTCATCTTGATAAATACATTTGTGTTCATAAATTCCGGAAAGCTTATTTTCAAAACGATATTTTTGTAATCCATAATGATGATAAAGCCCGGCCTGTGCCGCCCAACAAATATACATAGTAGAGGTAACGTGTTCTTTGCTCCATTCCATTATATCGCAAAGTTCCTGCCAATAATCTACCTGTTCAAATGGCAGGTTTTCAACGGGAGCGCCGGTTATGATAAGACCGTCAAAAAACTGTGTATCGACTTCCGCGAACGCCTTATAGTAATTTTGTAGATATTCTTCAGAAATGTTTTTATAACAATGGGAATCAAGCCTAACAAAAGTAATGTCTGTCTGCAGAGGAGAGTTGGATAACAGCCTGAGTAGCTGTAGTTCGGTAGACTCTTTTTCCGGCATGATATTAACAATTGCAATATGAAGTTGCCGGATATCCTGATGGGCGGCGCGGCCCTCCGGCATAACAAAAATATTTTCATTCTCCAGTTTTTTTACGACCGGCATATTTTCATTTATTCTGATTGGCATGAGTATCATCTCCTTTGGTGTAAATTCCAAGATATTTTTTAATTTCATCAATATATATGCTGCCCATATGACTGAGCAAGGTGTT
This sequence comes from Bacillota bacterium, assembly GCA_030705675.1. Classification (GTDB taxonomy): domain Bacteria; phylum Bacillota; class Clostridia; order RUG12999; family RUG12999; genus RUG12999. Next base: position 5,387 of record JAUZPZ010000018.1, read on the forward strand.
TTTTTTGACAATATAGCCGATTTCCATCAAGCTGTTTGGATTTAAATCATCGGCATCAAAGGGAACCGCGATAAAATCAGTACCGTTCAGTTCCTCGCAGATGATTCCGGAACACAAAGTGTAGCCATTAAGACCCACCATTAAATTCAACATAGTCGCACGGTCGCAAGCCTTGATCATCCTCGGATATTCATTCGTGCTCAGAATTTCTTCGGCGAAATAGAAGGAACTGTTGTCACCCTGTTCAAATGAAAGGCAAGGGTATTCGTCAAGCTGAGAAAAATGAATTGATTTTTCTTTTGCCAACGGGTGATCCTTCCACAAATAGACATAAGCTTTGCAATCAATCAGCTTGTAAAACTCAAGATTATGCGTCGTTAACAGTTTTGTGATTACTTTTCGGTTGAAATCGCTCAGGTAAAGTATCCCAATTTCGCTTTTCAACGTACTGACGTCCTCAATGACGTTCCGCGTTTTTGTCTCGCGTATGGCAAACTCATATTTAGTGGTATCATAAGACTTTACCATTTCGACGAAAGCCTTGACTACAAAGGAGTAATGCTGAGTTGAAACGCCAAATTTTCTCTTTAGGTTTCCGCTTTTACCGAATTTTTCAAGCAAAACATCATATTGACTGTAAACCTGACGGGCGTATAGCAAGAATTCAGCCCCGTCGCCTGTCAGCGTCACGCCTTTTCCGCTGCGATTGAATATTGTTATGCCAATTTCCTTTTCAACCTCCTTTATTACACTAGTCAGTGATGGCTGTGCAACATAAAGGATTTCAGCTGCCTTATTCAGTGAACCGGCTTCGGAAATTGTGATAAGATAATATATTTGTTGTAGAGTCATATTCCCATCCCCTTTTATTTTTTATAAAATCTCAATATATCGGTCGTGCATACAAAAATAGGAGCCGCATATCCTGCGGCTCCTAAGAATCAGTTACCCAATTGTGCCATAAAGCTTCATTACGGCATGCAAAACGGGACGATGCTGTTTCCTAAAAACCGCGTCATCTTACACATGCACATCATAATATTGTTGCTGTTATATGTTTTCATAATATCACATCTACCTATAATTTTTATATGTTTAATATATTATATCATATAACATTTTGATTGTCAAGTTAACACGGGAAATATTCGGGAAAAACTTTTATAAGTACAGATTTTTGCTGAAATACCGGTCGCCACGGTCAGGAAGTATAATAACAACATTTCCGCTTATGCCGGTTTTGATAAGTTTTTTTGCCGCGGCAAGCGCCGCTCCGGAAGAGGAACCAGCAAAAATTCCCTCTTTTGCTGCCAGCTGCCGCGCACCCCAAAAGGCGTCATCATCGTTGATTTTCACCACTTTATCCACCAACGACATATCCATTGTATCGGCTATAAAATCATTTCCGATTCCTTCAATATCATAATCGCCGTGCTCACCTCCGCCCATAGTCGAACCAATTGGGTCGGCAAGCACACCCACAATTTTCGGGTTTTGCTCTTTTAAGTAACCTACTACACCGGTGTAGGTTCCTCCGCTTCCGGCACCCGCTACAATATAGTCGATTTTTCCTTCTAAATCTCGGTATATTTCCGGCCCTGTTGTTTCGAAATGTGCAAGGGGATTTGATTTGTTTTCAAACTGTTTTAGTGATACTGCGCCGGGTATGGATTCCCGCAATTCTTCAGCTTTTTTTGCCGCTCCGAGCATGCCTTCTTCACGAGGGGTATTGATAATTTCGGCACCGAGCGCACGCATCAGCGTTTGCTTTTCTTGAGAAAATTTCGTCGGGACGATAAAGATGATGTGATAACCGCGGTTCAGCGCGGCAAAAGCAATTCCAAGTCCTGTATTTCCGGCAGTCGCTTCAATAATCGTCCCGCCTTGCTTTAACTCTCCTCTTTTCTCCGCATCATCTATCATGTATTTTCCGATACGGTCTTTTACACTTCCGGCAGGATTGTAAAGCTCTAACTTTCCAAAGAGATTTACATTTTCCGGAATTTCAAGATTATTAAACTTAACAAGCGGCGTATTTCCGATCATATCCTGCATTGATTCATAATAACGCATAGCTTATTCCTCACTTTCTTTTATTGCCTGATCAATATCTGACAATATGTCACCAATATTTTCAATTCCGATGGAAAGCCGTATCAGTCCGTCGGTAATACCAACTTTCTGCCTTGTTTCATAAGGAATTGATGCATGGGTCATGCTTGCAGGATGGCATACGAGGGATTCCACACCACCAAGGCTTTCTGCAAGTGCGACCAGCTTTAAGGATGAGAAAAATTTTTCAATATTATAGCCGTCATACAGTTCAAATGAAATCATTGCACCGCCGTTTTTTGCCTGCTTGCGGTTGATTTCATAGCCCTGCGCATCAGGAAGCCCCGGATAAAATACCTTTTTTACAGCCTTGTGATTTTTAAGGTGTTTCGCTGCTTTTTCCGCATTTTTCACATGACGGTCCATACGAACTCCCAGCGTTTTGATGCCTCTTATGAGAAGAAAGGAATCAAAAGGTCCGAGAACGCCACCGGTTGCGTTCTGAATAAACGCAAGGCGGCGCGCCAGTTCTTCATCATTTACCACAACAAGACCGGCAACCAGGTCGCTGTGACCTCCGAGATATTTGGTTGCGCTGTGAATGACGATATCGATACCAAGTTCTATTGGACGTTGCAAATAAGGAGTCATAAATGTATTGTCAACAACCGACAAAATACCGTGCTTTTTCGCGAGCGTCGCAACTGCCGCAAGGTCTGTTATTGTAAGAAGCGGGTTTGCCGGACTTTCAATAAAAATTGCTTTGACATCCGGTGTGATTTTGCTGTCAAGAGTTTCGATATTTGTCGTATCCTCAATAGAATAGGTAATTCCGAAATTATTGAACACCTTATCCAGCACACGGAATGTGCCGCCGTAAACATTGCTTGAAATAATGATTTTGTCGCCCGAATTAAAAAGACTTAGTACGGCAGTTATTGCCGCCATCCCGGAGCCAAAAGCAAAGCCGGCGTTGCCGTACTCCAATTCCGCAATCAATGCTTCAAGTGCCGCTCTGGTAGGGTTTCCAGTGCGAGAATATTCCCAACCTTTGTTTTGCCCAAGTCCCTGCTGCTCATAAGTGGATGTTTGGTAAATTGGAACATTGACAGCTCCAGTAAGTTTATCGCCGTAAGTACCACCATGAATGAGTGCTGATTCAATAGATTTATAATTTGACATAATAATAACCTCCTATATAATAATTGTTTTAAAATTTTGTTAATTATTGTATTTAACAAAACTGTAGTTTCTTTTTCCGGATTATCGTGATTAACTGCGGGGCCTGTTATCCTTTTCGTTTGCTGCCTGTGCATATGATTTTAATTTTTCAGCCAGATCTGTTATCTCCCATGTTGCACCGATTTCATTTCTTCCGAAATGGCCATATGCCGCGGTCTCTTTATAAATTGGGCGACGAAGATCAAGTTTTTTTATGATGGAACCCGGACGCAAATCAACTAAATCCGATATTGCATTCTGAATAACTGAATCCGGTATTATTCCGGTTCCAAAGGTGTTTACATTGACGGAAACAGGAAATGCTACACCAATTGCATAAGCAATTTGGATTTCTGCTTTTTTTGCCAGTCCGGCGGCCACGATGTTTTTTGCGACATACCGTGCTGCATAAGCTGCGCTGCGGTCAACCTTGGTGGGATCTTTACCGGAAAATGCGCCACCACCATGGTGCGCACTGCCGCCGTAAGTGTCCACAATGATTTTTCTACCGGTCAGTCCGCTGTCGCCGACCGGGCCTCCAATAACAAACCGACCGGTGGGATTAACAAGAATCTTTATTTTTTCTGTTATCCAGTTTTCCGAAATAACTGGCTTTATCACATGCTTTATAATGTCTTTACGAATTGTGTCTTCAGGAATATTGGGATCATGCTGAGCAGATATGAGAACAGTATCTATACCAATAGGCAGATCATTTTCATAAATGACCGAAACCTGCGTTTTTCCGTCCGGACGAAGATAAGAAAGAGTACCATCCTCACGGACGTCCGTAAGTCTTTTTGCCAGCTTCTGTGCAAGAGAGATTGGTAACGGCATTAGTTCCGGCGTTTCATCACTTGCATACCCAAACACCATTCCCTGATCACCGGCACCAAGTTCCGCTTCTCCATTTGTACGACGCACTTCCAATGCAGCATCGACACCTTGTGCAATATCAGGGGACTGCTGATCCAAACGGATGATAATTTCAGCGGTATTTCCGTCAAATCCAAGGTCATGGCGGTCATAACCGATTTCATTTATAGTCCGGCGAACAACTGATTCAATATCAACCTCCGCAAAAGATGATATTTCACCGACAAGAATAACCGTGTTGTTCTTGACAACTGTTTCCACTGCTATGCGAGCAAGCGGGTCTTTGCTTATATACTCATCCAGAATTGAATCTGAAATTATGTCACATATCTTATCAGGATGACCCTTTGTAACTGACTCTGATGTAAAAATAGTTTGGTTCATTTCTTTACTCTCCTTTTTAGTCGCTTTAATAAAATGAATATTTTCAAAAGCTCTTTGACCGTCTGTCCTGTTTGTAAAATAATTATCCTGAATAATATCCGGTGTTTCATGGATGACAATCCCAAAATCATGTCGTTCCAATGTTTGGCGGATTTTCTCTGTTGAAAAACCATGAAGCATTGTTTCCCCGAATTTTGCCGTTATTTCAGACAACTGACGGAAACGCAAAGCACTATTTTCAGAAAAAGCAGCTTCATCCGGAAAATCAAAAACAAATTCATTACCCGATCTGGATAAATAAGAAATTTTCTCGATAGTTTTTTCAAATATCGGAAGCGTCAGATAATAGGTAACACCAAGAATAGAAAAGAACGTCGGAATATTGGTATTAAATCCTACTTCCTTCAAAATAACCACCATATCATCTTTAGAAAAATCCACGGGAACATAATGTACATTTTTGGGGATAATCCATTCAAGCTCTTCAATTTTTTTAAGTTTGTACCTCTGTGTATGTGGATGATCCAGTTCGTAAATATGAATATTTGAATTTTCATTTCGGAAAGCGAAGGTATCCATTCCGGCCCCACAGATTACGTACTGACATATACCGTTTTGCGCCGCAAAATTGATTAGTTCTTTCTCTGCGAAAGCAACGCGCGAAAGCGGGATCGGCAAAATATATTTTGTTAGCACCGGAAGAATTTGCTCGTTTTGAAACTCATTTTTATTATCTAAACAGTCAATATTAAAATCATGCATAATCAATTGTCCGATACTCTCATATTCCTCTTTTCCCATCATATCGTAGGCGAGATAATCGTCAAATATTTTTTTCTTTGCAAAATTGGAATGGTATGCGCGGGCAAACGAGCAAAGCTTTGCCGTCATACTTTCTCTAATATCTATCATAAATATCCTCTCATTCTGGAATATAAAAAGACCCCGACATATCTTCTGCGATCAGCCATTGGACTTGCGCAGAAAAACAGGCGGAGTCTTTTTTTCATTTATACCGAGCTACATTCCTATCTAAGACCGGTAATTTGCATGGAAAAACCGCTGCCACCTGTATCAATACAACAAGGACAGCAACAACAATTTTCAGCCATGGCGGAAAAGCCGGGAGCGTAAGTAGAACTTTCGGTTGTTATAACATATTTCTTTAAAATTGAAATTAGTGTTTTCATAATTAATCCCTCATCAATTATAATATTAATCGGCAAACATAGGGGTTGAAAGATAACGTTCACCGGTGTCAGCAAGAAGTGCAACGATGATTTTCCCTTTGTTTTCAGGACGTTTTGCGAGCACGGTGGCGGCATATACAGCTGCGCCAGAAGAAATACCAACAAGCAGTCCATCGCCTTTTGCAAGTGTTTTTCCCGTTTCAAAAGCATCTTCGTTTTCAACGGCAATGATCTCATCGTAAATGTCAGTATTCAGTGTATCAGGTACGAATCCTGCACCGATACCTTGAATTTTATGCGGGCCGGGTGTGCCTTTTGATAAGACAGGGGAGCCAGACGGTTCAACTGCAACAACCTTCACGCCGGGATTTTTTGACTTAAGGTATTCACCGACACCTGAAATTGTTCCGCCGGTTCCAACACCTGCTACAAAAATGTCAACCTTGCCGTCGATGTCATTCCAGATTTCAGGTCCTGTCGTTGCAAAATGTACAGCCGGATTTACGGCGTTAGTGAACTGACCCGGTATAAAGCTGTTCGGTGTCTCCTCGGCAAGTTCTTTTGCCTTCGCAATCGCACCTTTCATTCCTTTTGCCCCTTCGGTCAAAACAAGCTCCGCACCGTAGGCCTTGAGAAGATTACGGCGTTCAATGCTCATTGTATCAGGCATAGTGAGGATGATTCTGTATCCTTTTGATGCCGCAACAGCCGCAAGTCCGATTCCCGTGTTTCCGCTGGTCGGCTCAATTATAACGGTATCCGAATTTATAATTCCTCTGGTTTCCGCATCTTCAATCATCGCTTTTGCGATTCTGTCTTTTACGCTGCCTGCCGGGTTGAAGTATTCAAGTTTACCAAAAATAGTTGCGCCAAGTTCATTGCCTTGGATATAGTTTGTAAGCTCCAAAAGCGGAGTACCACCAATTAGGTCTGTGATTTTATCAAATGTTTTCATTTTACAAATCTCCTTTACAAATATTAAAACATATAAACATACTAAACAAGTATGTATACATTATATTCCATAGTTTTTGTTTTGTCAACCCTTTTTTCAAAAAATATTGGTTAATATTTTTGTAAAACTAAAATTCAATATTTTAAGTCAATCGCTGATTATTTCTTAAAAAGAAAATTAAATTCTTGACAAACTTATAATTGTTATGTATAATAGAATACAAAACATATAGGTTATATATGTAAAGCAAGTCGGACTATAAGGAATGTAATTGAAATGATGAATATTATCAGAAGCGCATTATTACAAAACTTCGAAAACAAACGAATGTGTTTTGCTGTGAAGAATGCCTTTTATGAAGCGGGCATTGGAAAATACATTCCTGCGATGAGTACCGACAATGAAAGAGTGGGTGAGAGGGAGTCATGAACTCAGATTTTCCAATAGAAGAAATACACTATCAGACCAACGAATTCAGACCGAGTGTTTACGGTATCAAAATTCCGGGTACGCGTGGAAAGCTATTAGCAACTCTTTATAATTCGGGTGGCGCAGGGCTTCATCCAACCGTATTGCTTTTACACGGAATTCCCGGTAATGAACAAAACGGGGATATTGCGCAGGCACTTCGCCGAAACGGATTCCATGTACTTACCTTCCATTATAGCGGTTGCTTTGGAAGTGACGGTAACTATGCGCTTACTCACAACCTTGATGACGCCAACACAGTGCTGGATTATATTCTGAATGACAAATCTTTTGGCTTTGATAAAGAACATATTTTCGCCGTCGGCCACAGCATGGGTGGTTTTGTTTGCAGTCAAATCACTGCCAAAAGAAAAGAGATAAAAGGCGCCGTTTTAATGATGCCATGCGACATCGGGAGAATTTGGCAAATTGGACGGGAAAACTCTTTTGAGCTTAAAAGAATTGAAAATCTGCTCGAAGAAAGCGCCGATTGGCTTCAAGGTGCAAGCAAGGAAGGCTTTCTTGCAGAGCTTAAAGAACACAGTGAGGAATTTCGTTTGGAGTCTCTTGCAAACCGTCTTGCCCAAAAGCCGATTCTTTGCGTTGAGGCTTCGCGCGATATTCATACTCCACCGTGTTATCATTGTGTGCCTTTAGAAAATGCCATTCGCGCAGAAGGCGGTACAAAGCTCAAGTCACTTTCATTAGAAACCGACCATTTTGCATCGGATTATCGTCTGAAAGCTGCGAAAGTTGTTGTAGACTTCCTTAGGGATTTGCTGTAAAAGAAGTCAATATGTAAGCGCATACAGCGCTAAACACGTGAAAAAAAGCCTTATTATAAGGCTTTTTTCACGTGTATGACTTTTTAAAACAGTAAAAAGATACCCTGAAAACTTTGTATCAAAAAATTATGCACCCCTCTTGCGGAAAGTGAAACCCCCATTTCGGGGAAAAGTTGGGATTTCCCTTAGGAGTGCCTATGTACGGCAATATTTTTGATTTTTATGTATTCAAATCCTTATAAAAGCAAGGGACTATAAATACTGAAAAGATTATGATAGCAGGAAGATATTCAATATTTGAAATTAAGAAATAGCAACAAAGAAAAGACAAATCGGAACGATAAATGGAGTTCAACAAAAAAAATAAAAATATAAGCTTATAAAAGAAGGAATTTTTGCATTTGTATAGAATGTGATATAGAATATAATATAAACTGATTCGCAGGAAGCTGCCGAGAGGATGGCCTCTCACCTTGATTTTGTAAGGAATGTTTAATGGTATAATGACGATTTATATTTTTTTTAATCTCATTGGTCAGACCATAAGACCAATAGGAGAAAGGGTGGTTTAATGAAAATTTTAGTGTGCATCAAGCAGGTGCCCGGAACGAATAAGGTAGAGATAGACGAGAAAACTGGTGTATTAAAGCGTGACGGTGTGAAAAGCAAAATTAATCCGTATGATCTCTATGCCATTGAAGCGGCCCTACAGGTCAGGGAGCAGACCGGAGGAAGTGTAACAGCACTTACGATGGGGCCTCCTCAGGCAGAGCAAATTATAACAGAAGCCTACATGATGGGCGTAGATGATGGGTGCCTTGTTACAGATAGACGGTTTGGGGGCGCAGATGTCCTTGCTACGTCTTATACATTATCGCAGGCGGTGAAAGCTCTGGGGGGCTTTGACTTGATTATCTGCGGCAAGCAGACTACGGATGGGGATACGGCGCAGGTTGGCCCCGCGCTTGCGGAATTGCTGGGCATGGTACATGTGGCGTGGGTTAAATCGATTGATAATGTTGATAAAGACGGTATTATGGTGTCACAGGATTTGCCAGACAGTACCGAGACGGTGCGCTTACAGTATCCTTGCCTGATTACAGTTGAAAAGGATATTATGCAGCCGCGGCTACCTTCCTATAAAAGAAAGCTTGCTTCAGCCGGAAAGCTTGTACAAAAACTAACGCTTAATGATTTTAGTGATAAAGATCCTGAACATTACGGCCTAAACGGTTCGGCCACAAAGGTGGAGCGGATTTTTTCTCCACAATCCAACGTAGAGCAGTTAATGCTCGAGGGCGACGGAAATGAGCAGGCAGAAAGTTTGCTGCAGTTGCTTCAAACAAGGAAATTAATTTGAAAAGGGAAAGGATTGATAAAAATTGAGTAAACTTTCGGTCAATAACTCTTTGTGTGATCGGTGCGGAAAATGCGCGCAAAGCTGTCCTTTTTCTGCTGTTGAAATAAATGAGAAAGGGATTGATTTTAACGCTGCCTGCAAGTTGTGCAAAATATGCGTTAAGACATGCCCCAAAGGAGCAATACGTTTTGAAGAAACGGTAAAGAAGAATGTGAATAAGGATATGTGGAAAGGCGTCATGGTGTATGTGGAACATAACTGTGGCGATATCCATCCTGTAACGATTGAACTGGTCGGAAAAGCAAAAGAACTGGCGCAAAAGCTGCATCAGCCGGTTTATTGCGTCTTTATCGGAGGAAATGAAAAGAGCGCGAAAGAGCTACTGCAATATGGCTGTGATACGGTATATATTTACGATCACCCTGAACTTAAGCATTTTCGCAGTGATATTTATGCGGATGTTTTTGAGGACTGCATTAAAGAAGTGAAACCATCAATCGTATTGGTGGGCGGTACATCGGTTGGGCGTTCACTCGCACCCAAACTGTCCACACGGTTCCGTACAGGGTTGACTGCCGATTGCACGTTCCTTGACGTTCGTGAAAACACCGATTTGATACAGGTGCGTCCGGCATTTGGCGGTAATATCATGGCGCAAATTATTACGCCTAACACGCGACCACAGTTCGCCACCGTGAGATATAAGGTAATGGATAAAGCTGAAAAGACAGATGGTTCGTCGGGCAAAATAGTGATGATGGATATACCGCACGGCGTTCAGTCGAAAATTCAGGTTGTCAACGTAATCAAAAAAGAAACACAGCCTTCCATCTGTGACGCCGACATTATAGTTGCCGGTGGCAGGGGGCTGAAAAGTAAGAACGATATTGCCATGCTGGAACAGTTGGCAGAACGGCTTGGAGGGCAGACTGCCTTCTCAAGACCTTTGGTGGAAGCTGGATGGGCAAATTACACAAAGCAGATCGGATTATCCGGTAGGACTGTCAAGCCCCAGCTCATCATAACTTGCGGCATTTCGGGTGCAATACAGTTCGCGACATGTATGAAATCGTCCGCCTGCATCGTGGCAATTAATAAGGATAAAAACGCTCCGATTTTCAAGATCGCACATTACGGTATTGTAGGCGATATATATGAGATTGTGCCCGCAATGCTTGATAAACTGAACAATGGGGAGGCAGTCTTGTGAAATATAATCGAATTGATAAAAGTGGAATTGAGATTCTCAAAAAAATGCTGGCACCTGACAGAGTTTTTGCCGGCAGTGAGATTAACGAGGATTACAGCCATGACGAAATGCAGGAATACGGCAAATTCATGCCGGAAGTGGTAGTCGAAGCTCTGAGTACCGAAGAAGTTTCTGCCGTAATGAAATACGCTTTTGAAAACAATATCCCGGTTACACCGCGCGGTTCGGGAACGGGTTTATGCGGTGGCGCGGTGCCGGTAAACGGCGGTATTGTGCTGTCGATGGCCAGAATGAACCATATTCTGGAGTTTGACCACGCAAATCTCACCGTTACGGTAGAACCTGGTGTTTTGCTGATGGAGCTTGCGCAGGCGGTATGTGAGCAGAACTATCTGTATCCGCCAGACCCCGGCGAAAAGAGCGCAACAATCGGAGGCAACGTGATGACCAATGCCGGAGGTATGCGCGCGGTAAAATACGGTGTAACAAGAGATTATGTTCGGGCAATAGAGGCGGTTCTGCCGAGCGGGGAAATTACGGTATTCGGCTGCAACGTATCAAAGAACAGCTCGGGCTACAGCCTAAAAGATATACTGATTGGTTCGGAGGGAACACTTGCGGTTGTCACAAAGCTGGTGCTGAAGCTGATTCCCGCGCCAGAGCGTACGCTGAGCCTACTTGTGCCGTTTAAAGCACTGGAGGACTGCATCAATACCGTGCCGAAAATAATCAAAGCTAAGGTAATTCCAACCGCGATTGAGTTTATGCAACGAGAGGTTATCGAGGCAGCAGAAAAATATTTGGGCAAAAAATTCCCCGATAAGACTTCTGACGCGTATCTTCTGATTACGGTGGACGGGACAACAGCTGAAGTTGAAAACTTATACCAGACGGTTGCCGACATATGTCTTGAAAACGGAGCAATTGACGTGTTTATCTCCGATACAGAGGAGAGGCAGGAATCTATATGGAGTGCCAGAGGGGCATTTCTGGAAGCAATTAAAAGCAGTACGCCTGAAATGGACGAGTGCGATGTTGTTGTGCCGAGAAACAGAATTGCTGATTTTGTAAAGTATGTAAGCGGCTTGGAGAAGGAATACGGCGTGAGAATCCGCAGTTTCGGCCATGCAGGTGACGGCAATCTGCACGTCTATGTATGCCGGGATGAACTGCCGAAGGATGAATGGACCGTAAGGCTGAACAGTGTAATGCACGCTATGTATGTCAAAGCAAAGGAATTGGGCGGACAGGTATCCGGAGAACACGGAATCGGACACGCAAAAATTGGCTATCTGGAAGAATCCATTGGCAGTGTGAACATGTCAATTATTAAGGGAATAAAAGAGGTTTTCGACCCGAAAAACATATTGAACCCCGGCAAGGTGGCACGGGGAGATGCGGTATAAATATAAAATTCCCTATAATATACTTTAAAAAATAAAAGCATCTTTTTTTATTAAACTTTTCAGTACGAGCGTTTTTATAGGATACTTAAATCCTATAAAAACGCTCGTTTTTTTAGATAGCAATTGAAATAGAAATGTAGATTGTTTCTACTTCATGCCTTGTGGAAATGGTAACAGTTACTTTTAGGGTTAAATTAGCGGAGAGGCTACGGGAAAACAGGCGAATAATACGGTATTTTTGTATGAGTTTCATATATTACGCATAAAATATAGCGAAGGAGTGAAAATTTATGTGGAATAAAATCAAACCGTATATTATCGGAGTAGCCATTGCCCTTGGAGTGGGCGCATTATCAGCGTTTCTGACAAGAAACAACATGATGGTATATAAGGGAATAGATAAGCCGCCCCTTGCGCCGCCATCCGCTTTATTTCCTATTGTCTGGACGATATTGTTTATACTGATGGGTATCAGCAGTGCGATGGTATATACAAAAGACGGTGGCGAACAAAAAAAGGCACTCTTTATTTATGCTGTTCAGCTTGTAGTAAATTTCTTTTGGAGTATCATATTTTTTAATATGCAGGCATATCTGTTTGCCTTTATATGGCTTATACTGCTGTGGCTGCTTATTATATTGATGATATACGAGTTTTCAAAAGTATCAAAAGTGGCGGCATGGCTGCAAGTGCCCTATCTTCTATGGGTGACTTTCGCTGGATACTTAAATCTAATGATATATATTTTAAATAAATAATCACATTTTTAGAACATATTTTGCTGCGTTTGTCGGTTGTGCTATCCTATGGACAGTACACATACTCCAAGCGTCAGTAAATTCGTATAAAGCACTAAAATTCGCAAAGTGAGGTGAAATCCACACTTTGCGGGCTTTAGTGCTTTTGAACTATCCAAGCTGCTTCATAAAATTATGAAAGAGGGGATTTGCATTTATTATTTTTCTTTTTTTCGCAGCCACATTCCGAGGGATGCATCTCGTTTACCACATCAAGTTTGGCGTAAAGTATTTGTTCCAGATGAGTTATATTGGTTATTGTTTTATTAATAACTTTATTTATATCCATTAATTCACATACATCTTCGGAAACTTCGACAGCCTTTTGAAGCTTTTCGCCTTCCGCATTTAAAATGTGTGACAAAGCGGTTTCCACAAGAGCTATTGATTCGATAAGGTCATTTATATATTTGCAGGTGTCTTCATTGCATGACTGGCAGCAAAAGTCATAGTTGCAGCAGCAGAGTTCCGCGTCGCAGATATTTACTGTAAGAAGAAGAATTTTTGGATAGCAGAAATGCTTTGTCGCCAATATAATCAATTTAATTACGGATTTATCCTTGTCTATGCACGGGTAAAGCAGTATATCCTCTGCAATATAGGCAATGGGAAAACAAAAGCTTTTTATAAAGCATCCGTCACAGGAATAAAGTGAAATTTCCTGTGTTTTTCCGCACTGTTTAACAGTAACATAGTAAGGAGGAATTGACAAAACACTTGTAAACGCTCCCACACAGCTTTTTTTAATTACCTCCACATGGCAGCCGTCTTTTGAAATCTCCAGAATGTTTTCATCGAAAGCTACAAACAAGGTATTTGATAAACAATTATATGAAAGACCTTTAATCGCCGAACAGAGAGAGTCAATCTGGCAAATAACAAGGTAATCAATTTCGTTTAGCTTGCAGTCAAGTTTATATATTCTGTCGCGTATATTAACCGAGGAAGCCCAAAAACAGTTTTCGGTATTATCGTAACAGATGTTTGAATAGGGTTTTCCGGTTTTTATACAATCTATGTATTTAAAATCTTTATCGAGTTTATAAATACTGCAATCCTGCGGGAGAGTTACGTAAAAGAAGCAGCCGTCAAAGGCTATCCCGCTGTACCGCTTGCAGCAGTCTGACGGTAAAGTTATTATATTATAAGGCTCTAAATATTCCATAAAAATTTTCCTCCATTATAAATATGCATAATAGCAAGGGTTTTTAATTTAGTATATGCAAATTAATCAAATAAGGAAACTTTAGATTGAAACATGTGACAGCTTTTAACATATAATAAATTTGAAGCAGTACATGCTTTGATCATAATTTTTGTAATAGAGGTGATATTTATGAGTATGCCAATCATTTGTCCCGGAAAGGGTACCAGAGAACAGGCAATTACCGATTTGATAGAATCTGTTGCATTGCAGGAGACGGCATTATCTCACATTATAAATGCTGAAGGCGAAAAAATTCAGGCAGTTATCGCAATGAGATGTGTTACTCCATGCGAATTGCTTAAAGTGAATAAATCAGTAGAAGCTATGGTTAGTACAATTTCAAAGTTGGAAATAATACTTCATGCCAAACTTGAATTGTTTGAGTGTGAATTTGATTGCAAAAATAGCTTTTACGGTGACTAAAAAATATAAAACCTGAAATATTCCCGGCAATTTAAGCATTGAATGTAAAAACATTGTTTAAAAAATACCGGCAATTTTTTAAATAATAAACAAGTGTAAAGCTTGGTATTAGGAAATACGAATAGATTTTTAGGGAAATTTCCGATACAATAAAAAATCTGCCGCAGCAGTAAAATTAAATGACTGTTTTAAAAAAGATGCGGTCGGAATTTATAAATTTGTACGGGGAAAAGTGTTGTTTATAGTAAAGATTAAATTGTGAAATTACAATAATAAAAGCGACACAGGCAGAGAAGTAGCATTTACTATAGCTTGTCGCTTTCTGAGTTTTTAAAAATCCTTTTAAAAACTCCCTACAGATATGATATAATAGTCTTAAAATCAAAGATTTTAAGCCATCAGAAGAATTATTGTCGGAGCAAAGCTCCTCCTGCTGCCGCTGCAGCACCACAATTCTTTATGTCAGCTTAGTTTTATGATATAATAGTCTTAAAATCAAAGATTTTAAGCCATCAGAAGAATTATTGTCGGAGCAAAGCTCCTCCTGCTGCCGCTGCAGCACCACAATTCTTTATGTCAGCTTAGTTTTATGATATAATAAACTCAATTTTAATAAACTTTTTAAAATGACCTTTTTCCCGTATGATTGGAGATGAAATAAATGTCGGATTTTAATGGTTTTAATACGGTAAACCGAGACAATCTCCAAATTCCAAATGATGTCGATAAAGAAAAAGCCGCGTATCCGCTTTATATTGTTTTTGTTGTAGACGCTACGGCGTCTATGGCTTCTGCGGACATAAACGCCTCCCGATTCAGCGTGGCGGAGCAGATGATCCGGCGATATTTAGATGTGATTTTTGCACCGGCGTATAGTGGGATAGAAAAACATATTGCCCTTGTAAGCTTTGGAAACGGCGCAAGGGTACATGTTATTCCAACGGACGGAATGGGGAAATTCGCATCTTTGATTAACCCAAACCCTGCCGTCTCCGGAGCAAACGGTTTATATGTTGCGGATTATTATATCGGCGCAAGTGAATGGAGTCTTACACAGCCGATGATTTATTTGAAGAACTATAACAGTGTCAAAGATAAAACTTTGTTTTTTTACAGCACAAAAGAGGATATATTAAAAATGTTAAAAAACATCAGCCGCTATGACAATACAAATTGTCAATCGGGGATTATGCTTGCGCATGAACTGCTCGCCGGTGTGCCCTTTAAAGCAAACAAGGTCATACTGTTTATAACAGACGGTGAGAGCACCGCGTCAAGTAATTTTTTTGCCTATTATAATCAGGGAAATATTCCCGCTCGTATTAATTCGGCTTCTATTATTCAGACAAACGGACACCTGTTTGTGAAGTATAAGTCAATTTTAGCTGAAACCACGGACAGAGATTTAATTTGTGAAGGGATCGATCCTGACAATTACAATTTGGAAAATTTTACATCCCATCAGATTGTAGCTCTTAAATTAAGGGCGCTGTCCCAAAGCAAAGCCTTTTTTAAAGAAGCGACCGCGAAACTTTCAATAAATCCTTTTGCGGGAGAATGGCATAATTTTGACGCCACAGGCGGCAGAGGCGCAATTCGTGTTCCCGTTGTCCCAAACCTTTTCAATTACACCACCCTAAGCGGCTATTACTGGTCAAACGGTCATATAGGATTTGCCGCGAATTATTACTATCATAAAAAGAGTCCTCATTTTGTAAAGTCAGACGGAATATGGAAGTATTCGCAAACACCACCTAAAGCAGCCTCGGCAGAACCTGTTTACAATGATGAGTTCTGGCAGCAAAGTATAGCCGGACAAAAGCTCGACAGTATAGATTTCGACAATTCGCAGACAGAGCTTATGCTTTTCTCGACCGACCAGAAGATAGCCGAAACACGTATGATCGATTATTACGAGCATACTTTCAGAAAAGGTTATGCGAGTAACGCGGCTAAAAAGTTTATGATTGACGCGGCTGTGAAAGCGCGTGGCGACGGCATATTAATAGAAGCGATAGGTACCCGCTCAGATTTTTTGCTGCCTGAATATCTTGACAAGGTGGCTTCGTCGGAAACAGCTTACATTATGCCTAAAGATGCGGATAAAGCAATAGAGGCATTTCACGGTAAAATGACGTCGTTTATGACTTTGCATTACTCTTAGAAAGGTGAAAAGCCGCAAAAGTTAGGGATTGTATCACAACAGTCCAACCGAAAATTACTGCCCATGAGCGTAAAAACCCATGGGCAGTAATTTTTATCATAGAATAAGAGATTTTTTTATTCTGTTTCTTCAAGCTGTATTTTTAAGTTTTATCCCAGAGCAACATCTAATAACATCATCAGGGCAAAACCTATTGCGACACCTATAGTTCCGATATTGGAATGGTCTCCCGACTGTGCTTCGGGTATCAGCTCATCGACCACGACATATATCATGGCGCCGGCGGCAAAGGAGAGAAGATAGGGCAATATGGGAATTATAAGCGAGGTGAGCAGTATGGTGATTATTGCGCCCACAGGCTCGACCACTCCGGATAATACGCCATATAAAAACGCCTTTCTACGGCGTACCCCGTTTCCTATAAGGGGCATGGAAATTATTGCCCCCTCCGGGAAATTCTGAATGGCAATACCTATTGAAAGCGCGAAAGCTCCGGCAAGCGAAATAGTGGAACTGCTGGCAAATACTCCCGCAAAAACAACGCCTGCCGCCATACCTTCGGGAATGTTATGAAGAGTAACCGCAAGGATAAGCATAGTGTTTTTCTCCAGTTTGGACCTTTTGCCCTCAGGCTTGGCGGAGTCTATATGCAAATGGGGAATAACGCTGTCAAGCAGCAGTAAAAAACCTATTCCGAGAAGAAAACCCACTACGGCAGGTACCCATGAGATGCCACCATATTTTTTCTCCATGTCGATTGCCGGTATAAGCAGCGACCAAACGGAAGCAGCCATCATTACCCCCGAAGCAAATCCGAGCAAAAACTTTTGTACAAACGGCTTCATTTCTCGCTTTAGAGAAAATACCATACTTGAACCAAGTGCAGTTCCTATAAAAGGAATTGTTATGCCAATTAATATTTGTGTAATATTACTCATTAAAACCCTCTAATA
>JAUZPZ010000180.1 GCA_030705675.1 Bacillota bacterium
ACAGCTTATATTTACTTCAATAAGTCCTACCTGATCTTCTTTATCTATTTTTTCACAGCAGTATTTGTATTCATCGACGGAAAAACCGCTGATATTGGCAATTACGGGTTTGTTGAAACATTTTTTCAATTTGGGAAGCTCATCACTTATGACTTTTTCTATTCCGGGGTTTTGCAGTCCGACAGAGTTTATCATACCACAGGAACATTCCGCTATTCGCGGGGTAGGATTGCCGAAACGCGGCTCTTTTGTAGTGCCCTTGAAGGAGAAGGAACCGAGTAAGTTTATATCGTAAATTTCTGCAAATTCACATCCGTAGCCAAATGTACCGCTTGCGGGAATTATAGGGTTGGAAAGCTCAAGACCGCTCAAATTCACCTTTGTGTTTACCATATTATTTCCTCCTTCTGCAGCACAGGGCCATCCTTGCAAATACGCTTATTGCCGTATTTTGTTTTACAGCTGCATCCCATACACGCGCCGAAACCACATCCCATACGTTCCTCAAAACTGAGCTGACCGCTGGTGCATGTGGTATTATAAACAGCTTTGAGCATAGGAAGGGGACCACAGGTATAAAAATATGTATATTCAAGGTTTTTCACTATGTCAGTAACGAACCCCTTTGTGCCTATACTTCCGTCTACTGTGGCAACATGTACATATGCGCCGAGTTTTTTAAACTCATCAATATAAAAGGCGTCCCCTGCGGTATTAAATCCCAAAACAACAGCGGGAATTACACCTGTGCGTATTATATCTTTTGCAAGGCGGTACATAGGGGGAATTCCGACTCCTCCGCCTATAAGCAGAGGGGATTTTCCACACATTGACACGTCAAACCCGTTTCCGAGACCGGTAAGCACGTCCAAAGTTTCGCCGCTTTTCATTTTGCTCATTTGCTCGGTGCCACCGCCCACGATTTTATAAATTACGGTAACGCTTTTGTCGTCATAGTCGCATACCGAAAGGGGGCGGCGTAAATATTTACCGTCGAGTGCGATATTTATAAACTGCCCGGGAGCGGTTATATGGGAAGTATCACCGTGCAGAGTACAAAAATAAATATCTTTTGCTATTTTTTTATTCTCAATTATTTCGAAAATGCTTTTTTCCATTTTAAATCTCCTTTATATTTGCCAGACAACTTTGCCGCGGCATACGGTCATTCTGCATCTGCCCGTTACTTTCATTCCCTCAAAAGGAGTGCTTTTCCCCTTTGACAAAAAAGAAGAAGAATTTATAGTGTATTCATCATTTAGGTCATACACGGTGAAATTTGCGGGACTGTATATTTTAAAAGGGGCTTTGATGCCGAAGCGGCTGCATGGATTGGAATGCATAAGTGAAATCAGGTTTTCAAGGGTTATAATGCCGGTTTTTACAAGGTGCGTGTATAATACCGAAAAAGCGGTTTCAAGACCCACCACTCCCATAAGGCTTTCTTTGAGACCCTTTGATTTTTCTTCAAGGGAATGGGGGGCGTGGTCGGTGGCGATCATATCAATTGTGCCGTCTTTGATACCTTCTATAAGCGCAAGCCTGTCCTTTTCACTCCGAAGGGGCGGGTTCATTTTAAAACGTCCGTCCTCCTGAAGGTCATTGTCCGTAAGAGTAAGGTAGTGGGGCGCCGTTTCGCAGGTTACATCAACACCTTCGGATTTCGCCCGGCGTATAAGATCCACACTTTTTTCGGTTGAGATATGGCATACATGGTATTTGCAGCCGGTTTCCTTTGCAAGCCCAAGGTCACGCTCAATCTGCTTCCATTCGCTTTTGGAGCAGATGCCTTTATGACCCATTTTGTGGGCATATTCGCCGTCATTTATATATCCGCCGCACAGCAGGCTGTTGTCCTCACAATGGGCGGCTATAATTTTGTCATATTTTTTTGCTTCAAGCATTGCAAGGCGCATTATATCTTCATTTTGTACGCCGCGTCCATCGTCGGAAAAGGCTATTGCAAGATCCTGCATTTTTTCCATGTCGGATAACTGGATACCCACCTGGTTTCTGGTTATTGTGCCATATGGATAAACTTTTATAAGAGCGCTGTCATTTATAATATCCATCTGCACGCTGATATTTTCACGGCAGTCAGGAGGGGGAACAAGATTTGGCATTGAACAAATATCCGTGTATCCTCCGTGGGCTGCAGCCCCCGTTCCGGATGCAATTGTTTCTTTATAAGAAAATCCCGGTTCT
>JAUZPZ010000181.1 GCA_030705675.1 Bacillota bacterium
ACGTCATTTTTGATTTTCATGTAAATTTTCATTATGTCGCCGCAAACAGCGTTTCCTACTTCACCGACAGCGTTTGCGTCTTCTATTTCACCTACATTTTTCGGGTTGCTGAACTCTTCCATTACTTTTTCTGTATACATTGTAAAAACCTCCTATGTTTACTTATTTGATTTTAAAACTACCTCATAAAGAGGAGACATATTGCGAAGTCTGTCAACAATTTCGACAAGACTGTTTACTACGTAATCAATATCCTCCATCGTTGTTTCCTCTCCTATTGTAAGACGGAGAGAACCATGCGCGATTTCATGTGGAAGACCTATTGCCAGCAGGACGTGTGATGGGTCAAGCGAGCCGGATGTGCAAGCGGAACCACTAGACGCGGCGATTCCTTTTAAATCAAGGCTAAGCAGCAATGCCTCTCCCTCAATATATTGAAAAGAAAAATTAACATTATTAGGCAGGCGCTGTGTCCGATGACCGTTAAGCCTTACATATGGAATTTTATCTTCAATACTCTGGATAAGATAGTCTCTCATTGTAGTTATATAAGCGGCTTTTTCCTCAATCCCATCCTGGGCTATTTCCATAGCCTTTGCAAATCCGACAATACCTGCAACATTTTCAGTACCGCCTCTCCGGCTACGCTCCTGAGCGCCGCCGTTCATAAATATGTCGGGTCTTACGCCGGTCTTTATATAAAGAGCACCTACGCCTTTGGGCCCGTACAGCTTATGGGCAGACATGGAAAGCATATCTATGTTCATTTCTTTTACATTAATCGGAATTGCCCCCGTTGCCTGAACAGCGTCGGTATGAAACAATATTCCGTGGTCGTGGGCAAGCTTGCCAAGCGCGGCAATATCCTGAACAGTTCCTATTTCATTATTTGCAAACATTATTGATATAAGGATAGTGTCTGGACGAATAGCTTTTTCAACATCGTCAGTGTGTACTATACCATATTCATCGGGTTTTACGTATGTTACTTCAAAGCCCTCTTTTTCAAGTGCCGCGCATGTGTGCAGCACAGCATGATGCTCAATGGCGGATGTGATTATGTGACGTCCTTTGGCTGAATATGCGTGCGCCGCGCCTCTTATTGCCCAGTTATCCGCCTCGGTGCCACAGCCTGTAAAATATATTTCATTCGGTTTTGCATTAATGCCCGCCGCAATTTTTGCACGCGCATTTTCAACCGCCTCACGATTTTCCCTTCCAATTCCGTAGATGGATGACGGATTTCCGTAATGCTGAACAAAGTAGGGTATCATTGACGCAAGCACTTCCGGTTTGACAGGAGTAGTTGCCGCGTGATCAAAGTATATAATTTTTTTATTCATTTATATCCCTCCGAATTTTCGGTATGTACTAACATATCTTATTTCGATTTAATTATACACTCTTTTAGTGTAACTTACAATAGTCAATATGACGAAAATTCAACAAAAGTTGTGTTCGTTTTGGCAAAATGCATAAAAATTACGAAGTATGGTTAAAAAAATTATTTGCAGATTAAAAAAAATTATTCATAAATAAAGTTAAATGGCAAATTGTGTAAAAAAAGATTGACATAGTTTCCGAAATATGTTAATATGGTTTTATAAACTAAATATAACGACTTTAAATGCAGGAGGAATAGCAGTGATATATAAAAGTTTCGGGGATTTACTCAGGCAGGCGGCGCGGCGGAATGGTGAAAAAAGCGCTTTTATTGTTAAGAAAAAGGAAGAAAAAAGTGTAAAATATATAAATATAAGCTATAAAAAGTTTTATGATGATGTAAGGGCGCTAGGAAAAGTATTTGACGAAAAAGGGTATAAGGACAAAAGAATTGCGGTTATAGGCAAAAACTGCTATGAATGGATTTTATCCCTCCTTGCTGTCTCCTATATAGGAGCCGTAGCCGTACCTCTTGACAAGGGTCTTTCAGAAACTGAGATTATGGAACAGATGGACAGAATAAACGCGGACACATTGATATTTGACAAAGATTATTCGGAAATTGCAAAAAGAAACACGGGACGTGAAAACATCTGTTTTAATGCTGATGAAGGCTTTGAAAATATTGACGATTTACTCGAAAAAGGATACAAAAAGGGCATCTTGCCCGAAATGGACTCCGATGCGGATAAACTTGCTCTGTTACTGTTTACTTCTGGCACGACTTCAAAGTCAAAAATAGTTATGCTTTCACAA
>JAUZPZ010000182.1 GCA_030705675.1 Bacillota bacterium
AATGATAAATGATTACCTGTGCAAAAAAGAAAATATACATGCGATAATAGGACCATGTATAGGAGTGTGCCATTTCGAGGTAGGGACAGATGTAATGATTGAATTTAAAAACACAGGTTTAAATAAATGTATAAAAAAAGGAGAAAAGCCGGATAAATATTATATAGATTTAAAAGAAGCAAATAAAGAATATCTTTTACGCGCGGGAGTAAGTGAAAAAAATATTACGGTATCGGGAGAATGTACTTGTTGTGATACAAGGAAATATTTTTCGCACCGGGCGTGCGGAGCAGATACAGGAAGAATGGCTGTAATTGCGCAGCTTAGATGAGGTGATTGTTTGGAAGAAAATATAATAGGCTATGACAATGATATTGGTAAGTTATATAAAAAAGAAGCGTCCGCATGTGCATTTACGCTTTTAACGTACATTATTCTCGAGATTTTTTTTGAGTATGCATTGTCCGCAATAAACCTATTGATTTATAAGGGATATTTTAATATAAATTTTTTATCATATAAAATGTATAATAATAGCGACTGGATAGGGGTGTTAATTTCAACCGCCTCGGTGGTATTGTCTTTTTTAGTTACATTTTGTATAATATATAGAAAAAGCTTTGCAAGTGCACTTAAAGAAAAGATGCGTTACGGAAAAGGACTTGCAAAAACCGTAGTAAAGGGAGTACCTGCATTATTCTTTGCGGTATATATCGGAAACTATGTATATATGGCAATATTGATTATATTGAAATACTTTGGTGTTTCTTATAATGCGAATGCGGTTTTGAACCCGAATTACAAAGGGGCGGCAAATGTGATTTACTGGGCGTATGTGTGCCTTGCGGCTCCTGTTATAGAGGAGTTCATTTTCCGCGGATTTATTCTTGGAAAAATGAAAAAATACGGAAACCGAAGCGCTATATTTATTTCGGCGATATTGTTTGCGATGATGCACGGAATACTTACTCAAATTCCCATGGCATTTATGGCGGGTATTGTGCTTGGCTGTGTGTGCGTATATACGAATTCCATTTTTCCTTCAATAATAATGCATATACTTTTTAACACGATAAATATGATTGGCGGAACCTTCAGCGAAAATGTTTTTTCGAAAGTAATGCTGTGCCTGTCTGTTATTGGATTACTTGTGATTATAGAGGCGGCACGAAAACGTATTTGGGAAGATAGCGTTAGAGAACAGGGCAAGTATGTAAAGTGGTTTTTTTCGCGAATATGGGTGCTACTGCTCATTGCGTTCCATATTCTTATAGGTGCACAGTATTTTCAGCTTTAAAATATAAAGACTCTTTTTTACACAAAGTTAACCATAATAAAAATTTTACATGGATTTTACTTTTATTGGATAGCAAATTTAACATTTATGATGTTATAATTTATTCGTACCATGGTAAAAACAAAAAATTAAAAAGAAAAGAGGAGTCTTTATGAAAAAAATAATTTGCATTTTAACAACCGTTGCACTTTCAGTATCACTGCTTTACGCGTGCGGAGCAAATAAGAGTGCGGGAAACGCTGACAAAACAAAAAAAGGCAATGGTCTCGGAGAAATAACGGTAGTATCAAGAGAAGACGGTTCCGGAACAAGAGGATCTTTTGTTGAACTTATGAAAATCACGGACGATAGAGGCAATGACGCAACTTATGACGGAGCGGAAATCACAAACAGCACATCGGTAATGCTTACAACAGTAAGCGGTAATAAGAACGCTGTCGGATATGTTTCTCTCGGCTCTTTGTCAAGCGATGTAAAAGCGGTATTTGTAGACGGAGCCGAAGCAACTACCGAAAATGTTAAATCGGGAAAATACAAAATTTCAAGACCGTTCAATGTTTGCTACAAAGACGGTAGTTTAAGCGCACTTGCTCAGGATTTCCTTAACTTTATTATCAGCGATGAAGGTCAGAAAATCATTGATAAGGAAGGATATATAAGTGTTGAAGCTGGCAAAAGTTACAAAGCTTCAGGACTTAAAGGAAAGATTTCTCTTGCCGGATCTACTTCGGTATCACCTGTAATGGAAGTGCTTGCCGATGAATATAAAAAATTAAATCCCAACGTTACAATTGAAATCCAGCAAAACGGATCTTCTGCCGGAATATCTTCCGCAATAGAAGGCGTTTGTGATTTGGGAATGTCCTCCAGA
>JAUZPZ010000183.1 GCA_030705675.1 Bacillota bacterium
CTTGCAAGAGCTGCGGCGGTGAGCCGTGCGTGAGCGTAAGCTCTTGTTCGAAAGAAAAGTGGTAGCAGGGCGTGCTTTTCTTTCGGAGTGATGACTTTGTCATCACTCTCAGTCAATTTCAATTGACTTTTTTATTTGTACTGCTCTTATGCCCGCCTTCAAAAGCTATAAAGATGGGCATAAAAACCACTTGACATTTACCCGCTTTTCATGTTATTATTATAGGGAATTTTGAAGTATTTTGAAGTATTTTGGAGTATACAAATGAAAAAGTTTTTTTGCCTAATTTGTTTAATATCTGTTATTTTCTGTTCATGCGCAAAGAAGCAGGGGCAGCTTTTGCCCGAGCCCGAAAAACCTTCTGCTACTTCCCTGCCTGAACCTGAAACACGTGTTTCTTTTTTAGGTGTAGGTGACAACCTTATACATGACAGCGTATATATTCAGGCAAACCGATACGCGGGCGGAAACGGTTATGGAACAAACGCGTTCGATTTTAAACCAATGTATAAACATGTAGCGGATAAAATCGCGTCTGCCGACATTGCATATATAAATCAGGAAACCATTCCGGGCGGCGCAAAGCTCGGAATTTCTTCATACCCTCTTTTTAATTCGCCCCAGGAAATCATTTATGATATGAAAGATATTGGGTTTGACGTGTTTTCACAGGCGACAAACCACACTTTCGACAAAGGGGTCTCCGGCATACAAAGTGCATATGATCTATATAAAAGCATAGAAGGTATAACCGCCGTGGGAATATACAAAAAGGGAGAACCAAACTTTGGTGTGCGCGAGGTGAATGGTATAAAGGTGGGGTTTGTAAATTATACAGACATTACAAACGGCTTTTCTCTTCCCTTAAAAAGTGAATATTATATACCCGTTTTAAATAACAAAAAACAAATCAAAACTGATATTGCATATGCCCGCGCACATGCTGATTTTGTTGTAGTGCTTGTGCATTGGGGGATTGAGAACAGCACTGAAGTAAGCGCGCGTCAGCGTGAGCTTGCCAAAATCTTTGCGGACAACGGTGCAGACGCTGTAATAGGCACTCACCCGCATGTGATTCAGCCCATTGAATATATAAAAAATACCTTGGTTGTATATTCGCTTGGAAATTTCATTTCCGCCCAATCGCAAATGCCAAACATGATTGAAGGAATGATCACTTTTGATTTCGTGAAACAGGGTAAAAATAAAAAAATCGAAAATGTACGCTTTACCACGCTTATAAATTATTATACTTCTCATCAACGTAGCATTCAGGTGATCCCTTTATCAGAATATTCCGTTGAGTTGGGTAAAACTCACGGGCTGGGCGATCTTTCGCCTGAATATGCTACCAAAATGGTAAACGAGATTATTGACGCTAAATATCTTGGCTAATATTTTTATACGAATACATAAAATAGTAGAGGAATGACTTTATTGGAATATTTTCTTTCAAAGACCTTGCATATAAATGTGTCTCAAACTCTTATACCTTAGAATAAATAATGAATATTGGTTGAGTTTTATGCAGCGTGTTTTACTGAATATTTTTTTAAAACTGCACAAATTATATTGTGTTTTCTTGTGTTTATTGTACTAATAGACAAAATTTTGTCTATCTCTTATTTTCTTCTTTACATTGCACTCATTTTGTTGTATAATTATTCATATAGTTTTTATATTTATTAAAAGGATGTGGGAACATGAAGAGAATATTTATTGACGGCAGAGCAGGTACAACAGGTCTGAGAATATACGAAAGACTGGGGATGCGGGATGATATCGAAGTGATTACACTCCCCGAAGAAAGCAGAAAAGATCCCGCGATAAGAAAACAGACTCTTAACTCATGTGATATTGCTTTTTTATGTCTGCCCGACGACGCGGCAAAAGAAGCTGTAACTTTTATTGAAAATGAAAATGTCGTTGTGATTGATACATCTACGGCTCACCGTACGCTGGATGGATGGACATACGGCTTCCCTGAGATTTCGTGCGATATTTCCGCCAAGCTCCGGTATTCAAAGCGCATAGCTGTTCCGGGCTGCCACGCAAGCGGATTTATAGCCCTTGTCTATCCGCTGATTGAACATGGTATTCTCTCTCCGGACGC